>JAAYVZ010000272.1 GCA_012516935.1 Holophagae bacterium
CGCGCGGCACCCCGGCGGTGGGCGCGGAGGTTTCCGGCCGCGCCATCAACGCTGCGGTGGGACATGGCCCAACTTCGCCCCCGACGTGAACCGGGCGGGTGGGCCGGTTCCCTCACAGCCAACGGGCGAGCTCGACCCGGCGCAGGCCGGCGCCGCGGCACGCGTCCGCAGCGGCCCGGTACTCATCGGCGGTGAGCCGGCGCCCGAGCCCCGAGTGCTCCCGCGCCCGGTGGCAGGGGTGGTACTGCGCCATGAGGTTGAGGTAGGTATCCGGCGAGATCTCGTTGGCCAGGAACCCGGCCACGCGCGCGGTGTCTGCCAGCCCCTCGGGCAGCACCAGGTGGCGGACGAGCAGCCCACGCCGAGCAAGGCCCTCCCGATCCACGGCCAGGTCTCCCACTTGCCGGTGCATTTCGCGCACGGCATCCCGGTTCACGCC
The DNA here is from genome assembly GCA_012516935.1 of Holophagae bacterium. Classification (GTDB taxonomy): domain Bacteria; phylum Acidobacteriota; class Thermoanaerobaculia; order Thermoanaerobaculales; family Thermoanaerobaculaceae; genus JAAYVZ01. The sequence goes on from JAAYVZ010000272.1 coordinate 440, forward strand.
CGGGTAGTCGGCGGCGGCGGATAGACGCCGGCCCACGCTCTCGTCCGCGTACTTCATATCGGGCATATAGATATCGACCACACCGTCAAGCAGTGCGAGAGCCTGGGGTGACTCGTACCCGCCGGTGTTCCAAACCAACGGCAGCTCCAAGCCGGCCGCCGACGCCAGTGCCAACGCCTCGAGAGCCATCGGTAGCACGTGCGTGGGGCTCACGAGATTGAGGTTGTGGCACCCCTGCTCCTGAAGCGCCAGCATGACGCTGGCCAGTACAGCCGGAGCGGTCTTCCGACCTTTGCCGTGCTGGGAGAGGTCGGCATTCTGACAGAAAACACACCCGAGGTTGCACCACGAGAAGAAGATCGTGCCGCTGCCACGCCACCCCGAGAGGACCGCCTCCTCGCCGTGGTGGGGCCCGTACGACGCGACAACCGCCGTCGTACCGGTCCGGCACCGACCCAGCTCCCGGTGGCGATCGACGCCGCACGCATGGCCGCACAGGCGACACGCCGTGAGAGCCTGCCTCGCCCGCTCAGCCCTGTAACCGAGCTCCGCACCGAGGCTGCGGTACGCCGGCACCACGCGCATCGGTTCCCATGGTACGACGAAGGGGCCGCACCCGCGGCCCCAACGCCAATCTCCCCCCACGCCAGTTTTCGCTCGTCAGCGGCCCGCACTCCGAGGCGGGCGGGGGACAACGACGGTCAGCTCCTGGCCAGCAACTACTCTTGGGGCTTCTGCTTCACCAGCTCGACCTCGAGCTCGATGGTGACCTCCTCGCCCACGACCAGACCGCCGGTCTCCATGACGTTGTTCCACGTCAGCCCGAAATCCTTACGGTTGATCTTGACCTTCTCGAACTCGAGACCGTAGCGGACGCTGCCCCAGGGGTCGGTGATCGGCCCACTGACCGTGAACGGCAACGCGATCTCCTTGCTCACACCCTTGATCGTGAGCTGCCCGGTCGCCACGTACCCCTCGCCCCGCTTCTCCACCTTGGTCGACTTGAAGCTCATCGTCGGGAACTTCTCGACGTCGAAGAAGTCGGCGCTGCGCAGGTGCGTGTCGCGGTCGGCGTTACGGGTGTCGATGCTCGCCACCCCGATCGTCACCTCGACCCCGGAGTTCGCGAGGTCGTTCGGATCGGCCACGACCGTACCCTTGACGTCGCCGAACACACCCCTCGTGTTGGTGACCATCATGTGCTTGACACTGAAGCCCACGACCGTGTGGGCCGGGTCGATGACATAGGTTTCGGCCGCTGCCAGCGAAGCGGCGCTGCCGAGCATGACCAGGGACGGAATCGTCTTGTTCATCTATAGCCTCCTTGGGTTTATGAGCTCATGACCATTGCTGCAGAGGGTCGTGCCCGGGTGAGGTTGCGGTTGCGATCGCCATCGGCGGTGCGCGGCCCTTCGCGGTCCGTGGTCGCTCCGATACCACGTCCGAGCGTGCGGCAGAGGGCACCGAGCGCCTCCTGCTCCTGCGGCGCGAGTGCTGCCATCCGGCGGGTCAGGCGCGTCGCATGGCGAGGGAAGACCTCACCGATGAGCTGCTGGCCGCGCGGCGTCAGCGAGACGATCTGGACACGGCGGTCCTCGTTTCGTCGCCGCCGCTGCACCAAGCCGGCGCGCTCGAGGTTGGCGAGCACCACGCTGGTGTTGCCCGACGACCGCAGGAGCTTGCCCGCCAGCTCGTGCTGCGGCAATGGGCCGAGGTGCATGAGCGCCTCGAGCACGCCGAACTGGCCCAGGGTGAGGCCCGCCTCCGCGAGCGCCGGCTGAACTGCGGCGGTCACGGAGTCCGCCGCCCGCATCAGCTTGATGTAGGCATCGAGCGCTCGACGCTCGACATCGTTGCCGCGGTGGTGTGTGGCCATGAAAGCGCCGACCCTCCAGTCACCGAGGACAATGCTTCGAATTGAAGTGATATTCCATCTCAGAATATCAGCCCGCTCGACCGCCGGCGGTCGCCGGTTGCGGCCGCCTCAGGACGCAGCTAGCTTGGCGCGGACCAGCTCGAGGTTGCGGAGTAGCAAGGCGTTACCAGGCTCGAGGTGGGCCGCCTCCTCCCACAGGGTGAGAGCTCTGGCTAGATCTCCGGCAGCAGCCCGATCCCTGCCCTGCTGGAACAGCTCGTCGAACGTCGGGCGGTAGGGCTGCCCGGCTGCTGTACGACCCGCGGCGATGAACCTCTCCACGCGACAGCGTACTTCCGACTCGACTTTCTCATGCTGCTCGGCCATCTGGCGCTGGAGTTCCTCGCGGTTCTGCCAACGCGGACACTCGCGGTCGCGCTTGACGAGCGCCTTGCCCCGGTAGGTCGCCACGGTGACGATCCGACGGGGTATGCCTTCGATGATCTCGGTCTGCACCTGGAACAGCTTGCCTCCGACCTCCAGCCCCGAAAGCATGCCACCAGGGGCGGCGACTCCCGGGTCGGTTCCTTCCGCAGGCGGTGCCACCGCACTGACCAGTGGAAGTGACAGGGGAGGAGGCGGGTCGGGCAGCGTCGCAATCCCTTCCACCGGCAGCTCACTGGCCGGAAGCTGGAACGGTGCTTCGGCTGGACCACCGAGCTCTTCCGGCTCGGGCAACGCTCGGAAAAGGTCCTCCTCCTCGGGAGAGAGCTCGAACGACTCCGCGTTCTCCTCTGGTACGGTGATGGTCGCCGCGGCGACCGGCACCGAGATGATCGCGAACCGCCCCTGCTGCAGCCCGAGGAGTTGCTCGAGCACCTCGTCCGAGACGCTCGCCTCGTCGAGCCGCCCGGCGACGAACGGCAGGCTCACGTCGATGTCCTCGCCGAACACCTCGAGGATCCCGGTGAGACCAGAGCGCTCGCACTGCCGGATCAGAGCCGTGAACGGAAGCTGATGGAGGTTGCCGCGCGTGACCCGCAGCCCGAACGCGTTGGCCTGCCGCAGGTGGCTGCGAACCTTGGCGCACAGCAAGCCGGGGTCGATTGGCTTGGTCAGGTAGTCGTCGGCGCCTTTGTCGAGGCCTCTGCTGATCTGCTCCGGTCTGCTCAGTGCGGAAAGAAACACGAACGGCGTCTTACGCGCCGCATGGCGGGTGCGGTAGGTGTGCAGGAAGTCGAACCCACTCATCTCCGCCATTCGAACCTCGGAGATGATGAGGTTGGGTACCTCCTGACCGCAGAAACGCAGCGCCTGATACGGCTCATTGAACGCCTCGACCTCGTAGCCGTCCTTCTCGAGCACCTCGCGGAGAAAGCCGAGCATTTGCAGATCGTCATCGACAACTAAGATCACCGCCGCCCCCTGGTGTCCGTGGCAGGTCGTCTGCACTCTTCCTGATCATTCTAGCACACTCGGTCAGATCGGCCGATCATCTCGACGGTCGGGCCGGTCCGGCTCTTCCAGCAGCTCACGAACCGCTTTCTCCGCCATCGCAGCCAGACCTCGGCGGTCGGCGTGAGGGGGCGGAATCGGCGAACCGAATCGCACCGTCGCCTGTACGACGCGGTGGCTCGCAAGCTGCAGCGCGTGCGCGAGGAACGGCTCGCCGTCGAACCACCCGACGATCCGCAGCCGGTCGGCGTCGATCTCCGCACCGTCGAGCGTCAAGTAGCGAATCGTGGCCGGAACGACCGGGACCTGGGCGACGACCGCCGCCTCGAAAAGCCCGGTCCTGAACGGCAGCATCCCACCACCCGACGAGGTGCCCTCGGGGAAGCCGATCACCGTTGCGCCCGCCTCGAGCGCCTGCCCCACCTGCTGGATCCCCCGCGCCCCGGCCCGCTTGCTGTGGCGGTTGATGAAGATCGTCGCCCCCGACGACGCCAGCGCTCCGAACAGCGGCCAGGACCGCATGTCGTGGCGAGCCGCGAAAATGCAGGGGCCGACGCCGCCGATGGTCGGAATGTCGAGCCAACCCTGGTGGTTGGCCACCACCAAACTGCCGGCAGGCGGGAGCTGGCCGAGCACCACGACCTCGAGCCCCAGGCATCGGCGGCCGAGCCGTGCCCAGCGCGCAATGTAGGGTGCCGTGCGCACCCAACGCCGGGGAAACCGGGTGCACACCGCCAGCAGCGCGCTGGCGACCACACCCCACGAGGCGATAGCGAACCACCCCAGACGCCCGATCGCCCGCCAGCGCGCTCGGCCGGTACGGGGAGGCAGCACGCCCCATTCGTTCATCCGCGCTGCCGCCCCGCCAGGACCACCAGGACCTCGTCACCCACCACCTGAACCTCGAAAACCTCGAGCGGCAGCACCGCCGGGGGCGAGAGCGCTTCGCCGGTCTGCACGTCGAACTCGGCGCCGTGGAGCGGGCACTCCACCGTCCGCCGGACGCGATCCACGCTCCCGGCCGACAGGTCGGCGAGGGCGTGCGTACAGATCGAGCTCACGGCATGCACGTCAGACCCGAAGCGGAAGATCGCGATCTCGCGGCCGTCTACCCAGACGCCTTTCCCTTCCCCGTCCTTGAAGTCCGTCAGCTTGCCCACCGGCACGACGCCCATCTCGCCTCCGCGACCGGCATTGTACGAGCAGCCTGGAATGCCGCACAATCGGCCCGGAGGACGTGCGTGGCCGACGAGCCGATGACCGTGAGGCATCACCTCGAGTATGCAGGGCTCATGGCGGTGGCCGCGACGCTGCGGGCGTTGCCGCGCCCGCTCGCCCTTGAGGTCGGCGCGGCGATCGGAGCGCTGGGATGGGCGCTGCGGGTGCGGCGGAGGCTCGTGCTCTCCAACCTCGTCCAGGCGCTCCCCGCCCTCTCGCACCGCGAGCGATGTCGTCTGGCAGCGCGCGCAGCCCGCAACTTCGGCCGGGTGGTGGCGGAGTTCGTGCGCTTCGCCGGCCGCGATCGCACGCGTCTGCGGGAGCTGGTCGCGCTGCACGGTACCGATTGCCTACGAGCGGCACTCGAGCGCGGCCAGGGTGCCATCGTCGTGACCGCACATCTGGGAAGCTGGGCGCTGTACGTGACCGCCCTGGCTGAGGCCGGGATCCCCTCGGCGCTTCTGGTCGGCAAGCAGCACAACCGCAAGGTCGACGACTTCATCTTGTCGATCCCCGGCGAGGCCGTGCACTTCATTTCCAAGGGGCGGGCGTCGCCACGCGACATCCTCCGCTCACTCAAGGACAACCGCGCCGTCGTCATGGTCGCCGACCAGCACTCCGGTCCGCGTGGGGAGGTGGCGCCGTTCTTGGGACGGCCGGCCTCGACGCTGCCGTTGCCCGGAGCTCTGGCGGCGCGGCAGGGCACACCGATTTTCGTTTTGGCCGGCCACCGCGTGACCCGTGGCACCCACCGGGTGGAGATCACGCCGCTGGAGCGGCCCCCAAGCGGCGAGGAAGCGACGCTCCGCCACGAGATCACCGTCCGCTGCAACGAGGCGCTCGGCGCCGCCATCCTCGCCCACCCCGACCAGTACTTCTGGTACCACCGGCGCTGGCGAGGTGAGCAGGGCTGACGGTGATCGGTGGCTGGCTCCCCGACACTGCCGACACTGAATCTTCGGGGCGGTCGCTGGGAGCTGCGCAGCGGCTACGACATGCCGACAGCGCTCGCGATGCAGGCAGGGTCGTCGTTCGCCGGGCTGTTGACCCGCGGACTCACCGGATGAGCCCGCATCTCACGAGCCGCCAACGGCACGAGCAGCGCCAGAAGATCCGCGGTTGCACCACCCGCGAGCCAGTGCCGGCTGCCCCTGGCGTCGAGGATCACCGGCATGCGGCCGTGCACCTGCGCCACCACCGCGTTGGCTTCGGTCGTGACGATCGTGCAGGACTCGAGCGGATCGATCCCCGGCGGTGCCCATTGCTCCCAGAGCCCAGCGAAGCCGAACGGCCGCCCGTCCCCGAGCTGGAAGTACCAAGGTTGCTTGCGCCCGCTCGTGGGCTGCCACTCGAAAAAGCCATCGGCCACGACGAGACAGCGTCGAGCCCGCAGCGCCGCACGAAACGAGGGTTTTTCGGCCACCGTCTCGGCCCGCGCGTTGATCAGCTTCGGCCCGATCGCAAGGTCCTTCGCCCACGACGGCACGAGCCCCCACTGCAGCATGTCCAGGCGCGGCCGATCCCCCGTGACCCGAACCACTGCGACCCGCTGCGTCGGCGCGATGTTGTACCGCGGCCGCAACTCGGGTGCCTCGTCGAGCCCGAACAGCTCCGCCACGACGTTGCCCGGTGCCGCCAGCGTGTACCGCCCGCACATCCGTCGATGATACCTCCCAGCGTGCGATCGGCAGGTCGGTCAGTACGGTGTTGCCCGTGCCCCACCGGTCGTGGCTTTCGTGCCGTGCGCCCCCAGCCCACGCTCGGTCGAGCCCCCATCGCAGCAGGGTGCAGCCGGGTGAGGGGGACAGGGCATCACGAGGTCGATTCTGGGCTCGGTCGGTTGTCAGCTGGGCGAACAGAGAGGGCGGGCCCTGCGACCCGCCCCTCGAAACGACGGTTGACCCGGGCGCGTGCCCGGCACCTTTCCTACTTCACGGCCTCGCGCACCATCGCCTCGATGACGCCAGGCTCGATCTCTTCGAGCTCGTACGTGACCTGGGCGATCGGCTTGTTGATCGTGATCAGGCGGGTGATGTCGATCGGTGTGCCCTCGATGACCACGTCGGCCGGGGTGGCGTTGATCGTGTCCTCGAGGTCCTTCACCTGCTGCCCGGAGTAGCCCATGGCCGGCAGGATCTGCCCGGAGTTGGGATACTTCTCGTAGGTCGCCTTGATCGTGCCGACAGCGTATGGCTTGCAGTCCACGATCTCGGCCACGCCAGCGTTCTTGGCGGCGAACCAACCGGCACCGTAGGTCATCCCACCGTGGGTGAGCGTCGGACCGTCCTCGATGACGATCGCCCGCTTGCCGGCGATCAGCTCTGGCCGGTCGACCGTGATCGTCGAGGCGCAACGGATGATGCGGGCTTTGGGGTTGAGCTGGCGGCAGTTGGCCTCCACCTCCGCGACCTTGGCCGGATCCGCCGTCTGCACCTTGTTGACGATCAGCAGGTCGGCGATCACCACGTTGGTCTCGCCCGGGTAGTAGTTGAGTTCGTGTCCGGCCCGGTGCGGATCGAGCAGGTTGATGTGTAGGTTCGGCTTGTAAAACGGCGTGTCGTTGTTGCCGCCGTCCCAGAGGATGACGTCAGCTTCCTTCTCGGCCTCACGCAGGATCATCTCGTAGTCGACGCCGGCATAGACGACGAAGCCGTTGTCGATGTGCGGCTCGTACTCCTCGCGCTCCTCGATCGTGCACTGGTGCTTGTCGAGATCGGCATAGGTCTCGAAGCGCTGGCAGGCCTGCTTCGCTAGGTCGCCGTACGGCATCGGGTGGCGCACCGCCACCACCTTCTTACCCATGGCCTTGAGGATGTGCGACACGTATCGCGTGGTCTGCGACTTGCCCACGCCCGTGCGCACCGCGGTGATGGCGATGACCGGCTTGGTGGACGGCAACATCGTCTTCTGCGCCGAGCAGATGCCGAACGCCGCACCCCAACCGATGACGTGGCTGCCTTTGTCCATGACGTACTGATGCGACACATCGGAGTAGGAGAACCACACCTCGTCGACCTCGAGCTCCTTGACGAGGCGCTCCAGCTCCTCCTCACCGAAGATGGGGATGCCGTTGGGGTACTGCGGCCCCGCGAGCACCGGCGGGTACAGCCGGCCCTCGATGTCCGGAATCTGCGTCGCCGTAAAGGCCACAACCTCGACGTTGGCGTCGTTCCGGAACAGGCAGTTGAAGTTGTGGAAGTCGCGGCCAGCGGCTCCCATGATGAGGACCCTACGCTTCGCCATGTGCACCTCCCAGAAAGGGCCGACGCGTTCCAGGCGCCGGGGCTCGGCTGGCGTCCGAGCCAATCCGCCGGGTTAGGCTGAACCGGCGGTATTCTTGCGAGTCCAAAGCCGAGAGTCGAAAGGTCAGAAAGGTGTCAGGCCAGAGCTCGGCTTCTCGCTCTCGACTCTCGACTCCCAACCGTCGTCCTACTCCCACTCGATCGTCCCCGGGGGTTTGGACGTCACGTCGTACACCACCCGGTTGATCCCCCGTACCTCGTTGACGATCCGGCGGGCCACCCGGTCCAGCACCTCGGAGGGAAACCGGAACCAGTCCGCCGTCATGAAGTCCTCGGTCGTGACCGCCCGCAGTGCCGCTACGTTCTCGTATGTCCGCTGGTCGCCCATGACACCGACGCTACGCACCGGCAGCAGCACCGTGAGCGCTTGCGCGATGGCGCGATACAGCCCGGCCTCGCGGATCTCGTCCATGAAGATGGCGTCGGCGCGCTGCAGCAGCGCCACGCGTTCCGGCGTCACCTCGCCGAGGATGCGCACCGCCAGCCCCGGCCCCGGAAATGGGTGCCGCCACACGAGCTCGTCCGGCAGCCCCAGCTCGACCCCCAAACGGCGCACCTCGTCCTTGAACAGGTCACGCAGCGGCTCCACCAGACCGAGCCCCAGCCGCTGGGGTAACCCACCGACGTTGTGATGGGTCTTGATCGTCGCCGACGGCCCACGCACCGAGATGGACTCGATGACGTCGGGGTAGAGGGTGCCCTGCGCGAGAAATCGGGCGTCCGGATAGCGCCGCGCTTGCTCCTCGAACACGGCGATGAACTCGTGCCCGATCCGCCGCCGCTTCTCTTCGGGGTCTTCGATGCCGGCGAGACGGGAGAAGAACCTCTCGGCTGCGTTGATACGGTCGATCGGCAGCCCGTAGGCGGCAAACCGCCGCTCCACTTCATCGCCCTCGTCCAGCCGCAGCAAGCCGGTGTCGACGAAGATCGGCACCGTATTCGCGCCCACCGCCGCGCGGCACAGCAGCGTCGTGACCGAGGAATCCACGCCGCCCGACAGCCCGACGATGATCCGGCCATCGCCGGCCTGCTCGCGAATACGAGCGACCGCGTCGTGGCGGATCGAGGCTGCTGTCCAGTCGCGCTTCGCCTGGCAGATGTCCAGGAAGTTGTCGAGGATCCTCCGCCCGTGATCGGTGTGGCGCACCTCGGGGTGGAACTGGATACCGTACAGCCGTCGCGCCGGATCGGCGATCGCAGCGAACGGGGTGCCCGAGGTACAGCCCACCGCCACGAAGCCACCGGGCAGACGTGTCACCCTGTCGCCGTGCGACATCCAGACCTTCTGGTGCTCCGTCGTGCCGGCGAACAGCGGGCAGTCGAGCTGAGCCAGCAGCTCGGCGGCGCCGTACTCGTGGTTACCTGCCGCTGCCACCTGCCCACCGAGCTCCAGCACCATCGTTTGCAGCCCGTAGCACACCCCGAGCACCGGCACGCCCTGCTGGAACACCGCCGCGTCGGGACGGATCGCACCCTCCGCATAGACCGAGGCCGGGCCGCCGGAGAGCACGATCCCAACCGGTGCCAGGCGCGTGATCTCGGCTGCCGGCAAGTCACCGCGCCGGATCTCCGAGAAAACCCCCACCTCGCGCACCCGGCGGGCAATGAGCTGGGTGTACTGCGAGCCGAAGTCGAGGATCAGCAGGGTCTCGTGGATCATCGTGCGACCCGCGCATGCAGGCCGGCGAATTCTAGCATTGCCGGGGAACCACGTGGAGGCGGGTGGGACCGAGGGAGCTCCCAGCCCTCCCGAGAGGTCGGCGACCGAACAATCGTCCGGCCCAGGCGGGGCGCTCGTTGTCCTGAGCCTGGACCTGTCCGGCCGCGTCGGCGAGCCACAGCTCATTCGTCGGCCCCGTTCGCCGGTGCCCGCTCCCCCATCCCGCGTGGTTGTCTTGCACTCGCTCGGCCTCCGACCGGCCGGGGGCCGGAGCACGCTTCCGACTCTCACCGCCCGAGCGGGCTGGCGCCGCGGTCAGAGCTTGCGGTACGCGAACCGGTGGAGCGGGCGCTCCTCGCGGAGGTACTTGATCTCGAACGAGGTGGCCGGCAGGTCCATGAACGCCGCCTCGAGCGCCACCGGCTCGAGGCTCGGCCACCCGCTCAGGAGCGGCCCGATGACGGCGGCGTAGTCGGCGTGGTCGGTCTTGACGCGCAGCAGCCCGCCGGACACCAGCAGCTCGACGAGCCGGGCGAGGTTCTCGGTGCGGAAAAACCGCCGCTTGTGGTGGCGCTTTTTCGGCCACGGGTCGGGGAAGTAGACGTGAAACGCCGCCACCGAGGCCGGCCCGAGGCAGCGGAACAGCAGATCCTCGGCCGTGGTCACCGCCACCCGCGCGTTGGCCAACCCCGCCCGCAGCATGCGCGTGGCGGTCAGCTCGGCGTACTTGCGGGCCCGCTCGACAGCCAACAGGCCGATCTCCGGATGCGCCGCCGCCCACTCGAGAAGGAACCGCCCCTTGCCGCTGCCGAGCTCAACCTCGAGCGGGCAGTCGCGGCCGAACAGCGCCCGCGCGGACAGCGGCAGCCCCACGGCGGTGAGGTCCACGAGCCCCGCCGCGCCGGTCGCGTCGAGCGACGCCCTCACCCTTCGGATTCCTCGACGGCTTCCGGGTCCTCATCCCCGAAGACGGTACCCACGGCGCGCGCGGCGGCCACCATCTGGCACCCCGGATCGACGAGCTTGAGCTTGCCGATAGCGTCCACCAACGGCACCGCCACGATCTGGTCGGCGCGCAGCGCAACCATCTGGCCGAACTGCCCGGTCGCCGCCAGTCGCGCCGCTTCGACGCCGCAGCGGCTGGCGAGGATGCGGTCGACCGGCACCGGTGAGCCGCCGCGCTGGATGTGACCGAGGATCGTCGAGCGCACCTCGTAACCGCCCAGCTCCTCGATCTGCCGCGCCACCGCCGCCGAGATTCCACCGAGGCGCTTCCACCCGGTGAGTGCATCCTCGCTCGCGAACACCTGGTCGCCACCGGCTGGGGCTGCACCTTCCGCCACCACGACCAGGGAGAACGGTCGGCCCCGCCGCTCGCGGGCGCGGAACTTGGCGAGAATCGGCTCGATCCGGAACGGGATTTCTCTGATGAGGATCACGTCGGCGCCACCGGCCATCCCGGCGTGCAAGGCAATCCACCCGGCCTCGCGCCCCATCACCTCGAGCAGCATCACGCGGTGGTGGCTCTCGGCCGTGGTGTGCAGGCGGTCCAGGGCATTGGTCGCCACCTCGAGCGCGGTCGCGAATCCGAACGTGTACTCCGTGGCTGAAAGGTCGTTGTCGATGGTCTTGGGCACGCCCACGACCGGGATGCCGAGCTCCCGCTGCATCCGCTCGGAGCAGGCCAACGTGCCGTCGCCGCCGATCGCGATGAGACAGTCGAGCCCCAGCTTTTCGAAGTTCTTCTTGACCGCCGGCGAAGCGTCGATCATCTCCTCCGCACCGTCCGGGCGCACGTACGGGTAGCGAAACGGGTTGGCCCGGTTGGAGGTGCCGAGGATCGTGCCGCCGCGAACCAGTAGGCCCGATGTGTCGTCGAGAGTCAGCTCCCGCGCCCGCAGCTCCACGAGCCCGGCATAGCCGCCGGTGATCCCAATCACGGTGATGTGGTGGATGTACTTGCACGCCTTGACCACGGCCCGGATCACCGCGTTGAGCCCCGGGGCGTCGCCGCCCCCCGTCAGCACACCGATGCGTCGGACGCCACTCATGACTCCTCCTGTAGCCCCAGATGCACGAGCTCGATCCCGGCGGCGCGTGCGAACTCGAGGATCCGCTCGTCGCGGTAAAACTCACCGTACAGCACCTTGACGATGCCGGCATTGGCGATGAGCTTGAAGCATTCCCAGCACGGCGAAGCCGTAACCACCATCTCCGAACGCTCGATGCGAACGCCGTGGCGAGCGGCTTGGAGGATCGCGTTGGCCTCGGCGTGCACCGTGCGCACGCAATGCCCGTTATCCATCAGGCACCCGACGTCGGTGCAGTGGGGCAGACCCCGCAGCGAGCCGTTGTAGCCGGTGGCGAGCACCGCCTTGTCGCGCACGATCACTGCACCCACATGCTTGCGCGGACAGGTCGAGCGCGTCGCTGCCTGCACCGCGAGGTTCATGAAGTAGCGGTCCCAAGACACTCGCGACATGGGGGTAGTGTACACGCCGGGCCTCGATCGTCTCGCCTGCTCCGCCGCGGTTTGAGTCCGTCCGCGGCTTGCGCTACGCTGCTCACGGTAACGAACCGGATCGTCGCATGGCTCGCCTCAACCCTCCTTCGCAGGCGCCGACTCCCACAGCCTATGCTGATCTACGGATGTTCCGCATTTTCCAGCACTTCTCCGACACCTTGCTGCGTCGGTTGGCGGCTATCGCCCAGGAGCTTGCGGTCCCCCAGGGCAAGTCGTTGTTCACCGAGGGCGATGGGGGCGAGGATTTCTTCGTCATCATCGGCGGCTCCGTGGAAGGAGGGCGGGTCACGCCGGTGGGCCGACAGCTCGTAGTCCGGCTCCGGGTCGGACAGATGTTCGGCGACGAGTCGTACCTGGATGCGAAGCCGCGCCCGATGACGATCACAGCCACTCAGGATTCGGTCGTCCTGCGCTTCGACTCCTACCAAGTACGGGCGCTCGTCGAGCGCGATCTCGAGCTCAACGTTGCGCTGCTGCGAGCGTTCTGGCACTCGTTGGCGACCAAGATCCGTCAGGCCAACCAGTTCATGGCGGAGGTGTTCACCAAGCGCGACACCATCAGCTACGCGGGCTGCCCGGCCGAGGGCGAGGATGTCGATCTCGGCCCTGGCAAGAAGCTCGAGCTCTTCAAGGAGCGCGGGCTGTCCGCCGCTGAGCTACGGCTGCTGGCGATGACCCTCACGGCACGCCGCTACCCACCCGACGCCTTCGTCTTCGTCGAGGGCGACAAGGGCGACTGCCTGTACATCGTTGTCGACGGGCGGGTGCGCATCTCGCGTCGCCTCCCCGAGCTGGGCGAGGAAACCCTGGCGGTGCTCGATCGCGGCGAGGTGTTCGGTGAGATGGCGCTGGTCGACGACCAGCCACGCAGCGCCGATGCCCGCGCCCACCTCGACGCTTGCACGGTACTGACGCTCACCCAGGCCGACCTCGAGGACATCCTCAGCCTGCCGCCGACCGCCGCCGCGCAGTTCCTGCGCCTGCTCGACTGCATCCTCTGCCGACGCCTGCGTAACATGGTGGACCTACTGGTCTCCTGGCGCATGATGGCCGGCTTCGGCTCGTGATCCCCATCCTCCCCGCCAAGGCATGGCGAGAAGCCGCACGGCAAGCACGAGCTGAACCTGGCCGTTTTGGTGATCAGCCAACCGCAGGCAGCAGACGGAGGCGCTCCGGCTCCTTGGCGCACCGCTTTTCGACCACCGGTCCGACTGGAGCCGCGCCCCTCGCCTCAGGCGTGGCCTGCGCACCACCCACTCCTGGCGATAGAGCCGACCTCACCGAAGACGGCGGCCCAGACCTCGGAGTGCGCATCGCCGCTTCTGTTGCACTCGATCCTCAGGGGTGCAACGGGCCTTGCCAAGCCCGCGCCGCACGCCTAGACTGCGCGCTGTGAAATGGTTCACGTGTCAGGTGATGAACCATTTCTGGCACTGACCTCCAGCCACATCTGGAAGTGCAGCGCAGGCAAGAGAAAGGGAGGAAAGCCATGGCCGTCCGACGCATGATCACCCTCGACGGGAACGAGGCGACCGCGTCCGTCGCCCACCGCACCAACGAGGTGATCGCCATCTACCCGATCACGCCCTCATCCAACATGGGCGAGTTCGCCGACGAGTGGTCGGCTCAGGGCAAGCGCAACATCTGGGGGATCGTGCCGCTCGTGCAGGAGATGCAGTCCGAAGCCGGCGCCGCGGGGGCCGTGCACGGGGCGCTGCAGGCGGGGGCGCTGACCACCACCTTCACGGCCTCGCAGGGCCTGCTGCTGATGATCCCCAACATGTGCAAGATCGCCGGTGAGCTGACGTCGTACTGCATGCACGTCTCGGCCCGCACGGTCGCCACGCACGCCCTGTCGATCTTCGGCGACCACTCCGATGTCATGGCGTGCCGCCAGACCGGGTTCGCCATGCTTTCCTCCGGCTCGGTGCAAGAGGCCCACGACTTCGCCCTCATCGGTCAGGCCGCGACGCTGCGCTCGCGGGTGCCGCTGCTCCACTTCTTCGACGGCTTCCGGACCTCCCACGAGGTCTCGAAGATCGAGGAGCTCACCGACGATGACCTGCGTGCCTTGCTCCCGGACGAGCTCATCGCCGCCCACCGAGCCCGCTGCCTCACGCCGGACAACCCGGTGCTGCGGGGCACGGCCCAGAACCCCGACGTCTTTTTCCAGTCGCGCGAGGCGTGCAACCCCTACTACCTGGCGTGTGCAGAGCTGGTACGGGCCGAGATGGACCGGTTCGCCGCCGTCACCGGGCGTCACTACCACCTTTTCGACTACTACGGCGACCCAGAGGCCGACCGCGTCGTCATCATCATGGGCTCCGCCGGCGACACCGCCGAGGAGTACGTTGACTGGGCGCGCGCCCGCGGCGACAAGGTCGGGCTGGTGCGGGTACGGCTGTACCGTCCCTTCTCGATCAAGGACTTCGTACAGGCGCTGCCGGTCACGGTCAAATCGATAGCGGTGCTGGATCGCTGCAAGGAGCCCGGTGCCCCCGGCGACCCGCTCTACCTCGATGTCATCGCCGCCTTGCGCGAAGCTGACGAGGCAGGAACCTCGCGATTCGTTCACTGCCCGAAGGTGGTGGGCGGACGCTACGGCCTCTCCTCCAAGGAGTTCACGCCGGCAATGCTGAAGGCGGTGTACGACGAGCTGGCCCAGGACGAGCCGCGCAACCACTTCACGGTGGGCATCTTGGACGATGTCACGCGGCTGTCGCTGCCGTTCGACCTGGAGCTCGACATCGAGCCCGACGACGTGAAGCGGGCCGTCTTCTTCGGCCTCGGCGCCGACGGCACGGTGGGCGCCAACAAGAACTCGATCAAGATCATCGCCGAGGAGACCGACAACTGGGGCCAGGGCTACTTCGTGTACGACTCGAAGAAGGCCGGCGCCGTGACCATCTCCCACCTCCGCTTCGGACCCCGCCGCATCCGCTCACCCTATCTCATCAAGCGCGCCAACTTCGTGGCCTGCCACCAGTGGGTGTTCCTCGACAAGTACGACATGCTGGCGTACGCCGCCCCGGGCGGGACGTTCCTGCTCAACTCCCCCTACGGCCCCGACCGCGTCTGGGACGAGCTGCCGCGTGAGGTGCAGGAGCAGATCATCGAGAAGCAGCTCCACCTCTACGTGATCGATGCCTACGAGGTGGCCCGCTCGACGGGCATGGGGGTGCGCATCAACACCATCATGCAGACGTGCTTTTTCGCCATCTCCGGCGTGCTGCCGCGCGCGGCCGCCATTGCCGAGATCAAGAAGGCGATCGAGAAGACCTACGGCAAGAAGGGCGACATCGTCGTCCAGAAGAACTACGAGGCCGTCGACACGACGCTCGCCAACCTCTACGAGGTCGCCGTCCCGGCGGCTGCGACCGCCACCCGCACGCGGCCCCCGATCGTCTCCGACCGGGCGCCCGAGCTCGTTCGCAACGTCACCGCCGTGATGATGGCCAACAAAGGCGATCTCTTGCCCGTGAGCGCGTTCCCGGTCGACGGCACCTGGCCGACGGCGACCACGCAGTGGGAGAAGCGCAACATCGCCCTCGAGATCCCGGTGTGGGATCCAACCATCTGCATTCAGTGCAACAAGTGCGCGATCATCTGTCCCCACGCTGCGATTCGACCCAAGATCTACGAGCCCGACCGGCTCGTGGGCGCCCCGGCTACGTTCCAGTCGACCGACTACAAGGGGCCCGAGCTCAAGGGCATGAAGTACACGATCCAAGTGGCTCCGGAGGACTGCACCGGCTGCACGCTGTGCGCGGTGATCTGCCCGGCCAAGGACAAGGCCAACCCCAAGCACAAGGCGTTGAACATGGCACCGCAGATGCCGCTACGCGAGAGCGAGCGAGCCAACTACGAGTTTTTCCTGGCGTTGCCCGATCCTGACCGCTCGGCGATCAAGGTCGACGTCAAGGGCTCGCAGTTCTTCCGGCCGCTGTTCGAGTACTCCGGCGCCTGCGCCGGCTGCGGCGAGACCCCGTACATCAAGCTGCTCACCCAGCTCTTCGGCGACCGGGCGCTGATCGCCAACGCCACCGGGTGCTCCTCGATCTACGGCGCCAACCTGCCGACCACACCGTACGCGCGGGACGCGAACGGGCGCGGCCCAGCGTGGAACAACTCGCTGTTCGAGGACAACGCCGAGTTCGGTTTCGGCTACCGCCTGGCGATCGACACCCAGCTCGATCAGGCACGCCACCTGCTCGGCCACCTGGCGGCCCAGATCGGCGAAAACCTCGTCCACGAGCTGCTGGAGGCTGACCAGTCGAGCGAGGCCGGGATCGCCGCTCAGCGCGAGCGCGTGGCGGCCCTTCGGGCGCAGCTCCAGTCCCTCGACTCGCTCGAGGCCAGGCGGCTCGCCGGGCTGGCCGACTACCTCGTCAAGAAATCGGTGTGGATCGTCGGCGGCGACGGCTGGGCCTACGACATCGGCTTCGGTGGCCTCGACCACGTCATCGCCCAGGGCCGTGACGTCAACCTCCTGGTGCTCGACACCGAGGTCTACTCCAACACCGGCGGCCAGGCCTCCAAGGCCACCCCGCTGGGCGCCGCCGCGAAGTTCGCCATGGCAGGCAAGTCGCAGCCCAAGAAGGACCTGGGCATGCTCGCCATGGCCTACGGCAACGTCTACGTAGCACGCGTCGCCATCGGCGCCCGCGACGCGCAAACGGTTCGCGCATTCCAGGAGGCCGACTCGTACCCTGGACCGTCGTTGGTCATCGCTTACTGCCACTGCATCGCGCACGGGTTCGATCTCGCCCAGGGCTGCGAGCAGCAGCGTCTCGCCGTGGACTCGGGATACTGGCCGCTGTACCGTTTCGACCCACGCCGCATCGCAGCCGGCGAGAGCCCGCTCAAGCTCGACTCGGCGCCCCCCAAGCTGCCACTGACCCAGTACGTGCGCAACGAGACCCGCTACCGCATGGTCGAGCAAGCCAATCCCGAGCACTTTCGCCACCTCATGGAGGCGGCACAACGCGAGGTCACCAACCGCTTCGCCGTATACGAGCACCTGGCCAAGCTGACGGTGCCCGTGAAGACCGTTGGCGAGCCCTCGGGCTCCGAAAACTGAGAAGGGGGACGACATGGATCTTTCCACTTCGTATCTCGGTCTGAAGCTCGCGAACCCTCTCCTGGTCGGTTCGTCCCCACTCGTGGACGAGATGGACACCGTCCAGCGGCTGGCCGAGGCCGGCATCGGCGGCATCGTCATGCACTCGATCTTCGAGGAGCAAATCACTCGCGAGCAGCTCGGCACGATCATGGACATGGAGCTGCACGCCGAGTCGTTTGCCGAGGCGCTGTCGTACTTCCCGCATCCCGAGGAGTACCGCCTGGGACCCGAGAAGTACCTCGAGCAGATCCGCAAAGTGAAGGAGACGACCGGCCTCCCGGTCATCGGCTCGCTCAACGGGGTGACACCCGCCGGGTGGCTCGATTATGCCAAGCAGGTCGAGCAGGCGGGCGCCGACGCCCTCGAGCTCAACGTTTACTACCTGCCGACTCAGGTGTGGGAAACCGGCGACGAGGTCGAAAAGCGCACCCTCGACATCGTCAAGACCGTCAGGGCAGCGGTGAAGCTGCCGCTGGCCGTCAAGCTGTCGCCGTTCTTCTCCTCGATCCCCAACCTCGCCCAGCGGCTCGAGACCGCTGGCGCTGGAGCCCTCGTCATCTTCAACCGCTTTTTCCAGCCGGACATCGATATCGAAGCGCTGGAACCGAAGGTGCACCTCGAGCTTTCCACCTCGGACGAGCTGCTGCTGCGGCTGCGGTGGCTGGCAATCCTGCACGGCCAGATCAAGTGCGACCTCGCGGTCACCGGCGGCGTTCACACCGCCCACGACGCCATCAAGGCGCTCATGGCCGGCGCTTCCGCGGTGCAGCTCGTCTCGGTGCTGCTCGCCAAGGGGCCGGAGCAGGTCAAGGTCATCCGCGACGTCATGCGGACCTGGTTCGAGGAGCACGAGTACGAGTCGATGGAGCAGGTGATCGGCTCCATGAGCCTGCAGCGCTCCCCCAACTCGCAGACATTCACGCGCGCCAACTATCAGCGCCTACTGGCGGGTTGGCGGCCGTAAAGGCAGGAAACAGGGGACAGCCCCCACCCCGCCACGACCCTCCAGAAGGGCGGGCCCACGGGCTCGCCCTTCTCTTTTCTCGCCTCGAGCTGGTCTGGCCGGTTGCCCCCGCAACGATCCCGGCTTGCGAATCCCGGCTCCCTATTTTCTCCATGGAGGCACGAGGCCGAAGCGGGCCAGTTTCTCCTCCGCCTCAGCGCGCTCACGGTTGCGCTTGAGTCCGGAGGCGCCACGCTCCAGCCAGCCGAGCGCCCGCGCGGTTTCGATCGCCGCCCCGACATCGCCGCGCGCGACGAACCCCACGATTTCCGCTTCGGCACGGGACAGGTGCATGGCCAGGAACCGGTAGTCGAGAAACGCGTCCCAGGTGAGCGGTACCCAGCGCTTGACGATCTCGTGGCCGATCACCGACGAGTACGCCCGGATCTCCTCCTGGGCGTGAAGGTCCAGGCGCAGGTCGAGGAAGTGGAGCAGGTTGTGCAAGTCGATCTTCCAGTACGCCTCGGTGTAGGTACACAGCGGCAGGTCCTTGCGCGCCTGCTCCCGCGCCACACCGAGCGCCAGCCGCGCCTCGTACGCCTCCCGGGCCAGCCGGTGCACCATCCGCTCTTGGCGCGAAAGCGTCGTGCCTCGCTCGACATCGAGTAGCCCGGCGGAGCCCTGCTTGTTGTCGCCCGACTGCAGCCGCCACGCCTCGGGCGCGGTGAGCACCGCCGCGTCGATCGCCACCGAGTAGCGGGTCGAGTACTCGTTGACGCTCGCCGTGCGGTGGCGGATCCACTGCCGCCAGGCATCCATCGGCACCCGCACGTGGAGCTTGAGCTCGCACATCTCGAACGGCGTCGTGTGGCGATGCCGCATGAGGTAGCGGATGAGCCCACGGTCCTCTTGCACGTGCTTGGTGCCGGCGCCGTACGAGACACGCGCCGCCTGCACGATCGCCCGGTCGTCCCCCATGTAGTCGATGACCCGCACGAAACCGTCGTCGAGCACCGGCAACGCCACGCCGAGGATCTCGTCGAGCGCCTCGACCCCGGGCCGCGTCAGCTTCTCGAGCTCGCGATGCACGCTGCCTCCACCCGCAGTGCGGTATGGTAGCAAGGTCCTTTCATGCTCGTCGGTGTCGCAGCTCACCAACCTCGCGGCGACGGTCAGGGGTTCAACCCACCGTGACCCGGGTGTCGGCGTTCGTATCGTCTCTCCTCGTTCGTCCTGCCCACCCCTGGCCCGCGCTTCCGACGAGCGACCCACAAGTGACCGAGGCCGCCTTCGACACGGTCGACGCCGCCTCCCGCCTGGCGCGGCGGAGAGCCCTCCACGCCCCTCGGGTTTCGCCGTCCGTCAGCTCCATCCCGACAGCGCCGGCCAGATGAGTGCCAGCAGCGACAACACCGCGAACACCACCTGCATCGGCCAGTGCCAGCGCACCCACTTCTCGTAAGGGATCTTGGCCAGCGCCATGGTACCGACGGTCACCCCAGAGGTCGGGATGATCATGCTCGTGAACCCAGTCCCGAGCTGGTAGGCAAGCACCACGGTCTGCCGCGTCACGCCCGAGAGGTCAGCCAGTGGCGCCAGCAGCGGCATCGTCAGCACCGCCTTGGTCGAGCCGGAAGGAATGAAGAAGTTGAGGACGGTCTGCAGCAGGAACATCGACTGCGCCGCCAACACGCCACCCAATCGCGAAGTCACCGACGCCATGCCGTAAAGGATGGTGTCGAGAATCTGGCCGTTCTCCAAAATCACGATGATGCCACCGGCGAACCCCACGATCAGCGCCGCCCCGGCGATGTCCTTGGCCCCGGCGATGAACGACTTCGCGACCCTGTTCGGGCCCATTGCCGCAACCAGGCCGGATGCCACGCCCATGGCGAGGAAGAGCCCGGCGAGCTCCAGCATGTACCAGCCGAGCGTGGTGACGCCCACGATCAGGCCGGCGATCGCTATCCCGAGGATGACGAGACACATGGCGTCCCGCCAGGTGAAGCGTTGGTGCTGGGCGGCGCTTTTCTCGAGCTCGGCCCGGCGCGCCTGGTCGAGCTCGAACATGATGCTGCGTTGTGGGTTGGCCTTGATTCGGGCGGCATAGGCCATGACCCAGGCGATGGTGACCGCCGTCACCACCGCCCACACCACCAGCCGGTAGCCGAGCCCCGAGAGCGCCGGTACGCCGGCGATCCCCTGCGCGATCTGCACCGTGAACGGGTTCATGAAGCCGGCCGCGAACCCGACGCCGGCGGCCACGAACGACATGCACACCCCGACGATCGAGTCGTATCCCAGGCTGATCGCCATCGGCACGAGGATCAGGGCAAACGGCATCGCCTCCTCGCACATGCCGAACGCCCCGCCGAAAAACGAGAACACCGTCATGACGATCGGAATGATCAGGTAGGTGCGTTTCTGCAGCATCTGCACGAGCTGGCCGATGCCGGCCGCAATCGCCCCCGTGTCGTTGAGGATGTTGAACGCACCGCCGACGATGAAGATGAAGGCGATGATGCTGCCGAGCTTGAGAAAACCGTGAGCCGGCGCGGTGAAGATAGACCCGATCTGCGGCTTCGAGGGGATGGTGTGGAACGACCCGGGCTTGACGATCTCCCGTACGCTCTCCCCTACCTTGACCTGCTCACGCTCGTACGCACCGCCCGGCAGGACCCAGGTCAGAATCGCTGCCAAAATGATGAGTGAAAAAGCGATAACGAAGACATCGGGGCTTTTCTTCACACGCAGCCTCCCGGGCGCGCACATTATACGGCCGCGGCGAGCTTCCCCCGGCCTGTCCGCCCGGTCGGGAGTCGAGCGTCAGAAGTCCCGCCCGCGCCCCCCACACAGCACTGCCGCCACCCCCCCTCCTCCACCCATCCCACCGATCCAGGACCCGGACTCCAGCCTCATCGTGGTCGTGAAGGTGACCGCAGTGGACCCGGACGCCACCGCACGGATCGTCGGCGGCTACTGCCTGGGGACGCGGTAGACGTCGACGCCGTCCACCGTCGCAACCCGTTCCAACTGGCGGCGGAGGTCGGAGATCACTCGACCCTCGTGGGCGTTGGCCGCGAGCGGGAACAGGCTCCGAGACGTGCCGCCGCCGTAGCCGGGCGTCACCAGCAGCACCGTCACCTGCTCCGCTCGCAGCCGTCCGATCAGATCCGTGCCGGAGTGGGCTGCCCGCAACCAGCTTCTGAGCGGCGGGTCGAGCAGGATCCCCTCGGCGATCCAGGGCCGATCGAGGTAGAACGGCGCCGGAAAATCGAGCGCCATGATCCTCCCCGCCGTGGCCTCACGGCTCGCCAGGCGCGCCGCACCGTACCCGGGAACGGTCGCCGCCAGGAACGCTTCGCGACTCAACGCGCCTCCGAGAAAGCGCCACGGACCCAACGTCGTCGTGACCACCTTGCAGGCGACGACAGCCGACGGAACGCATAGCAGCGTCGCCACCCAAACCCAGCCCCTCTCGCGAAGGCGCGCCACCGCGATCCCTTCGCACGCCGCAAGAGCCCAGATCGCTGGCAGAAGGTAGCGCGTCGGCGGGTGGAACCACAGCCCCAGGACCCCATACGCCACGAGGATGCCGGCAAGGGGCCTCGCCGAGCGAACCCTGACCACGGTCAGCACCGCCAGCAGGCCGATGAGGTGGTGCCAGCCGACGATCTCGTCGGCTCGCTCCGCCAGCGCCTCGCCCCAGGCGATGCCGAGCCACCCGCCGACACCGGCATTGAACTGCGTGGCATAGCGGAGCGCGCCCTCGGCCAACCCCGGGATGGGTCTCCCGAGCACGCCGAGCCCCATCGGGTAGAAGGGATCGCCGGTGCTGCACGAGTTGCGGATGCCGAACGGCAGCCAGGCGAGCGCGACCGGAAAAAGCAGCGAACCCGCCGCCCGCAGCCGTCGCCCGCGCTGTACCGCGAGCAGTGCCGCCGTTCCCGTCACCAGGACGGCCGGCCAGGCCGTCACCTTGGTCACGGTTGCCGCGGCCAGCGGGAGCCCCGTCCAGGTCTCCCGCCTCCGAGCCACCAGCAACGCTCCGACACCGACATGAAAGACCGCGATATGGTCGATGAACGCCGTTCCTGCCTGCGCCAACGCCACCGGTGTGGCGGCGAAGGCGATGCCCGCCAGCAGCGCTGGCCCGCGCGATCGCCGGTTGCGGTGAACGGTCATCACGAGCACCGCGAGGCTGCCGAGAAAGAACAGCGTGTGCATCCACTTCGAGCTCTCGGCGCGCCCCAGGCGCAGCCCCAGCAGGTACAGCATTTCTCCGGCCTGCGGGAACCCGCCCACCACGTCGTAGGGGTAGAACGCCACCCTGCCCTCGAGCAGGAAGAGCTTCGGGAGCGCGAGGTGATAGCGCAGCCCGTCCGAGTCGACGACCGGCAACGATGCCTGGACGACGACAGCAGCTGCCGTCACCACGAGCATGGCGGCGAGTGCGGGTCGGGCACGGCCGAGCCGCCACAGATACCCGCCGAACACGCGAGCCCGCCGCGCGAACGTCGGCGCCACGCGAAGCGACTGTGCAGCGAGCACAACGGCCAGCACCACACCGGCTGTCGTCCCGACCACCGCACCGACGACCCACACGCTCCAGCCGACGGCCAGCGCCCCCACCGAGAGTGCCAACGGGACTCCGAGCCGGCCGCTCCACCGCCGCACACCGGCTGGCAACAGCGAGAACCCCACCAGGGCGCATGCGGCCAGGATGCCGATCGCCTCGCCCGCCGCCAATGCGGCCGACGACCAGGCTTCCCAGGCGTTCGCCACCATGGGCTGTGGGCAGCTACATCGCTTCCAGGAGGTCCGCCAAGAGCACGATCCGACGGCCGAACGAGCGGAGGCTCACGTACTCCTCGCGGGTGTGCATGCCCTCCCCCACCGGGCCGAGGCCGTCGACCAGCGGGACCCTTCCCGGATCCTCGAGATAGTTCGGAAACGAGATCCCGCCCCGATCCCTCTCGACGACGAGGTCCCATCCCCTGGCTCGTGCGAGCGCGACGGCTTCTTCGACCAGCGCCGAACCGGGGCCTTCCGGGTCGACCGGCGGCACCGAGAAGCCCTGCTCGAACCGCATCGTCACGCCGTGTGCCGCAGCCAGCTTCGCCGCCAACGACGTCAGGGTGGCGAGCACGCGCTCACGATCCTCGTTCGACAAGAACCGCACCTCGCCTTCGGCCACCGCACGGTCGGACACGACGTTGCGCCGTCGCGGCGACCCGAGCAGATCGTGGTGCGCCGCGAGGTTGCTCACGAAGTCCACGTCGCCGCCGACCAAGCGCGCCACGTTCACCGTCACCCCGGCACCTCGCTCCGAAAGCGCCTGTGCCTGTGCTGCCCAGTCTGCCGCGGCGGCGGTGGCTGACCGCCCGTCCCAGTACGCCAGACCGGAGTGCGAGGCCTTACCGGCCACCTCGAGCCGCCACTCCGACATCCCACGTCGTCCAGCGACCAGCGTCTCCGACTCGCCATGGCGCTCGCCGGGCTCCAGCACCAGCACCGCCCGGGCGCCCGAACCCCACCTCCGCACCGCGTTCTCGGAGACCTGCCCTCCCACCTCCTCGTCCGGCACGACCACCAGCAACAGGTCTTGCGGCAACTGCTGACCGCGGGCCGCCAGCAGGTCGAGGGCGCCGAGGAACATCGCCAGGCCGGCTTTCATGTCGAGCCCCCCGGTGGCGATCAGGCGATCTCCTTCGATGCGCGGCGGGATGGCTGGCAGCACGGTATCCATGTGGCCGACCAGCAGCCGGTACCGGTCGCGGGCCTGTGACCCCCGGGCCACCAGCACCGGCTGAGACGCACCCTTACCGTCAGCCTCCTCGACGACCTCCACCGCGAACCCACGGGCCAGCAGCTCGTCGCCCAGCCGCGCTGCCACCCGACGCAACCCGTCGAGCTCCCCGCTCGCCGACGAGATGGCGCACAGCTCGACAAGTAGGTCTTTCGAAGAAATGACGATCGATTCCAAGGCTTCACTCGTTGGCGGCATAGCCCCCCCACGTACGAGCGCCGAGTGTAGCACCCCGGCCGGACGAGCTTCGTCCGAGGCGAGGCGAAGGTTCCATCGCGGCCGGCTCGCGGATGCTGACTCACGCCTCGGTCCCAGGCACCACCACCTACCACCCCGCCGCCGTGCAGGCAGTCGGTCGACCACCACACCCACCGCCCGGACGGGGGAGACCGCTGGGAGGCCACGTCGTGCCGCACCTTGCACCCTCACCCGGCACCGGCCTCGAAGACCCCCAGACCTACCCTTTCTCCGCTGCTCGAGACCACTCCCGCGCCTCGCCACCTCGCGCAGGCGCCGGACGCGACAGCGAAGACCTACTCAGGAGCTTGTTCCACCGGTCGGTAGGTGCGGCCGAGCTGGTTGAGCAGGAACGCGTAGACGTCGGTCTGCTCGACGATCCGCGTCGCCAGGGGAGTACCCCCGCCGTGCCCGGTGGTACCGCTGGTGCGCAGCAGGACCGGCAGTCCGGAGGCAGAGGCTGCTTGCAACCGCGCCACCATCTTGCGCGAGTTCATGGGGTCCACCCGCGGGTCGTTGGCGCCGGTCATGAACAGCACCGCCGGGAAGCGTACGCCGTCACGCACGCGGTGATACGGCGAGTAGGCGTGGAGCGCTTCGAACTGCGCGCGGTTGGCTACGGAGCCGTACTCGGTGACGTTGAACGAGCCGTTGGCCGTGAGCTCGTTGCGCAGCATATCGTAGATACCGACGTGCGTGACCACAGCGCCGAACAGCTCC
Source organism: Holophagae bacterium (assembly GCA_012516935.1). Taxonomy (GTDB): domain Bacteria; phylum Acidobacteriota; class Thermoanaerobaculia; order Thermoanaerobaculales; family Thermoanaerobaculaceae; genus JAAYVZ01. The sequence continues at coordinate 25,285 of JAAYVZ010000272.1, forward strand.
GGCGCCTGGGTGAGTGCGGCGCCCATGAGCAGGCCGCCGTTGGAGCCGCCCTCGATTGCCAACGCCCGCGGGTTGGTGTAGCGGTTGGCGACGAGGAACCGCGCACAGGCGAGGAAGTCGTCGAACACGTTCTGCTTGCGCGTGAGCATCCCGGCCCGGTGCCAGCTCTCACCGAAGTCGCTGCCGCCGCGAAGGCTGGCGATGGCGACGATCCCGCCCTGCTCGAGCCATAGCCGCCGGACGTCGGAAAACGATGGACGGGTGGCGATGCCGAAACCACCATAGCCGGTCAAGAGCGTGGGGTTGGTCCCGTCGAGCGGTGCGGCACGTCGCATGATGATGGCCAGGGGCACTTTCGTGCCGTCCTTCGAGGTCACCGTGGCGCGGACCACCTCGCAGTCGGAGAAGTCGGCCACCGAGGTCTTGGCGAGCGCGGTGGGCTCGAGCGAAAAGCTTTGGGGCGTCCAACGGAACCAAGCCGCGGGCTTCAGGTACCCCTCGACGTTGAGCAGCACGGTGTCGCCCTGCTCGCGCACTACCTGCCACACGGAGGACATCTCGGGCACCGCGACGAGGCCACCCGGAGCGCCGTCGAGCCCGACCCAGCGCAGGCGCGACGGCCCGCCCAAGATCTCATTGAGATACAACCGGGTGGCGGTGGGAACAAGACCTTGAATGACGCCGTCGCCCTCCGGCACGACGACCGTGGCGCTGGCCAGCCGTGTCTGCCCCGCTGCCAGCCGGAGCACCTTGCCGCGCGGCGCCTGGTGGTGGGAGAGCAGGTAGAGCGAGCCATCAGGGCCAAACGCAGCTCCCACGACCCCATCGGCAAACGCCGCGATCTGTGCCCACGCACCGTCGGGGCGGCGGAGAAAGAACGCATGCTCGCCGCCATCGCCGTTTTTCACCGCTGCCAGCACGGCCGAGCCCTCGTCCGGGGTGTCGAGACGGATCTCGGCGATGCGCGGCAGCTCCTTTCCGGTGCAGTACGTGTCCCGCTCGGTCGGCGTGCCGAGGACGTGGAGGTAGACCTGTTGGAAGAAGTCGAGGTCGGCGACCGGCCGCTCCCCCGGACGAGGGTACCGCGTGTAGAAAAGCGCCTTGCCGTCCGGGGTCCAGACGACGCTCCCTGCGGCCGTGCCGCCGTTGACGCGCGGGATCACCTCGAACACCGCTGCGCCGGTCGCCACCTGGAAGATGTGGAGGTCGCCGCTCTCGCTGCCACCTTTGGACAGCGACACGGCGACGAGCGAGCCGTCGGGCGACGGTTCGAAAAAGTCGATGCTCGTGAAACCACTGGGGTCGAGCAGGTTGGGATCGAGGACGACGCGGGCCGAGGAGGGGTCGCCGAGGCTCGGCAACACCACGAGCTGCGGCTGCTGCCGGGCAGGGTCGCGCCTGATCGCGAAGAACACGCCGCCACGCTTGCGCAGGCCTCCGAACGAAACCGAGGCGCCCCTCATCAGCGCCTCGACCCGCGTCTGGATCGCTGTCCGGCCAGGCAGCGCGTCGAGGACGGCCCGCGCCGCGGCGTTTTGTGCGTCGCTCCAGGCCCGCACCTCGGGATCGCTCCAGCTCTCGAGCCACCGGTAGTCGTCGCTGACCTCGACGCCCCAATACTTGTCCACGACCGGCCGCCGCGCCGCCGCCGGAGGCTTCGACCCCGCGGCCGGCTGAGCGCTCCCGACCACCCCGCCGAGAGCCAACACCGTGATGCCGACAACCAATGCCTTGACCATCTCCACCTCCCGAGTTCCGGATCGCACGATAGCAGCCCTCACGCGAGGCCGCTCGGCCGCCAGCTCGCGGCGGCTCGACGAGCCGCAAACCCGCTGTCGGGAGCTGGAGCGACGCTGTTGGGCGCGCCGCCAGCGCCCCCGGAAACCGGCCAGAAACAGGCAACTACTCTTCGTCGGAGCCTCGACTATACCCACACGCCGGGGATGGTGCGGTGGCAGGCGGGACAGGCGCCGTGGTGGAGGCGGTTCGAAAGCACCTGGAAACCGGCGCGCTCGATGAGCAGCTCGCCACAGCCCGGGCAGACGGTGCTCTCGCCGGCGTGGCCGGGGACATTGCCCACGTACGCGAACTGCAGACCCTCGGCCTTGGCGATCGCCCACGCCCGGTCGAGGGTGGCGACCGGCGTCGCCCGCAAGTTGGTGAGCCGGTACGTGGGGTGGAAGCGCGTGAAGTGCACCGGCACCTCGGGCCCGAGGGTGCGGACGACCCAGCGCGCGAGGTCGCGCACCTCGGCTTCGGAGTCGTTGAGTGTCGGGATGAGCAGGACGACGATCTCGAGCCACACGCCAGAGGCCCGGATGATCTCGAGTGCCCTGAGCACCGGCTTGAGCTCGCCGCGCACGAGGTCGCGGTAGAACTGCTCGCGGAACGCCTTGAGGTCCACCTTGAACGCGGCCAGCAACGGCAGCACCTCACGCAGCGGCTGCTCCTGGATGTAGCCGTTGCTGACGACCGTGGAGCGGATGCCGAGGCGGCGGCCGGCCTGCGCGGCGTCGCGCACGTACTCCCAGAACACCACCGGCTCCGAGTACGTGGCCGAGAGCAGTGGAGCGCCAGCTCGCCGGGCGGCCTTCGCCAGCTCCTCGGGCGGCAGATACACGGCTTTCACCTGCTCCGCGCGGAACTGCGAGATCTCCCAGTTCTGACAGAACTTGCACTCGACGTTGCAGCCCGCGGTAGCAAACGACAGCGCCCGCTGCCCCGGCAGCACGTGGAAGAAGGGCTTTTTCTCGATCGGATCGACGTGCACGGCGCAGGCCGCGCCCCACACCAGCGTGTGGTAGACACCGCCGCGGTTTTCGCGCACTCCGCACCCGCCGGTCTCGGCCTCCGCAACCTGACACGCTCGCGGGCAGAGCTGGCAGGCGACCCGTTTCTCCTCGAGCTTCCGATACCACGACGCCTCACGAGCGGGAATCTGGTCGCCCGCGACCGTGGCGCCGACCACCGGCTCGCTCTCCAGACCACGAGCCAAAAGACCGAAGCCAGCGCCCGCACAGGCAAGACTCAAGAGCCGCCGGCGGTCGAGGTCGCCACTCATGCCAGCACCTCCCGCACCGCCGCCGGGTCACCCACGCCGAGCCCGTATCGTGCCGCAGTGGCGACGAAGCTCGGCGGCCGCTGGGCCTCGGCCAGGCGCGGCAGGCCCCGGCGGGTGCGCTCCTCGTCGATGACCTTCCACGCCCAGGCGTCGATCGCCACCGGATCGGTGGAGGCCGCAACCATCCCCAGCGGCCAGGCCATGTCCGGACGGTAGGCGGGCCCGCCGTGGCACTGCGCCGTGCCTGCGTCCAGCACGGTGAGGCGGAGCTTGCTCCGCACGTACGGGTGGCTGACGACATCGGCGACGTACGGGTTACAGTTGCCGTCGTGGTACTTGTTGGGGTTGTGGATGACCCCGAACCAATTCTTGAGCCCCGCCGAGACGCCGGCGAGGTCGTGGTCCTTGACGACGCCGAGCGACACGAGCGCCGTGCAGGTCGCCGACACCAGCCTCGCGAAGCATGAGCCGATCGCCCCGTGGCTCGCGGGCTGGCGGTCGTAGTCGTTGTCGATACCGAAGCAAAGGAACGGCTCGCCGGAGCGGCGGATCGTGTACCCGGCCCGCTGCAGCTCGCGGGAGGAGCGATCGAAGACGATGATCCGCTCGGAGCCGACGCCAGCGTCCCTCAGCAGTGCCGCCAGCGCCTCGACGAGAGCGGGGCGCGGCGACAAGCGCGGCCCGCCGAGGGTGTTGACCTTGATCCCGACCGTGTCGCCCGGCGCGAACAACTGCTTTGCCGCGGCCGCGCCCGAGCTCGCGCCGGTGGCCGCAACGAGCGCCCGCTCGAGCGCTTCACGCGCCTGCGCCGTCGTCATGTCCGCTCCAACGGCGGTCGCGGGAAGCCGCGCCAGACCGACCTTGCCCCGGCGGACCGGGGCGGCTCCGGTGCCCACGGCGCCGACGACCCCGGCGCTCACAACAGCCAGCAACTCGCGGCGGCTCAGCGGCTCACGCACTTTCCGCCCCCCGAAGATACGAATAAGGCTCGCCGCTGCCGGGCGCAAGCTTCGGCCGGCCCCGACGGCGCGAGCAACGGGGAAAACCCACGCACCGCTGACAGAGTGGGGGCTGCTCGGTCGACGGTTCACAGGTCACGGGTGAGCCGACTCGATCGTGAACGACGAGGTTGCGAGCACCTTACCGGCTCCGTCCTGGACCTCGACTCGCCACCCTCCGGTCGCGGTGGCCGGAACACTCTTGGTCGACCAGGTGCGCCAACGCGCCGCCTTTACCGGCAGCTCGGTGCGCCGCACCTCCTTGTCGTTGAAGTACCACACGTGCACGACCTTGTCGGTCCCGCCCTTGACCTCCGAGAAGCAGTAGAGGAGGCCGACCGTGGCCGGGAAGCTCTCCGCCACCCCCACGGGTGCGCGATCCTCCCCGCCGGTACAAACGATCGCCGTCGCGAAGGCGCCGTCCTCTGCCAGCACCGAGCCGACCCCGATCACCAGTAGAACCACCACCGACCCGAGCACCGTCCTCCGCATGCCCGTTCTCCCTTCGTGCCCCATCGTACCCGATGCCCGCCCCACCACTCACCCGGTCGCAGGTCGAGAGTCGAAAGCTGAAGGCTCTCCCCCGCGCCCACCCGGCGGGACACCGCCTTCGACCTTCGACCTTCGACCTCCGACCTCCGACCTTCGACCGGGCGCAAGGGCGGACGATGTGCTACGATTAGGCCCCGATGCGAGGTGAACCAGAGGCCCAAGGAGGTTCCATGCACAGGATACAAGTGCTTGACGCCCGCGAGCTTGCGCGTGTTTTCGAGCGGCTCGCTGCGGAGATCGTCGAGCAGGTCGGAGACGACGAGAAGCTGTACATGGTGGGCGTCCAGACTCGGGGTGTGCCGATCGCTCGACGTCTGGCCGAGCTCATCGGCGTCTCCACGGGACAGAAACCACCCGTGGGTGCCATCGACATCTCGCTCTACCGCGATGACATCGGTCCGTGGCGCCCGGCGCACCAGCAGCCGGTGATCCGCGACACCCGTCTGGACGAGAGCATCGAGGGACGGATCGTCTGCTTGGTAGACGACGTGCTCTACACCGGCCGGACGGTCCGCGCCGCCCTCGACACCCTCATGGACTTCGGCCGACCACGCGCAATCCGCCTCGCGGTGCTGGTGGACCGCGGCCATCGCGAGCTACCGATCGCCGCCGACTTCGTGGGCCGAACGGTGCCCACCGCACGAGCCGAGGACGTCCAGGTGCGTATCAAGGAGGTCGACGGCGAAGAAGGTGTCTGGCTGTTCAAAGAGGTGGCGTCATGAGCTTCCAACCGGCCCAGCGCCTGCGCAGCAAGGACCTCGTGGGGATCGACCCGCTCACCCCCGAGGAGATCCAGCTCATCCTCGACACCGCGGATCAGATGCGGTCGATTGCCGAGCGGCCGATCAAGAAGGTCCCGGCGCTGCGTGGCATGACCGTCGTCAACCTCTTCTTCGAGGCTTCCACCCGCACGCGTTTCTCGTTCGAGGTGGCAGAAAAACGCCTGTCGGCCGACTCACTCAGCTTCGCGTCCTCGACCTCGGCGGTAACCAAGGGTGAGACGCTCATCGACACGGCGCTCAACCTCGAGGCGATGCAGCCCGACTTCATCGTCATTCGGCACCAAAGCCCGGGGGTACCGCACCAGCTCGCCAAGATCCTGCGCTCGGCGGTGATCAACGCCGGCGACGGGGCGCATGAGCACCCCACCCAGGCACTGCTCGATGCGCTGACCATCCGCTGCCGGCGCGGCACGCTCGAGGGTCAAGTCGTGGCGATCATCGGCGATTTGCAGCACTCGCGAGTGTTACGCTCCAACGTGCTGCTGCTCGCGCGCATGGGCGCCACGGTGCGCGTCGCCGGCCCACCCAGCCTCATCCCAATCGGCCTGGAAAAGCTCGGCTGCGAGGTTCACCACCGGATCGAGGACTGTATCGCCGGGGTCGACGTGGTAATGATGCTGCGTATTCAGCTCGAGCGGCAGGGCCGAATGAACTTCCCGTCCCCGCGCGAGTTCTACGACTTCTACGCCCTCACCCCCGAGCGGCTCAAGCTGGCGAAGAAGGACGCGCTAGTGATGCACCCCGGGCCGATGAACCGCGGGGTGGAGATCGATTCCCGGGTGGCGGACGGCCCCCAGTCGGTGATTCTCGAGCAGGTCACCAACGGGGTGGCGGTGCGTATGGCGGTGCTGTACTTGCTGGCTGGAGGTTCCGGTGAACCGACTGCTCATTAAGCATGCACGGGTAGTGGACCCTTCCCAGCGCCTCGATGAGGGGCTGGACATTCTGATCGTCGACGGCAAGGTAGCGCGCCTGGGCGAACGCCTCGAGGACAAGGACGCATCGGTTCTCGACGCCGCCGGCCTGGTAGCCGCACCGGGCTTCATCGACATCCATGCGCATCTGCGGGAGCCGGGGTTCGAGTACAAAGAGACCATCGCCTCCGGGGTTGCTGCCGCCGTCGCGGGAGGATTCACGGCCGTGTGCTGCATGGCCAATACTCAGCCGGTCAACGATTGTGCGGCGGTGACCGAGCTCATCCGCTCGCGAGCAGCAGCCGCCGACCTTGCGCACGTGTACCCGATCGGCGCCGTTTCCAAAGGGCTCGCCGGCGAAGAGCTGGCCGAGTTCGGCGAGATGGTGCAGACCGGAGCGGTGGCGTTCTCCGACGACGGCAAACCGGTGCACAACAGCTACCTCATGCGACGGGCGCTGGAGTACGCGCAGCTCTTCGATGTGCCGGTCATCGATCACTGCGAGGACCTCGATCTGGTGGCCAAGGGGGTGATGCACGAAGGAGCGGTGAGCACTCGGCTGGGCTTGCGGGCGATCCCGAGCGCCGCTGAGGACGCGATGGTGGCTCGCGATATCGTGCTCGCCGAGCTGACCGGCGGCCACGTGCACATCGCCCACCTGTCGACCAAAGGGGCCATGGAGATGGTGCGTACCGCCAAGGCCAGGGGGCTTTTGGTCAGCTGCGAGGTCACGCCTCACCACCTGGCGCTCTCCGATCAGGCCGTGGCCGACTCCGACTTCGACACCAACACCAAGGTCAACCCGCCGTTGCGCTCTGCCGACCACGCGGAGGCGCTCATCCACGGCGTCATGGACGGGCTCGTCGACTGTCTGGCGACCGACCACGCACCGCACCATGCGGACGAGAAGGCGCAGGAGTACGACGTGGCGCCGTTCGGGATGGTGGGGCTCGAGACCGCACTCCCGGTCACCTATGACCTTCTCGTGCTCAAGCGCAAGCTACCGTTGCGGCTGTGGATCCAGCTCTGGTCCACCAACCCGGCCCGGCTGCTGAAGCTACCCGGCGGCACCCTCAAGCCGGGCTCCCCCGCCGACATCACGCTCCTGCACCTCGACAGGACCGCCGTCGTGATCCCCGAGAAGTTCCGTTCCCTCTCGCGCAACACGCCGTTCGGAGGGCGGCGCCTGCGCGGCTGGCCGGCTGCTACGATTGTCGGTGGGAGGGTCGTCTGGCAGCGTGAGCGAAGATAGGCCCCGCCGCGTCGTCGTCGTCGACGATTCATCACTGCAGTGCGCGGCCTGGCGCAATATGCTGGAAAGGCGGTACGGGCTCCGGGTGGCGGTGGAGACCTACACCGATCCGGTTGTCGCGTGCGTCCAAATGCGACCGGACATCCACCTCATGCTGCTCGACTGGGAGATGCCGGTCATGGACGGTCAGGCGGTCCTCGCCGAGGCTCGGCGCCGGGGCGTCAACCTCAAGCGCGTCATCATCTCCTCCTCGCACCCCGCCGACGAGCTGCACCGAGTCTTCGACGCCTCGGGCTGCTTGGCGGTGATCGAGAAGGCCGAGCCCGAGCAGCAGGCCGCGTTCATGATGATCCTCGACTCGATCATGCGGCGGTGAGCCCGCCAAGAGCCCGGCGCTCGGCAGCCAGTGATCAGTGGGCTGGGACCACTCGCCGCCCCCGCCGTCGCGGCTGGCTGGTCGTCGGCTCGGCCGCGCTCCGGGAGGAGGCGGAGGAGTGTGTTTCGAGCTCAGCAAAATCGTGACGGTGGAAAGACGAAGAGGTCGCCGTCAGGTCTGCCAACGGCGTGTCGGCTGACCCCGGGGGTCGGACACCGATCAACGCTCGAGCGGTTGACGGACGAGCGCCGAGGGACGCACGAGCTCGACATGAGGAGCGAGGCGGGGCAGCTCGGCAACCAAGACCCGAATCGTCGCAGGGTGAACGTGGCCGATCGCAACCACCCGGCCATGCTGCTTGCAGAGCTCGACGGCTTGGCCGAGCGACCGCCTGACGGCGGGCGGCTCGCCGATCACGTCCAGGAAGACGTCGCGCCCGAGCGCCGGGATGCCGGCGTCCCGCATCACCACCTCGGCCACGGAGTCAGAGCTGGTGCGGGAGTCCAGGAAGTAGAGGCCCGTCTCCCGCAGCGCCCTCGCCAAGGCCTCCATCGTCGTGACGTCGGTGGTCGCCAGCGATCCCATGTGGTTGTTGACCCCGCGCGCGCCCGGCACCCGCGCCAGGGCGCGCCGGAGGCGGGAGTCGATCTCGGAGCTGCTGAGACCAACCTCGATGGCATCGGGGCCCGGCCCGCCGCCATCGTCGGTGACCGGCTGCATCGGCAGGTGCAGCAGCAGCTCCCGGCCCTGGCTCGCCAGGCAGCGGGCAACGTCGGTCGACAGTGGGGTGTTCGGGAGCACCGCCACCGCCACCTCGGGCGCCAGAGCGCGCGCCTGCTCGCATACCTCGAGGCTGTTGCCGGCATCGTCGAGGACCACCGCCAGCCGGGGCGGCTCCGTGCTCGTGGCAGGGGTGGGCCTTGGGGAAGGGGCGGTCGCTGGGCCGGGGGTCCTGCCGCTCGTTCGAGCCGGCTCGCTGAGCACCAGGACGCGCCATCTGCTGGTGCCGACCGTCCCCTCGAGCCGGGCCAGGCCGTACCCACCTCGCTCGCCGAGCGGCCGCGGTTCGAGGCGTCCGCCCAAGTTATGGACCGCCGCCTGGAGGTCGAGGCTGAAGCGCTCCACGGCCAGGTGCCGAGGGGCGTGAACGGTGATGACCACGAGGTCACCGCTCGGCTCCTCCTGCTCCTCGGCGACGACGGCCTCGGCCGGACAACCGTGTCGAACCGCGACCTCGCGCACCACCTGCACCGGCCGCTCGGTGACCGGCACGGCGAGCGGCTGGCGTCGCTGGTGCTCTGAGAGCAGCACGACTGCCGTGACTCCGCCCACCAGCAAAACGACAGCCAGCGCAGCCCGCCACCCCCCACTGCCGCTGCGGCGACGGGAAGCGGCCTTGGGACTAGGCCGCTTTCTTGGCCGTCGCGCCACGCGCGAGCTCCAGGGCACGGTCGAGGACGGGGTCCGCGTCGGGCCGCATGCGCACCACCTCGTCAGGTTTGAGACCGTTGCCCAGCAACGGCTTGGAGTCGGGTCCGAGCGCCCATTCCTCAGCCAGCCACACCCGCCCCTCGCTCGTCCGGTACGCGTTCCGCACGCCGGTGTCGCCGTACGTCTCGAACCCCACCAGGGGCACGCCCCGGGCCTTGAGCAGCACAGCCACCAGCTCCCCGGCCCGGGCCGTGGTGTAGTCGACGCACGCGACGACCCGCCAGCTCCTGGGCTGGGCCTCGGCCGTGAGCGTCCCGCCCTCGCCCTCTCGCCTCGCCAGCTTCATCTCGATGCGCCCACCCACGAGCAGCGCCGCCACCTCCGCGGCCGCGGTCTCGTCGCCGAGCGCCAGACTGCGCAGATCGACGACCACGGCTGCCGCATCCTGCTGGGCGTCGAGCTGCACTCGAAGCGCTGCCACGTTCTCCCGCCTCACCGCCCCGATCCGTACCACGGGGACGCCTTCGCGCACCTCCACCGTCGGGCCCGCGGACCTGACTTGCGCCGCTTTCAACCGCACTGTCCGCGTACCCGAGAGCTGTCGGTCAATGACCACGACGTCGACGTCGCGTTCCGCCTGCTCGGCTTCGTCCAGGAGCACCAGCGCCCGCCACACCGGGCGCGCCCGCACCGCCACGCCCCCCACCCTCTCCAGCAACTCACCCGGCAGCAGCCCGGCGGTCGCGGCCGGTGAGTCGGGTAGGGTCTGCAGCACCAACGGGTAGGACGAGCGCTTCCCGAGCACCAGCCCGTACGGTGGCAGCTCCCTCGCGGTGATCCGCTCGAACGCCTTCGCCTCGGTTTCGGGGACGTAGGCACCCCCCGGGTCCACCGTCTCCACCATCCCCGCCAGCGCCCCTTGCTCGACCTGCGGGATGCTCACCTCCTCCACATACGAGGAGCGCACGAGCGCCACAGTCTGTCCGACCAGGCCCACGAGACGGTACAGCCCCGAGCCGGCAGGGCCGCTCGCGCCCACCGTCACCGTCACCACACCCAGCACCAGCACGACCGACACGATCAGAAACCAGGATCTCAGCTTCACCCCAACCTCACTTGCCGAGCGGCTTGAGCCACGCCAAAGGATCCTGGGCCTGCATACCCGCACGAATCTCGAGGTAGAAGTTGCCCTCGCCCTCCTCGGCCGACCCCAGCACACCGACCGGATCGGACATCGCGACCCGCTCGCCGGCGCGCACCAGCATACTCGAAAGCCTCGCGTACAGGGAGTAGACCTCGCCGCCGTGCTGGACGATGACGAGGTTCCCATAGCCCTTGAGGAACTGGGCATAGGCGACCTTCCCGGCGGCGACGGAGCACACCAGCTCACCCTTCGGTGCCGCCATCACGACGCCGTGCGAGACCGTGACCGTGCCATACTGCTGATCGCGACGGGAGCCGAAGCGCGACAACACGCGCGCCCCGCTGACCGGCCACGGCATGCCGCCACGTAGCAAGCGCGTCGTGCCACTCGCACGATCCTCCCGCTCGGTAACCAAGCCCCACAGGCGTTCGAGCCGGGCCTCGGCCTCCTGCGCGTCCGCCAGCGCCACGGCCCCGGCCCGTCGCTGCTGCTCGAGGCGCTGGAGCTCCGCCACCACCCGGGTGCGCGTGGCTTCCAGAGTGCTGCGAAGACCCGCACCCTCGGACCGCAACGCCTCGAGCTCGTCCCGCCGCTGCGACAACACCGAGAGCGCCCGGACCCGAGCCTCTGCCAGCTCAGCCACCTCGTCGCGCCGCCGCCGCTCCTCCTCGACCAGGGCCAGCGTCACGGTCATCCGCTCCGGCACGTCACGCCCCGAGCCGAGAGCGTGCAGCACCAGCGGTGAGAGCCCGGCGCGTCCCAGTACCGCCAGGAGCGAAACCTGCAGCTTCAGGCGGCTCACCGCCAGGTCGAGCGCACCCCTGGCTTGCTCCGCAGCCACCGCGGCAACCCCGACAGCGTGCTCGGCGTGCCCGAGCTCCGCCTCCCACTCGCTCAGACGCAGCGCCGCGAGCCGGAGCTCACCTTCCAACCGTTGTCGCTGTGCCGCCAGATCGGATTGCTTCGCCTCCACCGCCTGCAGCCTGGCCTCCAGCTCCTGGATCTGCTGGCGGAGGTGCACCAGCTCCGCAGGCGGAGGGTCGGCCGTGGCTGTCCCAGCCGCCAGGGCGAGCACCATGACCGCGACGAGACCAAAAAGACGGCCGCGGCTCATCCCCGCCGCCTCGTGCGGGCCAGGAGGTGGAAGGTGCGGCGGAGCGGGTGCAGGTCAGGGGTGCGGCCCCCGGGGTGGAGGCGGTTCCCGAGCAGCACCAGCACCATGCGGTCTGCAGGCTCGACCCAAACCGACACCCCGGTGAAGCCAGTGTGTCCGAACGCCTCCGGCGCCAGCCCAGGCCCGGCCGAGCAACCGGGGGTCGCGGCCAGCTGCCACCCCAAGCCGCGTGCCTGCTCGAGCCCGTCCGTACAGCACCGCGTGGCGAGCTCGGCTTCCTGGGCCGTGACCAGCTCGCCTCCCCCGGGTAGGTACTCGGCTGCGAGCCGCGCGACCGCCGCGGCGCTCCCGAACAGCCCGGCGTTTCCCGCCGCGCCATCGAGGCCGCGGGCGTTTCCGTCGTCGCACGCCCAGGCGCCAGCACGCCCGGCGGGCGGCGCCAAAGCCACCCCCCGGTCGGCCAACAACCTCCGTTCCACGAACCATTCACGCTCCCCGGCCGCGACCTGCACGCGGCGCGGAGGAGCGAAGCCACACTCCTCCAGCAACCCCAGGGGCTCGAGGATCAGGGCTTGCGTCAGGGTGGCGAGGTCGGCCCCGGCGGCCCGCTCGAGCGCCAGCCCGAGAGCGATAAAGCCGAGGCACGAGTAGAGGACGTGCTCGCCGGGAGCGGCCACCGGCTGCACTTTGGCCAGGCAGGCCAGGTACGCCTCGGCCCCCGTCCCCTCCGAGTAGAGCGGCTCCCACGCCGGGAAGCCTGTGGTGTGGCACGCACACTGCTCGAGCGTGACGCCGGCCCACGGCGAGCCGCCGAGCTCTGCCAAGACCTCTGCCAACGGCGTGCGGAGCTCCAAGCCGTCGCGTCGCGCGAGCAGCAGCAGCGTGGTGGTCACGAGCGGCTTGGTGAGCGAAGCGAGGTCGAACCAGAGATCGGCGCCAACCGCCTCTCCCCCCTGCTCCCGCCGGCCCGCGACCCAGCACGCTCCGGCCTCTCCCTCGTGCAGCGCCGCGGCAACCCAGCCGCACGCCAGGCCTGCCGCCGTCGCGCGGGTCAGCAGACGCCCGACCCAGTCCTCGCGGTCTGTCACGCCGCCACCCTAGCCCGCTGGCGGTGGGATGTAAACCGGGACGACCTCGCTCGGGTTGGACCCGAGATCGTGCTCCACCCAATCACCAGCTCGAAGGTCCGGCACCGGGGCTGAAAACCAAAAAGCAGTTCGGCTCACGGCTCGCAACCGGGTAGTCGCGAGAGGGAGGCGAGCGCAACGGCGGGCGGGCGGTGCTACTCTCCCGCGATGGACCAGCCCATGCGCCTGGCGCGGCGCGTGCAGCTCCTGCTCCGCTGCTCGTTCTCACGGGCCCGCCGCGAGGTCGAGGTCGGCCACGTGCTGGTCTCTGGCACCGTGGTGACCGAACCGGGGGCATTGGTTGGCGCCAGCGACACCGTCGCGCACAACCCCCACCTCCCGAAACGCCGGCGGGTGGCGGAGATCGCTCCGATCCGCATCCTTCATCTCGACGAGGACGTGGTCGTGGTCGAGAAACCGGCCTGGGTCGTGATTCACCCCACGTCCGCCCACGAGACCGATACGGTGGTGGCTCGGGTGGAGGCCGCCGTCGAGCGGACGGCCGGCTCGCCCCGTCGCGTGCTGGTCGTCCACCGCCTCGACCGCGAGACCTCGGGCGTAATGGTGTTCGCGCTCAACCACCACGCCGCCGGGCACCTCCACGCCCAGCTCAAGAGACACCTGATGGAACGCCGCTACCTCGCACTCGCCGCCGGAGACCTCGGCGAGCCGACCACCGTCGACCGCGGCATCGGTCGCCCGCGGCCGAGCGCCCGGCTCGCTGCGCTCGGCCCCGGGCTCGGAGTGCGCCCGGCGGAGACGTCGTTCGAGCCGATCGAGCAGCTCGGTGGCGCCACCCTGGTGGCGGCCACGCTGGCCACCGGCCGCACCCACCAGGTGCGCGTACACCTGTCGTATCTCGGCCACCCCGTGCTCGGCGACCCGGTGTACGGCAACCCCCGACTGGACCCGATTCCAGTGCCCCGTCTGGCGCTGCATGCCGCCGCGCTGGGGTTCGTCCAGCCCCGCACCGGTGAGTGGATGCGCTTCACCTCGCCGCTGCCGCCCGACCTCAAGCGGGTCGTGCGCGCCCTGCGCCAGCGCCTGCTCCGCGCGATCGCGCTTCCACCGGCCCATCCGGCTCGACCCGGAACCGCAGCGGCCAGCCCGCCGCCTCCCCGGCGTAGGCCACACCCACTCGGGGACCGCGGACGACCGAGCCAGAAGGCACCCGCACCCCGTCGTCGGCCAGCCAGATCGCCCCGCCCACGGTGAGGTCGGCACCGTTCTCGGCGCGTCCCAGGCCGAGCCCTCGACACAGCCGTCCCGGGCCGTCGAGCCAGCCGCGGCGGTCGCGGCGCCCACGGCGCCGCTCGACGAGCCCCACTCCGGCCAGCACCACGCCGCCCCGCAGCAGTGCCGCCTCCGGCTCGCCCGGCCCGGAAGTCACGACGTTGGCACAAAAGTGCATACCATACGTGAAGTAGACGTAGAGGTGTCCGGCCTCGCCCCACATCACCTCGGTGCGCGGCGTGCGCCGACCGCCGAAAGTGTGGCAGGCCGGGTCGTCCACCCCGAGATACGCCTCGATCTCGCACAGCCGCAGCGCCACGAGCCCCTCGGGAAGACGGCGCACCAGGAGCTTGCCCAGCAGCTCCTCGGCGACCGTCTCGGTAGGGCGCTGGTAGAATCCGCGTTCCAGGGGTGCGAGCGCCTCGATCGCGGCATCGGAAAGGGGTGACCACATGGCTTCGCGGACCGTCTGTGTAACCGGAGGCGCAGGGTTCATCGGCTCCCACGTGGCCGACGCGCTGGTAGCCGCCGGCCACCGCGTGCTGATTGTCGACGACCTCTCCTCGGGCCGCAAGGAAAACGTCCCGGCCGGCGCCGAGCTGCACGTCCTCGACATCCGCTCGCGGGAGGCCGCCGTGCTCGTTCGCGATGCGGGCGTCGAGGTGCTGATCCACCACGCGGCACAGATGGACGTGCGGCGCTCGGTCGCCGACCCAGTGCTCGACGCCAGCATCAACGTCGTCGGCACGCTCACGCTGCTCGAGGCTGGACGGCGTGGGGCTCTCCGCCAAGTGATCTTCGCGTCCACCGGCGGGGCGATGTACGGAGAGCAGGACTACTTCCCGGCCGACGAGGAGCACCCTGCGAGGCCCGTGTCACCCTACGGCGTCGCCAAGCTGGCGGTCGAGCGGTATCTCTACTTCTTCCACGTCGAGTACGGCTTCGACGCCACCTGCCTTCGCTACGCCAACGTCTACGGCCCGCGCCAGAACCCGCACGGTGAGGCCGGCGTGGTGGCGATCTTCCTCGATCGCCTACTCTCCGGCCGCCAGGCGACGATCAACGGCGACGGTCTGCAGACCCGTGACTACGTGTACGTGGCCGACGTGGTCGCCGCGAACCTCGCAGCCCTGGGCCGTCCAGGCTTCCGGATCTTCAACGTCGGCACCGGAATCGAGACCGATGTCGTGCAGCTCTACCGAGGCCTCGCCGCCGCTGTGGGCAGCGACCGGCCACCTGCCCACGGCCCAGCCAAGCCCGGCGAACAGCGCCGTTCGTGCATCACCGCCGCGAAGCTGGCACGCGAGCTGGGCGTGCAGGTTACGGTGCCGGTGGCCGAGGGCCTGCAGCGCACCGCCGAATGGTTCGCGCGCATGGCGGCCAACGGTTGACGGATCGCGGCTTTCGGCCCGACTGCGAAACGAGAGCCGACGACCGGGAACCTGGGGGGCGAATCGCTCACCGCGAGCGGAGGCGCTCGATCTGGCGGCGGTTGCGCTTTTCGGGGCGACCGGCACCGGGCGGCGGAGCGGGGGGCGGGGCGTAGCGGTGCCGCTGCCGCTGCTCGAGCTCCAAGGGACTCGGCGGCGGGGGCACGTCCTCGTACAG
>JAAYVZ010000273.1 GCA_012516935.1 Holophagae bacterium
GACGACCCGGTCGGTGGGCAATGACTGGACGGTGCGCTACGAGGGGCGGTGGTTTCAGATCACGGGGCCGCGTGGCAGCCTGCCACCCGCCAAGCAGCGGGTTGTGGTGCGTCGGCACTTGGACGGCTCGGTGCACATCCTATACCGCGGCCACGAGGTGCACGTCCGGGAGATCGATGGCCGGCCACGGCGCCCCGAGCAGCCACATACCGCCCCCGTGCTCGGCCGTCGGCCAACGCCGCGTCCTGCCGCCGACCACCCATGGCGACACAGCTACAAGGGCGGCATGGCGCAGCGGCGCCCGCCAGCCGAGGCGATGTCAGGCGAACGGGCACGCACGTGAAACATGGTGGCCCGTTGGGCTGTGGACGGTGCCGCGCCGGTGGAAAAGCCGCCGGCTTTCCCACCGCCGCTTGGAAAGCCCTGCCGGCTTCCCACACCGCCCACAGCCCCGACGACAACCACCGGGGGTCATTTCTAACGAGCTACCAAGGGGACATTTCTAAAGAGCCTTGACAAAGTCAGGAAGGGGGGCTTGCATGGATTGCTTTGGGGCAGTACACTCAACCTCGTCTACTGTGGGAGATGTCATGGTGCTGCTTTCCTTAGAGTCAGAAAACGGGGCGATTCTCACGTATCGCCTATCCAAAGCGCAGATCACCGTTGGCTCCTCAAGCCGCAACGACGTTGTGATCAAGTCACCTGGCGTGGCCGACCGACACCTTTCGATCGGCCGCAGCGGCGAGGTCTTCACCTTCGTGACCGTGGATCGACAGACGGTGGTGCTCAACGGTGAGCGACGGTCGCGGGGCGTCCTCAATCCCGGAGACCGACTCCGCTTCGGTGGGGCCACCCTGGTCTTCCGCGGTGCGGATGCGATCGGGATGGAGGCGGTGGAGGAGGCGCCGTCGAGTGCCAGCCCGCCGGCGGCGGCTCTGCGGCCGGCGGAGTCGTTCGTGCTCCGCAACGATCCGGCCGGCTACGCCGAGTATCGACGGCGGATCATCGAGCTGCTGTACGAGCCGCGTTTCGAGAGCCTGCAGCAGACGGTAGCGGTGATCCACGAAGCCCTGCCAAGCATCGATCTCGCGGTCATCGAGCTGGGTGTCGGTGGCGAGACGGTGGCCCTTACCTCGGTATGGACCGGTGAGCTCCCCAAGATCGATGCGGGACGTTTGGCGGACCTGCGGGGAGCCGGGCGAGTTGCGGTTCAGAGCGATGCAAAGGGAGAATCGGTGCTGCTGCCGGTACTCGACGAACAGGGCGAGATCGCGGCGCTCCTCGCCGCCCGTCCGGCCGGTGCCCTCGGTGACGAAGGACTCGTTTGGCTCGGCGAGGTGGCGCGGTTACTGACCGTGTGCTGGCGGCGCATCGGCCGTCCGACTGCTCCGATGGCCGGTTGGGAGACCGAGGCCGCCTCGAAGCTCGACACACTGCTGCCGGGCTCGTCGCAGGCCATCCAAGTGCTACGTGCCGGTGTCCTGGCGGCCGCCTTCGGAGGCGAGCCGGTGCTGATCTGCGGTGCGCCCGGGGTGGGCAAGACCGAGGTGGCGCGTTTCCTCACCCGAATCGGGCCGGCGAGCGGCCGACCCGTCGAGGTCGTCGAGTGTCAGGGCGTCGAGGCGAACACCATTCGCGAGGAGCTGTTCGGCCCGGGCGGGCACCCGTCGTTCGGAGCCGATGCCAAGGGCGCGGTGGGCCGCTGCCGCGGCGGGGTGCTGGTTCTTCGGCACGCTGACGCGCTCCCTGCGGGGCTGCAATCGGAGCTGGCGAGCGTCATCGCCGCCCAGCAGCGTCAGGCCATCACTGCGTTCTCGCTACGCTGGGTCGCAACCTGCGGCGAGGACCCGCTCGCCCTCGTGCAGCAGGGCAAGCTCGCGATGCCGTTTTTCGTGGTGTTCTCGAGCCGGATGCTACGGGTACCGCGTCTGTCCGAGCGGCGGGAAGATCTGCCGCGGTTGATAGCGAGCCTTATCCGAACGGTTGCCCAGTCGCAGGGCAAAAACGTCAGGGGAATCTCCCTGGAATGCCTCAACTCATTGCTTGCACAGAACTTCAGTGGGGAGATGGCGGAGCTGGTACTGGAGATCGGGCGGCTCGTGACGGCGACTCCGGACGGTGAGATGGTGCGCTCGGAGCACTTCCTCGGCGCAGACGTCCGTGGTGAGGACCCTGGGTCGGAAACGGTCGAAGACCACGCGGCGGTGCTGGCCTCCGACGACCTCAAGCAGGTCGTCGGCCGGGTGGAACGGCTGCTCATCGACCGCGTCATGCGTCGGGTCAAGGGTAACCAATCGAAGGGGGCCCGCACCCTCAACATCTCGCGCGGGGCTCTCATCGCCAAGCTCAAGGAGTACCAGATCCCGGACTATCGTTTCCTGCGGCGGCGGCGCAAGTAGGCCGGTCCTGCCCGGGTGCCGGGCCCGACCCTGCGGACCGCCAGCTCCTCTGGTCAGTTAGGGTTCAGGGGCAGGAGGCCTGAGGCCGGTCGGATCGTAACCGCAGAGTGTGAACCGAAAACCATGAGCTGGACGGGTGGGGCTGCGGTTAGCCGCCCGACATCAGGTGTAGGACGCGCACGGTCGCGTCATCGGGGACGGTCGTGGCGTCGTAGGCCGGACGCGGTACCAGGTGCCCGTTGACGGTGACGATGAGGAGCGGAAACTTGAAGTTGCGTGCGACGATCACGTCTCGCACCGTCATCCCTTCGTGCCACTCCAGCGGATCGTCGTTCACCCGGATCATCGCCACTCCCCCGCGCCGATGATACCGCACGACCGAGCTGCCATTGGCGGCGACCACGCACCGCCTACCCCGCATTTCTCACCGCACGCATTTTTGCAGTCGGTGGGGTGGTTGTGGTGGGGTGGGAGTGTGATTGTGGGGTACGTGCTGGGGTGTTGGCGATGAGGACGTGCAGTCGCGTCGTCATGTACGAGGTTGTGGGGCACACAATGGTCTGGTCAGCCCATACCTCGGCCTGA
>JAAYVZ010000274.1 GCA_012516935.1 Holophagae bacterium
CGCCGCTGCGGCCCCCTCCAGCACCACGTCCGACCAGCCCGCCGCCTAGTAACACGCGAAAACCAGCAATCTCAACCGCAACCCTCTGCGGTGTCAATCGTTCTATGCCAGCGCGTGTCTAGCAACTGTCGAACGCGGGCTGAAGGACCCTGGGGACGAAAGCCTCCCGGGGAGACGCCTGCCGATCGCCGGCTCCCTCCCTGCGATGCCGGAGCCAGGGCCCGGTATCCGGCATCCGGATGGCGGTATGATCGAGTCCGTGAGCGAGGAGACTGGAGGCCGGCGCCAGCGGAAGCGTTGGTGGCGGGCCGCCCGGGCGGCCGGGTTGGTCCTGGCAGGGGTTGCCGTGGTCACGGCGGTGGGGACCTGGGTGGTGATCGGCAGCCGCTGGGGTCGGAGACAGGTCCTCGCCAAGGTCGAGGCCACCGCCGCGGCGTCCGGAATTGGAATCCGGATCGGCGACTTCGAGCTCAGACCCCGGTCGGGCTGTCTCGAGCTACATGACGTGCAGCTCGGAGCCGTCGGTGCTTCGCCACT
Source organism: Holophagae bacterium (assembly GCA_012516935.1). GTDB lineage: Bacteria > Acidobacteriota > Thermoanaerobaculia > Thermoanaerobaculales > Thermoanaerobaculaceae > JAAYVZ01. Next base: position 538 of record JAAYVZ010000274.1, read on the forward strand.
GGGCGAGGCGGCGCTCGTCGTTGCGTGCGTCGATCTGGGAACCCTGACGCAGCCCGAGGTACGGGTGCGCGAGCTGCGCATCGAGCACTGGAAGCTCCACCCCGAGGCACCCGTCCCTACGCCCTCTTTTGAGCCTGCCAGCTCGCTCGAGAAGCCACCTGGGCCTTCCCGCCGTTTTCTCATCGACCGCATCAGGCTATTGGACGGCGCCGTGACTCGGACGGCGCTCCCAGCGGCTGCGGCGCGCTGGGCTACGGCCGCGTCCGCCTCGCAGGTGGAGATCGAGGGCTCGCTGCGGGACGACCGGTTGAGCGTGCGTGCCCGCGTCGGCGAGGTTCGTGTGGAACGGGCTTCGGCCCCCGCCTGGAGCGGCCACATCGAGACCGCATTGAGCGCCGGGCTGGACGGCAGCCTGACGGTCGACGAGCTCTCGTTCGGCGGGGCGGGGCTTGCCCTCGAGGCAACCTTGAAGGGGGTTATCCAGCCCCAACTGCGGCTTGCGGGGACGCTCGTCGCCGACGTTGAACCGGCCGTGCTCGTCCCCGATCTCGCGAGCGGCGGGCGGCTGCACATCCACGGTGCCGGGCGATACCCGGAACAGGACGGCTCGATCACCCTGACCGGCGAGGGCCTGCGGCTCGACGACCTCGCTCCGTTGCTATCTTTCGGCCAGCTCGAGCGTTTCGGCCTGGGCGGCACGACCGCCGATGTGAATCTCGACCTCGTGGTGGGAGCCGCCGGACCGCTGCACCCGGCAGCAACGGCCAGCGTGGCGTGGCGGCGGGGCGACGAGCTCCTGGCCCGCAGCGAGGTGGAGCTCGGAAGCGCTTCCGGTTCGTCTGGCGACATCGTCCGGCTGGGGTTTCGCGTCGGCGTGCTCCCGGAGATCAAGGGCGAGCGGACCGTCTCCGGCGAGCTGGTGGCGACGAGTCTCGCGGAGCTGGCGGCCGGTCGGCTCGTGTCCACAACCGCGACCCTGAAGGTACCGGACATCGTGGCGCTGCACGGCAAGCTCGCAGCTACGTTCCCCGCGCTCGTTCCCCCACTCCCGGAAGACCTACCGGTGGCCGGGGAGCTGGATGCCACCGCGGTCGTCGATGGCCCTCTCGACGACCTGCGAGCCCAGCTCCGCAGCGTGTGGCTGCCTGCTCCCGGCGGCCGGATCGACCTCGAGGCAGCAGGGCAGCCGGCAGCTCTCGCTGGACACGCCCGCATCACCGCGCACGAACTGCCGCTCGCTCTCGCCCGCCCTGGCGCCTCCGGGACGCTCACGGGACTGATCGAGGTCGAAGGATCGCCCCGGTCGTTCCTCGCGAGCGCCTCTCTCGTAGGTGCGGATCTCGTCCTCGATCCGGCGTACCCGCGTCTCGACCGCCTGCAGGTAGAGGCATCCACCGACGGCCGGACGATCACCGTCGGTGCGCTCGACGCCCGGCTCGGCGAACGTCACCTTCGCGCACGCGGCAGCGGAGCCATCACAACGCCGTTTGAGACCGCGTCCCTCCATCTCGACCTCGAGCGGCCGGTGGCTGGGGTCGGGCTGGCGACGGTCGCCCTCACGCTCGCAGACGGCGTGCTGCGTGCCGAGGCGCCGTTCGTGGACACCGCCGCGGGCGCCCTGGCCGCGCGGCTGGAGGTGCCGCTCGGGGCACTCGCCCGCCTACCCGGGCTCGGGGAGACCATGGCCAGCGCTCGCTTGCGCACTGCGGACGGCCCCGTCCACCTCGAGCTTTGGGCGCCCAGCCTCGACACTTGCGGTGTTCTCTCGACCTTCGGGCTGCCCGACCGCCCCGAGCACGCGAGCGGAAGCGCCACAGCGGAGGTCTGGGTGGACCCTGGCGACCTCGCCAGCCTGATCGCCGAGCTGCGAATCGACGGCCTGAGGCTTTTGACCGGCACCGAGACCGTGGCCACCGAAGGCCCGCTCCGCGTCGGCATCGCCAACCACCGGCTGGAGCTTGTTCCGGTGACGCTCCGGGCGATGGGGGCGCGCTTCGAGCTCGGGGGCGGTGCCGCGCTCACGCCGGGATGGCGGCCCGGAGTCGATGCCCCGCTCGCTCTCGTTCACGGCCTCGACCTGAGCGCCAGCGGTCACGTCCCCACCGCACTCCTCGGGCCATACCTGGCGGGTGGCGTAGCGCGTGGCGAGCTCACCCTCGAAGCTCGTGCCTCGGGGACGATCGAGGACCTGCGAGCCGTCGTCAGGGTTGCAGGTCCGGAGGTCTCGTTCTTCTGGCCGACACCGTATGCCACCCGGCTGAGCGAGCCGGCAGCGGACCTCCTGTTGGCCGATGGCGAGCTCGTGATTGCCAACGGCCGCCTGGCCCTCAACGGCGGCGAGGTGACCTTCTCCGGAAAGCGCTACGAGGATGGGTTCCTGTCGCTGCACGCCAGCCTGGCTCGCCTCTCTTTCGGGCTCGACTTCGGGGTGAAGGCGCGGCTGGGAGGCGAGCTCGATCTCGCCTGGGACCCAGCCTCGCGAGGGCTGCTGGCCGGCACCGTCGTGCTCGAACGCGGGGTGCTGGACCGCGATCTCGACCTCGAGCGCGAGCTGCTGCCGCGCTTTTTGTCCCCCGTCCAGACCACCGGTACCGCGAGCAGCCTGCTGGATACCATCGACCTCGACCTCGAGATCGAGACCTTGGAGGGCCTGCGGGTTCGCAACAACGTCGCCAACTTGCGAGCGTTCTGGGAGCCTCTCGAGATCGGCGGAACGCTGTGGAACCCGACGATCAGGGGGCGCGTCGAGATCGACCCCGGGGCGTGTGTCAGCGCCTACAACCAGCGCTTCAGGCTCGATCGCGCCGCCGCCGTCTTCACGGGTGACCCCGTCAATGATCCCCGGATCGAGCTCTCCTCGCTCACCAGCTCTTTGCAGGATGACACGATCTGCCGTGAACCGGGCGATCCCCTCGCCTGGCGGCAGGACGGCGGTCCGGGCACCGACGCGATGGAGGGCCTCGCCACCGGGATCGCCGGTTACCTCGGTGAGAGGTTGGTGGGTGGTGTCGGAGAGAAGCTCGGGCTCGGGCGCATCACGATCCGGCCGGTATACGTGTTCGGCGAGACCGATCCCAGCGCCAGGCTGACCCTGACGCGTGATATCTCTCGCTACGCCGCCCTGGCTGTCTCGCTCGACCTGCGCAACACGCAGCGTCAGACGTACATCCTCGACCTGCACGGATTCCGGAAGCTGCCCCGGTTCGTCCTGCAGGGGTTCTCCAATGACGAGGGCAACCCAGGCGGCAGCCTGCAACAGGTGCTCGAGCTGGGCGGATCCCGGCTCGCCAAAGCGGCCGGCCCCGAGCTCGACCGCATCCTCGTCAAGACCGAGGACAAGGCCGTCAAGAAGCTGGTGCGCAAGGCGCTGCGCGTGAGCACCGGCAAGCCGCTCCCCGACGGCGCCCTCATCGACGCCGAGCTCGAGGCGGGGCAGGCGCTCCGCGAGGCCGGTTACCCGGAGGCCACGGTCACTGCCTCGACCCGCCCTCGTGAGAAGCACCCGGAGCGGGCTGAGCTGGTGGTGAACGTCGAGCCGGGGAGGCGTGTACGCGTCGCGTTCGCCGGCGACCAGCCGCCGTCGGTCGCCCGCACCACGATCGCCGGCCTGTACCGCCTCGACGAGTACGAGCCGACCTCCCGCCTCGAGATGCATGACGCCACCGCGAGGGCGCTGCGGTCGATGGGTTTTCTCGACCCGAAAGTCGAGATCGCCGTCACCCCGGGCGATCCGATCGAAGTCATGGTGGAGGGCCGCGGCGGAAAGCGGGTCGAGATTGCGTCCGTGGTCTTTTCTGGGCTCCCGGACGGGGAGGCGGCCGTCCTCGCACGGCGCTTCGCCGGCCCGACCGAGCGCACGGAGCTGGCTGCCGGCTTGCCCGACGCCCATCGGCGCGTCGAGCAGACGCTGCGCCTACTCGGCTACCAACAAGCTCGGGTACTGAGCCAGCGGGTCGACACCGAGGTCAAAACCCTCATCGTCGAGGTCGAGCCCGGGCCTGGGGACCGCGTGGCCGAAATCGAGATCGGCGGCATCCCGGCGGCCGACGCTGCCCGCCTCACATCGCGTTTGCCGGTTCGGGCCGGCGACCCGGCCCGCTTGGACCGCTTCGGCGAAGCGGCGGCGCTCGTCGAGCACGACCTCGCGTCGCGAGGCTTTGCCGACGCCAGGGTGCGTGCCGTTCCGACCCGGGCCACGGACGGTGCGACGGTGCTGCGGCTCGAGGTCGAACCGGGCGAGCCGCAGCAGGTGGCCGCGGTGCGATTTTCGGGGCAACGCACGGCCCGCGTGTCGTGGCTCGAGCGGATTGCCCGCCTCGAGGTCGGCGCCCCCCTCGACCCGCTGTACCTGGCAGAGGCGCGGGCACGGCTGCTCGGCAAGGACCGGTTCGTCGGCGTCGCAACCTCGATCGAGAGGTCTGCCTCGGGCAGCAACGTCACCTTCCTGCTCCAGGAAGCCCCACGCTTCACGGTGGCCTACGGGGTACGCTGGGAGTCGGAGGTGGGGCTGTCGGCGCTCGTCGACGTCGCCGACCGCAGCGTCCTGGGGCGGGGCCTGGAGGCTGCGTTGCGGGCGCGATGGGAGCCCGACGATCGCTCCGGCCGGCTGCTTTTCAAGGTTCCAGCGATCCGTGAGGGGCGCTTTTCGCTCGAGGCGTACGCCGAGCGCCGGCGCCGGATCGACGACGACGGCTTCGTCACCGACAGCAACACCGGTGCGCTACAGCTTTCCCGCCCGCTGATCTCCGATCTCACGGCGCGGGTGTACGCTCGCTACAGCGACGTCCACCTGTACGAGGAAACGCCGGACCCATTCTTCCCGTTCGACCTCCGCATCAAGCACCCCTATCTCGGGCTCCAGCTCGTCCGCGACACCCGGCAGGACCCGGTCCTCGGTATCCACGGGATGCTGGCCAGCCTCGACCTTTCCGGCAGCGGCCCGTGGTTAGGCTCTGATTACCGGTACGTGCGGGCCTACGGCCAGCTCAACCTCTTCCTGCCGCTGGGCGAGCTGGGCGGGCTGCCGCTCGCCTGGGCCTCGTCCTACCGCGCCGGCACCGCACGCACCTTCGGCGGGCAGGAGCTGCTCACCGACATCCGCTTCAAGACGGGCGGCGAGTACTCGGTCCGCGGCTACCCGTTCGAGAGCCTCGGCCCGCGGCTCGAAGCCGGCGGCAAGCTCCTCACGGCAGGCGGAACGGCGGTCCTGGTCGTCAACCAGGAGCTGCGCGCCACTCTCCCCTGGTTCGATCTC
>JAAYVZ010000275.1 GCA_012516935.1 Holophagae bacterium
CCAACACCCCAGCACGTACCCCACAATCACACTCCCACCCCACCACAACCACCCCACCGACCGCAAAAACGCGTGCGGTGAGAAATGCGGGCTAGAACCGCATCCGTCGCGCGCTTGCTGCCGACAGCCTCAAGTGACGGCAGGGCTTCAGATCGTGGCCCGAAGAGATAGGCGATCACAGCTCCCTTTCCATCCATCCGAGCGACGACGCCGAGCGCGAAACCGCCATCCCTGAGCGGCACAGCGAACCAGTCACCTTCCTTGTACGGCAACTTCCTCGCCATCGTTAGTCCTCCGAAAGCCGTTTGGCGGCGTCCAGGTATTCCTGACGTCGTGGGTTCTGCGGGCTGATGGGACGGATTTTGTCGAGTGGAGGCTTGTGTTGGTCGTGAATCACCTGTTCGCGGCCCCGTTGTTCTGCGTACACGTCCGTTTGCCTGTCCACTTCGAACTCAAAGTCCTTCGTCGCTGGATTCCGGCGATGCTCACCCGCCCGTCTCGCAAGGTCCTTGCTCCGACCAGTCCGCATAACCTCGCCCTGGGCGTCCTTCACAACGCACGTTCCGCCTCTTGGTGCCCTCACCGCATCGACCCCACGCTCCGCCAAGCGGACCCCGTCGATGACGTCGTCGGTGTGGGCAGCGACGCGCAAGGCAACCCCGCCGCCGGTGGCAAACGGGATGCAGGCGCCGCCGACGTCGGCACCCAACGCCAGGAGGTTCTCCTTGAAGTTGCCTTTCTGGCCGACGACGTTGTCGGCGACGATCCGGTAGACGTCGTAGGCGATGAAGCCGATGTCCAGGATGGTGTCGAGGATCTCGCCGTTCGGGTCATGGTACTTGTTGGGGTTGTTGAGGGCGTAGCTGTAGCGGTGCAGGCCCTGCGGGCGCTCCACCGACCCCGCAACCGGGTCAGGCGAGGAGAAGGTGGCGGTGGCAGGGTCGTAGAAGCGGGAACCGAAGTAGTAGAGACCGAAGTCCCTGTCCTTGCCCATGAAGGCGTAGCGGTCCTGGGTCCCCGACGAGGCGAACGTCGAGCCGAAGGGGTAGTAGTCGGTGCGGCCGATGACCTGTGCGGCATCGTTGGTCAGCGCCAGGGTGCTGCCGCCGGGTCCGGTGTGGTAGTAGGTGCGCTGCTCACCGGCGGCGATCTTGCAAACGCGCTGGCCATTGACCCAGACGTAGTCGGCAAGGAGCTGGCCGGTCTTGTCGTACTCGGCGATGACGTTGCCGAAGGCGTCGTAGACGTAGATGGTCTCGGTGGTGGGCAGGAGTGACTCGACCGAGCGCTTGACCCTGACGCCGTCACCGTCGTAGGTGAACGACACCGGGTTGAGGTTGGCAACCTGGCCGGCCTGGACGAGCTGGTCGGCCTCGTTGTAGGTGTAGGTGTAGTCCGCGGCTGCCGCCGGCACGCCAACCGCCAGGGCAAGCACGAGTGACGCCAGGGTCCGGAAAGTCCAAGTGGTAGTCATCGCTCGCTCCTTGCTGCCGCGCCCCGGCGGCTCTGCGCCACCTCGGCGGGGTGGAGTGCCCGCCGGTGGATGGTAACGCCGGAGAGCTCACCGTTGAACGAAGCTCCGGCTATGCCCGGCACGCCGCCGATGAAGACGCCCTCGTCGCTCTCGTCCGGGATCGGGTGCGGACCCGAGCGGGCGCTCAGGCAGCCGTCCACGTCGGCGTCCGGCTTTGGGTTGCTCGGGGGACGAGGCTCGGCTCGACCTTGCCGCTCTTCGCGCGCTGCACCGTGGAGGTGAGCGCGACGTCGAAGTGGTAGAGGCCCTTACTGTCGGGCACGAGGGTGGCGAAGGTCGGTCCGCCTGCGACGTCGGCGGCGGAGAAGCGCTCGAACGAGAGCGCCGTGCCCTCCTCGTCCTGCGTCAGCACCTCGAGATCGCTCGGGATCGCGCTCGGCAGCACGCTGGTCGTGAGCCACTTGGAGGAGGAGAGGTCGCCCGCCGCGCACCGTCTTGACGCCCCAGGGTGGAGCCGTAGAGGCCGTTGAAGTACGGCTGGTTGTGGCCATCGGTCGCGAGCGCGCGCACCTGGCTCTGCGCGCCGTTGGCGATGGCGTGCAGGCGCACGCCGCCCGCCGTCATCTTCCCGCCCGCTCCGTTGGCCACGACACTCGCCTTGGCGTCCGACACGCGACTGGCGACCGGCCTTCCGTCGGCCGTCAGCCACGCGCCACGCGTTGGCGACGTGATCTCGGCCGTCGGTCCGCTGCTCTCGGCAAGCCGCGTGATCCGCAGCTCGCTGCCGCGGCTCTGCCCCGCGCCAGCGGGTCCCCTGACTCCCGCACGCAACTGGGCGCAGCGGGCTGTTGACTTTGGGCTGTCGGGTATGTAGGGTCGTTTTCAATTTGGAAGGAGGTCCATAGGATTGCTGGTGATGAGAAAAGTGCTCTTGCGGCGCTGCGCTCTCGTTCTGCTTCCGCTCGCGCTTGCCTGGCAATCCGCTTGGTGTTCGGAAACGCCTGCTCGACCTAGCACCGAGGAGGGCCTCATTGACGGCCATCCCGCGCTCGCGATGTGGCCGATCCTGGGTGAGAAGGACACCCTCCCCTCCGACCCGACAGGGTATTTTGTCCACCTCATCCCTCACCGCGACCAGCAACGTGAGGTAAGCCGGCCTGCCGGGGAGTGGTTCCTGCTCGATGAACCGGGGTTCTACCGCTGGTTCCTCGAAGGTGCGGGGATGATCTCCAAGGCCCAGCACGTCGTCTTTTGGGGCCTTGGCAGCGGGGAGCGCGGCCTCAGGATGCTCGACCAAGTCGTGCCGGCCGGTCTCGTGGCCCTCGATCCGGACATCCCGATCAAGCCGGGCTGCTCGGTCCACCTCTACAGCGTGGGTGGGAGGTTCCTCCGCCCAGTGAAGCTCTCGAGCCCCAGCAAGCCGATCCAAATGCCGCCAGGACCAGTGCTCGCGTTGTTGCACGACGACGCCAAGAACGAGTGGTTGGCGGTTGCCCGCGTGACCGAGGCCCGCCCTGACCGACCCGGAATTGTCGCCTTTCGGACGCCAGCGCCCCCGGCTGCCGACCTGTTCGTGCGGGTCGTCGTCGAGGGAGCCGTGCTGGACGAGAGTGCCGCTGATGCGACGGCGGCACTGACCGCCAGCGGTACACAGCACAGGCCGGACGTTGTCTTCCACGATCCAAGTGGCGTCTATGCGGCGTGGTGGGGTCTCACCGATCGAACGGCAACCGTCCACGTAGCCGCGAAGGGCGTGCTGCCGTTCGATCAAGAGGTGGCCCTGCCGAGTGGCGCGTTGCGCTACGTAGACGGGAGGGTCTCGCCTGGCAGCACGCTGACGGTCGCTCTCGAGCTACCGGAAGGCCTCGCAAGCCCAGGAATGTCACTACGAGTGCTCGACGGGACAAGGGTCCTGCAGGAGCGGCAGATCGTCGACGTTCACAGCAAGCTCAAATTCCCGAACATGCCGCGCCATCTCCTCCACCTGGTCTTGCGGAGCGGGGTGTGGAAGGTGAACGAGAGCGTTGACATGTCGGACGGCGAGGACCGGGAGGTGGCGTTGGCGCCTCCTGCGATTCACGTAGCTGGGACCGTGACGCGATGCGGCAAACCCGCGGCCGTCGAGGTCGGCTTCCTGTCGGATGGTACGGACTTCCGCTGGGCCAGCACGAAGACCGACCAGGACGGTCACTACGCCGCGACCGTCTTCCACCCCATCACACTGCTCAAGTTCACACTGCCAGGCACGAGTGACCTGCTCGAACCTCTGAACCGCGCGATCGCCCACGACACGACGCGCGACTTCGAGCTTCCCTGCAACCAGTACCTTGTCCATGTGACTGACGCACGGACCGGCAGCCCTGTTGCCGATGCCAAGGTGGGCATCCTCAACAACGGCGAGCGGGCAGGTGCCAGCGCGGAGTCAAGAACAAACAGCGACGGCGAGGTCAAGCTGCACCCGCTGCGGCCCGGCAACCTCACACTGACTGTGCTCGCTGAGGGCTATGAGAAGGCGAGCGTGAAGCAGGAAGTCCCCAAGGAACCAACCGAGAAGGTCATAGACGTCGCCTTGCAGCCGAGCGCGCCGGGAGCGAAAGCAAGGCTACTGCTCGCGGATGGACGACCAGCGAGTGGCGCCGAGGTCGCGGGCATCGGGCCCGACGGCGCCACGCTGCTTTGGGAGGGCACATGTGATGGGGACGGCGCGGTCACACTGCCAGAGCAGGCCCTTGCGAGCGCGCTTCTCGCGCGGCATGCAAGCGCGGGGTTGCTGGTTGCACCGTGGCCGACCAACAAGGATGAGACAACGGTCGTGACGATGCCACCGTTGGGAGCTCAGCGGCGCCTGATCGCGCGCACGGCCGACGGCCAACCAGCAGCGTGGGCGGGCGTCGCCGTCTGGGTCAACGGCGTGCGCCTGAGGGAGTCGGCGCTCGGTTGGGCAACGCAAGCCGATCCCCTGTGCGGGAGGGCCGGGGAGTACCGCTGGGTTGGAGGCCCGCTGCAGGGTGTGATGGTCGTTTGTTGGACCCGCAGCGCCTCGGGGCGGGTTGCTGCCGGAGGTGTCGACGGGTACCGGGTGGGCTGGGACTCCACGGAGATCGTCCACGTGCTTGCGGCGCAGTAGGAGAGAGGCTCCGGTGGCTCTGGGGCCGAGCGCAAGTGGCCGCGGCCGGTCCGCCCGCACAAGTTGGAGAGTGCGCTGCGACCCTGGCTGCTCGACCAGTCTCCGTTGGATTGGAGCTTGCCAACTCCCTCTTGGCCGCACACGTTGGCGTGGCCGGGAACCTAGCGGGCGCGCCGTCTCTTCGACCAGGCTCTTTTTCGTACGAACCTGGAGCCTGGGAGATTCGTGCTCCTTCGGCCAGCCCGAGCAGCCCCATTCCGCCGCACAGGTGCTGCATCTCGCATGTCGGCTCGCGCAGCGGAATCACCACGACAGGCGCCGCGCCCTCCGGCGGTTGTGGGGGGCCCTGATCCGCCGCATCTGGGAGGTTGACCCGCTCGTGGGCCGGCGCTGCGGGCACGCGATGCGGATCATCATCTACGGATCAGTCTAAGACGCATACTGGCCTAAGGGACTATGCGCAACATAAAGGAGATAAACAGGATGAGGGATGTTCGGCATCCCATAAACCGGCACAATAGATTGGCAGCCCAGAATGCCGGGGACGGTTATTATGATCAGTCTAATGATCGTTGGGTGATGCAAGGCTGTGCATGTAATTATAAAGGAAAAGCGATGTATCGTATTTGTTATCTATGCGTCGCGGTTTGCGTGACTATTTTGGGCAGCGGCTGGTGCCTCTGCTGCGCGGAGACACCGCTGCAGACACCTACACTCTCAGATATCATTTTCATTGGTTCGCGGCCGATAAAGGAATTGGACCCGGCCCACTACCCGAAAGAGGGTCGGCCTTGCCTCAAGAATTACCTCGCGGCCATTGCGCCGGATTCCTCCCTCTGGGCATTTGAACCGCCTTCCACGTCCGAAAAGGCAGCGCTTGTCAGGATGAGGGTTTTGGCAGAACAAATGGTCGCCATACTTGGACGAGAGGTGCGCGCTGAGGCGGAGGCTTTTGCGTATTCAGTACCTCTTGTAGGTGAGTGGGAGGGTATGAGTGAGGGGCCCGTGGAGGAGGCAAACTTTGTAGACGATTGGTTGAGCAAACGGCCCGGGACGCCTATCGCCCCGTTTCTCCACCTCTTCAAAGCACATCGGCTCAGAGTGGGATACGAGGCTGCACGGGCCAGGCATGAGAAAGATCTATGGCCGATCCTTGCAGGACGGTATCGGGAGGCAATGCACAACGCCAGATCATCAAGCAAACCATTGATTCATTGCATAGCCGATGATCTGGAGAGACAACCATTTGTCTATCTGGAAGGTCAAGGAAGGCCTTGAGATGAAAAGATTGTCATTAGAATTCATGTTGATTGGCCTATGTTTAACTATGTTCCCTTTTTCTGGCGGTGCCTGTTCCTGCGCGTGGCGAGGCCCGTTTTTTGTCGCAGCAAAGGATGCACCGCTGATCATTCAAGGAAGGATCACCCGCCATGACACTGGAAAACCGCCAGCTATGGGTGTTCACGTTTTGGAGACACTGAAAGGGGGGATGCTCGATTCCGGAATGGTTGTTCAGATGGGAGACGGGATGCACTGTCGCCCGACACTGGAAGGTTTTCCACCTGGCAGTGAATGGATTCTGGCGCTCAATGCATCCGGGTCAAAGCCAGGAGAGGGTTTGGCGCTTTCACATTGCGGAGAGTATTGGCTCCGGGTGGAAAATGGCGAGGTCATCGGTAGCATCGATGGCACACAATCCCAGGTGAAACGGATGCCCCTGGAGGAATTCAAACGCAAGTTGCGCTATCCACGCTTTCATGAAA
>JAAYVZ010000276.1 GCA_012516935.1 Holophagae bacterium
GGATGATACGTGATCTCGGTGGCGTAGTACGGCCGCACGGCAACCAGGCGGCCGCCCTGATACTCGTTGTACACGGTGCGCTGCATGGTGTTGGTGCAGGCGGTCAGCGGCACGCAGGTCGGATAGGTGAGCGAGGCGAGCTGCCCCAGCTCGGTCCAACTGAACGACTGGGTGAACGACTGCGAGAAGTTGCCTGTGGGTGCACCGGCGAGTGTCACCGTCGTGGTCTTGTCCGAGACCCTGCCGCCACGGCCAGCATAGGTGTAGGTCTCGATGACCGTGGTCTCGCCGGAGGTGCCGCCGCCGACCGTGAGGGTGAAGGGGCGGTTGACCGCTGTGGCGGTCTCGAGCTTGCCGGCCCGCCAGTTGGCGGGGGTCGTCGGCGTGGCGGCGACGTTGGTCGCGGCGTAGGTCATGGCCTTGAGCAGGGTGTCGCTGGTCGTGGTGCAGGCCGCGTCGCCGTCGCACACCGCGATCAGCCGCTCAGCCCCGTCGTAGGCGAAGGTGGAGGAGCCACCGTCGTCCTTCTTGAGCAGGTGGCCGCGGGCGTCGTAGCTCTGGTAGGTGACGGTACCGTTGCCGTTCGAGCCCTTCTCGGGCAGGGTCTCCCCGGTCAAGAAGCCGCGCCGGTCGTAGGTGAAGGTGCGGCGCTGGGTGTTGCCCGCGAGGGTGGACTTCACCTCCTTGAGATGGCCGCCGACGTCGTAACCGTAGGTCGTTGAGAAGTTTCCACCGCCGTTGGAGGGCTCGGTCACCGACACGAGCTGGCCCAGCCGGTCGTACAGCTCGGTGGTCGTGGAGCTCACCTCGCTGGTGCCGTTGAACACCTTGACAGTGCGCGCGACCTGGTGTGCCCCGACGTAGGCCATGGTGACCGCGTGGTCGGAACCGTCCGCCGGGGTCACCGACGTCACCCGCCCGAAGCGGTCGTACTCGAACTCGGTCTTCTTGATGGCGCTCCCGGAGGTGCCGTTCGGCTGCCACTCGGAGACCGACGCCTTCCACCCCATCGGGGTGTACGTTGTCAGGCGTTGGTTCCACTGCCAGCACGGCGGGTTCGCGCAGCCGCTGGGCAGGCGGGTCTTCTCGATGGCCGGGCGGCCGTGGCCATCGAAGCGCACCGAGCTGCGCGCCACCGCCCGCGTGCTCGTGCAGGTCGAGGCCCACTGCAGGTTGGAGAAGCTGCACGACTCGACCCGGGGGGCGGGGTCGTCGGCGCGCCCGGGGTCGTACCGGTAGTACTCGTGGAGGATGCGCGCGTCGTGGCCGCTTTCCGGGTCCTGGGTCAGTAGCCGGCCCATCTTGTCGTAGGTGAAGAAGGTGCTGATGCCCGCGTCGTAGGTGGCGTCCACCTTCGTCGACGAGGCGTGCGAGGTGGCGACGAGGCCGGTGTTCTTGTCGATGGCGTTGTCGACGAGGAACCAGCTCTGGCCCTCGTAGCGCGAGGTCTCGAGCGCCCCGTAGCTGTAGGTGTGGTTGATTTGGTACTTCGGCGAGGCCGGAAGCGAGATCGTGCAGACGTGGGCATCGGTGACGAGCGGCTGGTCGTCCGTGTCGCCGCCGTAGTACTTCTCGCTCGTGACGTTGCCGTGGTCCTCCCCGAAAACGGTCACGAGATCCTTGGGGCCACGGGCGGTGTCTGCCTTGAGCACGCGGCGGCGGGTGACGAAGCCGCTGGTGGGAAAGCCGCTCGCGTTCTTGAGCACGCACTGCTCGACGCTGGCGGTGGTGACGACGGGAGAGCCGTCGAGGACCTCGGTCAGTGTCGTCTTCTGGGCGTCGAATGTGCTGAGGACCCATGGCTGCGTAAGCCCCCAGCGGACCTCACCGCTGCCCGGGTCTCGCCCCAGGGCGTAGGTCGGGTAGCCCGAGCCGAGCGGCGTGGGGTTGTAGCCGGTGAACGTCTCGCGGCGCCAGCCCGTGCCGCCGAACGTGCCTGCCTGCTCCGTCGTCGTCCGTGCGTTGCCCAGACCGTCGAAGTTGGAGTAGTCCACCGTGGCGGAGTAGGTGGACGAATTCTCATGGTAGACGGTGGTCTGCGAGACGAGCCGGCGGTTGATGCTGCGGTACCAAGTGCTGTAGCTCACTGCGCCTTCGGGCTCGTAGCGCACGTACTTCGAGCGCTTGACGGTGCCGCTCGACTGGCCGTTCGCGTCGAACGTGACCCCGCCCTGGAAATGCTCTTCCGAGAGGTAGCGGTCCGGGCTCGTGGTCGGGTCGTCCGCGACGTCGATGACGACGCGGGTCGTGAACGGCAACGCGTAGTCCCAGGTCTCGAACGGTTCGAACAGCCACTGCGGCGTGGCGCGAAATAATACACCGACGCGTTCGAGTTCGGGTCCACGACGACGACGCGGCGCTCGCGATTGATGTGCATGAAGTGGCCGTCCTGGGGCGGGGGCATGGCGTCGGCGGTCGCCGTGCTGTACGTCCACGTGGCGAAGGGCGAGGTCGCGGTCGGCGATTCAAAAAGGTACCGCTTCTTGATGCCCGACCAGCTGATGCTCAGGTGATGGAGGCAGTCGTTCGGTGGGACGCCGTCGTAGTGGCAGGGTGGGGGTTCGTGCTCGGTCGCGGCGTACTTCCATTGCTGGTGCTCCCAGCCGATCGCACCGCCCGTCGGCAGGACGAGTTTCTTGAGGATGCCGGGGGTGTTGGGGCCGTCCTGGACGCTCGATGCGTCGAGATAGTAATCCGGCATCGAAAACCTCGACCCGTCGGGAAGCGACACGCTCGAGAGGAACGGCACCCGGTCTTGAGGCGGGTTACAGCCCACCCCGTCGTTGAGCCACTCGCAGGGCGAGTTATTTTTGTCGAGGTAGCTGCGATGCACGCGCGGGAAGGCGTAGGCGAACTGATAGGTGGCGGTGGTTCCGCCGAACGCGCCGAGCTTGACCTTGTCGACGTGGTACGAGAAGTAAGGGCTATTTGGATCCGTCACGTTGGGGCGGAAGTAGACGTGGTGGGTGCGAGTGCCTGTCGTGCCTCCCGCATTGTCGGTGATGGTCCAGCCCGCGTTCGACAGTTGTGAGGGGTTTTGGGCAGGGGTTGAAAACGCAAGTTGTTGAATTAGCGGGATGTCGTCGGGCCAAGGATAGGCACAGACTTCCAAATCCATAGGCACACGCGATGACTCACGAGTCTTGACAGACCCGCGTCGTTTTTCTAGTCTCTAGGTATGTACCTGCGCA
>JAAYVZ010000277.1 GCA_012516935.1 Holophagae bacterium
ACAGTTGACGAGGGCGCGGCAGCGCACGGTGCCGGCGTCGGTCTCGAGCACGAACACCGCGCCATCGCGGGCGAAGCGCCGCACGCGGGCGCCGGTGCGCACCTCGCCGCCCTACGTGAGGGGCGGGAAGAGCAGCCTGCCGAGGACTTGTCCGACCAACGCCTACCGCGAGGGCGCCTTGCTGACGTTGAGCTGAGGGTTCTTTCGGCGCTTGAATCGCATCAACGTCTCCAAGGGGCAGGTCTCGCCGAACCACGAGTCAAAGTCGCAGTCTGGTCCACCGGCGTAGTCAACGAAAGACTGGTCGATTCTGTCGCAGTTTGGGGCGTCTTTCCCGAGGATCGGAGTGAGAACAAGGTCGCACAGCATAACAAGCTCCGGCTCGCCCTTGGTGATGACCGCGATAGCTTGAAGTGCCTTTCGAAAATCTTCGTCAACTGCGGACTGCAGCCATTGACGGTCTTCACCCCTAAGACCTTCCCGCCACTCCGCGACAGGCACCACAAGCCTCCGTCCGGCGAAGTCAACCTCTGCAAGGAGCATCTCGTCGGAGTCAGGAGCGCCCTCAGCGTTGTCCGAACGGGGACCGGCAATGAAAGCTGCCAGATCCGGAGCACGGCGGTCGCCTTTGATGTCGATGGTCAGGGAATCCTTGTGCTCCGGTCCACGCCAGACTCGGAGCTCGTATCGGCGGCCCGCATCGGGGAAATCCATCTTCGTCACCCACGAGAACCTCAGTTTGGGTCCGGCCAGCTCGAAGAGGACGATGGTGTCGTTCTTGATTGCACCCTGCGAGCGCCACCCGCTCTTCGGCGAGACGTCCGAGTACCACCCCCGCATGATGAAGCTGGCTGCGATGCGGTTGCTCAGGACGAGGGCCTCAACTTCAGTCGCTGTCGATGGCACACTGCTCGCCGGCGGCTGCTCGATGTGTTTGCGGATCTCCGCCGGTTTCAGCTCGAGCCCCTCTGCATGAGTGCCGACGAACAGCGGGGAAACGGCTACCAGGGTGCTCAGGAGTCTCGCTAGCGGTCCCATGTGCTAAAGGTAGGCCAGCCTAGAAGGCTCGGCAAGAGGCAGGCTCGGCGTTCGTCGGCCAACCGGGGCAGGGGGCGAACTCGAGTTTCGCACTCTGGATGGCCTGGTCCCGGCTGTCCGAACCTCTGGCATCTGTC
Organism: Holophagae bacterium; assembly: GCA_012516935.1. Lineage (GTDB taxonomy): Bacteria > Acidobacteriota > Thermoanaerobaculia > Thermoanaerobaculales > Thermoanaerobaculaceae > JAAYVZ01. The sequence continues at coordinate 1,176 of JAAYVZ010000277.1, forward strand.
CCGCACGAAGCCAGCGGGCTTTCACGCCGAGCCAAGGAGTTGGTGTGCAGATCGACCATCCCTGGGAGCAGGCCGCAGGTGCCACGAGGGGTCGATGCCGATCGCGATCGTTGAGGGTGGAGCCGTGCGAGAGTGGTGGCCTGGGCATCGAATGGAGCCGATGCGGCCAGGCTCGTGTGTGAAGGGCCAGGGCCGCCGAGCAGGATAGGTGGTCAGGGATCAGGCGGCGCTGGCTCGTGAGTAGGGGGGTGACTCCGGCCCGGTCCCGGGGGCTACGCGAGCCCGAAGTTGGCGCGAGCCATGTCGGCGATCGCCGCGCCGATCGAGATCGAGGCGGTGGCGGCTGGGGACGGGGCGTTGAGCACGTGCACCATGCGCTCGGCCTCGACGATGCGGAAGTCGTCGACGAGCTTGCCGGTGGGCTCGAGCGCCTGGGCCCGCACCCCGGCGCCGGTCGGGTGCACGTCGTCGAACCCGAGCTCGGGCAGCAGCTTCTGTAGCGCCTTGACGAACGCCGCCTTGGAGAACGAGCGGTGGAACTCGCCGAGGCTCATCCGCCAGTACTTGCCGGCCATGCGCCAGAACCCCCCGTAGGTCCCGAACGTCGCCGCGTCGCGCAGCGAGAACGAGGTCTTGGTGTAGCCCTCGCGCTTGAACGCCAGCACGGCGTTGGGGCCGGCCTCGACGCCGCCTTTGACCATGCGGGTGAAGTGCACGCCGAGGAACGGGAACTCCGGGTCGGGCACCGGGTAGATGAGGTTGCGCACGAGGTGCTGCTTGGCGGGTACGATCTCGTAGTA
>JAAYVZ010000278.1 GCA_012516935.1 Holophagae bacterium
GTCGCGGCGCTGGCGCGGCAGGCGGCACCCGCCTACCCGGGAGTGGTCAACGCCACCGGTGTGCTCATCCACACGAACCTCGGGCGGGCGCCTCTCCTCCAGGGAGTACCCGACGCCTACCTGGCGCTCGAGTACGACCTCGAAACGGGCCAGCGGGGCGAGCGGCTGCGACCCGTAGTGGAGCGGTTGACCCGCTACTTCGGTGCGGAGACGGCGCTGGTGGTGACGAACAACGCCGCAGCGCTGGTGCTGCTGCTGGCCGCCCGGGCCGCCGGGCGTCAGGTCGTCGTTTCACGCGGTGAGCTGGTCGAGATCGGTGGCTCGTTCCGGTTGCCCGAGATCATGGCGGCCGCGGGCGCGCGTCTGGTCGAAGTCGGCTGCACCAACCGCACCCGAACCTCGGACTATGCTGCGGCCATCGGCCCGGATACCGCGGCGCTCTTGGTCGTCCACCGCTCCAACTTCACCCTCTCCGGTTTCGTCAGCTCGCCTCCGCTCGCCCAGCTGGTCGCGCTCGGCCGCGATCGCGGGGTGCCGGTGTGGGTGGACCAGGGGTCGGGCTGCCACCTCGACCTGGGGCTGTTCGGGCTCCGACGCGAAGCGACGGTGCAGGAGCTGCTCGCAGCCGGGGCCGAGGTGGTGCTCTTCTCCGGCGACAAGCTTTTGGGCGGGCCTCAGGCAGGGATCTTGGTGGGCCGCAGTGAGACGCTCACGGCGCTGCGCCAACACCCGCTACGGCGTGCCCTGCGTCCCGACAAGCGCGTGCTCGTCGCCCTTGCCGCCACCCTCGATGCCTACCTCGCCGAGCGCCCGGCGGAGGTCCCGCTGTATCGCCTGCTCGCGGTGCCGGAGCACGAGCTCCGGCGCCGCGCCCGGCGCCTGACGGCCCGCCTGGGCCGGGGTGGCGTTGCGGCCGAGGCCTCCCGGACGACGGCGGTGCTCGGTGGAGGGACCACGCCCGACCAGACAATCCCGTCGTGGGCGGTCTGCCTTCGGGTGGGACAGGAGCTGGCGGCGCGGCTGCGCACGGGGCGACCCCCGGTCGTTGGCCGGGTGGTGGAGGACCGGCTCGTGCTCGACCTGCGCACCGTGCTTCCAGCTCAGGACGAGGTGCTGGAGCGGGCGGTGCTGGCTGGTGCCGCCGCTGGCTGAAGGCCGAGGGCGAGCGCGATCCGCCTCGCCGTCTCGGTGAGCGCCCGGGCCGCCGGCGCCTCCGGGCTGGCAACCACGATCGGCGTGCCGGCGTCACCGGAGACGACCACTGCCGTGTCAACGGGCACCTCACCGAGGAACGGAGCATCGAGCTCCGCCGCGGTCCGACGGCCGCCGCCCTCCTTGAAGATCGGCTCGCGATGCCCGCAGGCGGGGCACACGTAGGCGGACATGTTCTCGACCACACCGAGTACCGGAACGTTCATCGTCCGAAACATCGCCAGACCCTTGCGGGCATCTGCGAGCGCCACGTCTTGCGGGGTGGTGACGATGATCGCGCCTGCAAGCGGAACCTGTTGCGTGAGCGTGAGCTGTGCGTCGCCGGTGCCGGGCGGAAGGTCCACCACCAGCACGTCGAGCTCCCCCCACGCCACCTCCTCCAGAAGCTGCTGCAGCGCCTTCATGACCATGGGGCCGCGCCAGATGACCGGCTGATCGGGATCGATCAGGAAGCCGAGCGATATCAAGTGCACGCCGTGCGACTCGAGTGGGAGGATACATCCCGACGCGTCGAGGCGCGGCTGCTCGCGGCAACCCATCATGACGTGCTGGGACGGCCCGTAGATGTCGGCGTCGAGGAGTCCGACCGCGAGCCCGAGGCGGTGCAACGAGATCGCGAGATTGGCGGCGACCGTCGACTTGCCAACCCCACCTTTGCCGGATGCCACCGCAACCACCTTGCGCACGCCCGGCAGCAACCGCTTGGCCTCGGACGGGCTGCCCTGCGTGCCTGGAGTGCTCGTTTCGACGTGCAGCTCGACATCTGCCACGCCTGGCAGCGCCTCCAGCACCTCCCGGGCATGCCGCTCCACGGTCGCAGCGGCATCCGGGTTGGCCGTGGTCATGTGCACGGCCACCCGCACGTGATCGCCGTCCACGATCACCTCGCGTACGAATCCGAACGACACGATATCGCGCCCGAGCCCTGGGAACTTGACGCTCCGCAGGGCCTGTCTGACGTCCGCCTCACTCACCGCCATGTCGCCTCCCACCGCTCAGGTATGCCTGCACGTGCTCGGCCGCCATCTCTCGGTTCCAGGGTGGATCCCAGACGAGCTCGACCTCGACCTGGTCGGAGCCGGTCAGCCGCTGCACGGTGGCTTGGATGTCGTCGCGGATGTGCCGCACGAGCGGACACCCTTTGGTTGTCAGCGTCAGTTGCACCCGCACATTCCGGCCCTGGCTCACCTCGACTCCGTAGACGAGCCCCAGGTCGACCACGGAAAACGGGATCTCCGGGTCCATCACCTGACCGAGCGCTTCCCAAACCTGTGCCTCGTCGATCATGCTCTCCTCCGTGAGCGTGTCCGCCGCGACCGGCTCCCCAGCGAGAACTACCGGAAACACCGGCGGTCTTCCCGCTGTGCTGAGCGACTGTGCCCCGGGAGGTCAGCCGGCTCCTCGCGGCCGCGTTCGCAGCTTTTGAGGCGTCACGCCCGCGAGCACGGCGACCCCTGGTTCGCAACCCGCAGCCCCCCGATCGCCTCGCGTACCTGCGCCATCAACGAGTCCTTGGCGGTGACACCGAGCCCGGCCGTGGGGATGGGTGCGCCGAAGCGGACCGTGATCCGCCCGGGGCGCAGCAGGTACGAGGCGCGAGCCAGGCAGCGCGCCGGGCCGTCCAACCCCACCGGGACGATCGGCACGCCCGCTTTGAGGGCGATGAGGAAGCCGCCGCGTTGGAACGGCAGCAGCTCCCCGGTGCGCGTGCGCGTTTCCTCCGGGAAGATCAGGACCGAACGGCCGGTGCGGATGTGCTGGGCCGCCTCCTCGAACGACTTGACGGCCTCCCGGCGGTTCTGGCGATCCACCGGGATGAAGCCCATCGCGCGCATCGCCCAACCGAGGAACGGAATCCGGAAGAGCGACTTCTTGGCCAGGAAACGCACCTGCACCGGGACGGAGGTCAGCAACACCGGGATGTCGAGCCACGACTCGTGGTTGGCCATGAAGACAACCGGTCCGTCGCGCGGCACCAGCTCGTGCCCCTCGACGTGGCGTCGTACGAGGGCGGCCCACAGGATGATCCGTCCCCACAGCCGCGCCCCCCGGAAGGTCCAGTCGCCGCGCGGCGGGACGAAGCCAGCGACGACGCCGTATGACCCCATGACGATCGTGTCGAGGGTGACCAGGATGGCGGCGACGAACGTGTGGAGGAGGCGTAGCAGCCGGACCACCGGCGATACCCTCAGAGGACCTCGGGCGAAGGAGAGGGCCGCCCGGGTCCCTTGAGCTTCTCCACCGGCAGCCCGGTGGATTCGGAGACCATCCGGTAGACCTCTTCACCCTCCAGCACCTCGCGCTCGAGCAGGGCGTCGGCGATGCGGTCCAGCGCCAGCCGGTGCGCAGTGACGATCTCGCGCGCCCGCTCAAAGCCTCCGTTCACCAGGCGCTTGATCTCCGAGTCGATCTCCACGGCTGTGGACTCGGAGTAGTCTTGGTGACGGGCGAACTCCTTGCCCAGGAAGATCGCCTCCTCGCGCTTCCCGAAGGTGAGCGGTCCGAGCGTCGACATCCCCCACTCGCACACCATCTTGCGTGCGAGCTCAGTGGCTCGCTCGAGATCCGAGCCGGCACCGGTGGTGATGCGGTCATCACCGAACACAACCTGCTCCGCCAACCGGCCGCCCATGAGCACCACCAGCTCGTCCTCGAGGTAGGACCTGGCGTGCAGGTAGCGGTCCTCCTCCGGCAGTTGCTGCGTCAGGCCCAACGCCAGCCCGCGGGGGATGATCGTCACCTTGTGCAGGGGGTCGGCGTTGGGCAGGATCGCGGCGATCAGGGCGTGACCGGCTTCGTGATAGGCCACGACCCGCTTTTCCTCCTCGGAAAGGGCGAGCGACCGCCGCTCGGCGCCCATCATCACCTTGTCCTTGGCGAACTCGAAGTCGGTCATCTCCACCGAGGTCTTGTTGAAGCGGGCAGCGCGCAGCGCCGCCTCGTTGACCAGGTTCGCGATATCGGCGCCCGAGAAGCCGGGCGTCGAGCGAGCCAGCACCCCCAGGTCGACGTCGGCCGCCAGCGTGATCTTTCCGGTGTGAACCTTGAGAATCTCGATCCGCCCGTTGAGGTCGGGGCGGTTGACGACGATCCGACGGTCGAACCGGCCGGGGCGGAGCAGAGCGGGGTCCAGGACGTCGGGGCGGTTGGTCGCGGCGACCAAAATCACGCCCTCGTTGGACTCGAAGCCGTCCATCTCGACCAGTAGGGCGTTGAGAGTTTGCTCGCGCTCGTCGTGGCCGCCGCCCAGCCCGGCGCCGCGGTGTCGACCGACAGCATCGATCTCATCGATAAAGATGATGCACGGTGCGTTTTTTTTCCCCTGTTCGAACAGGTCCCGCACGCGCGAGGCACCCACGCCGACGAACATCTCGACGAAATCCGAGCCCGAGATGGAGAAAAACGGCACCTCGGCCTCACCGGCGACGGCGCGCGCCAGCAGCGTCTTGCCGGTGCCAGGAGGGCCCATGAGCAGGACTCCCTTGGGGATCTTGCCGCCGAGCTTCTGGAACTTCTGCGGGTCACGCAGAAACTCGATGATCTCGCCGAGCTCCTCTTTGGCCTCCTCGACCCCGGCGACGTCTTTGAAAGTGACGCGCTTTTGTTGTGGGCTCATCATGCGCGCCCGCGACTTTCCAAACGCCATCGCCTTGTTGCCGCCTGCCTGCATCTGGCGGTAGAAGAAAAACCACACGGCAATGAGGACGAGGATCGGCAGCCAGTAGATGAGGAACGGTCCCAAGAACCCCTGTGACGGCTCGGCGGCCTTGATGTTGACCTTGGCCTCCCGCAGCACCGTCACGAGCTGGTCGTAGTCGGGCGCGTAGGTGTAGAACTCCCAGGGTGTGGAGGCCAGCGGCTTGGCGGGCGCGGCCGAGGGACCACGGCCGTAGACGTCGTTGCCGCGGATCAGGACCTCGGTGACCTGCTTGCTCTCCACCCGATCGAGGAACTCCGAGAACGGTATCTCCTTGGTTGCGGAGCGGCTTTCGCTGATCCAGTTCCACAACAGCACCGCCGAGACGACCAGCACCAGCACCAACAGCGCATTCTTGACGTTCTGGTTCACACCCACTCCGTGGTTGGTCCCCGGCGCCGTCGCGCCCGGACCTCACGCTCTAGCCAATGACGTGGAGCCCCGGCAGATTCCCCCAGTGCCCCTCGAACTCCATGCCGTAGCCGACCAGGCGCCCTTCGGGTACCTCGTCGAACGCCACGTATTTGGGTTCCAGGGCCACGCGTCGGAGCTTGGGCTTGTTGATGAATGTCGCCACCTCGAGGCTCGCCGGCTGCTGCTGGGCCAGGTGGGTGAGAAGGTAGTTCTCGGTCACCCCGGAGTGGCAGATGTCCTTGAGGATGAGGGCGTGGGCGCCCCCAAGGTGGACCTGGGTGGCGTAGGTGAGCTCCACGAGCTCCCCCCGGGTGGCCGGCTGCTGCACCACGTTGACCAGCTCGAAGCGCACCTGACCGTCGATGGCGCGCAGCAGATCGGCGAGGAAGATCGCCGCCCCCTTGAGCATCCCGACCAGGACCACCTCGCGGCCGCGGTAGTCAGCGGCGATCTGCGCACCCAGCTCGCGCACCCGGGCGGCGATGGCCGCCGGGGAAATCACCTCACGTGGCGTCTCCATGGTTCCTCCATCGTGGCGACGATCCCATGGCCGGTCTTCCCAGCCCATCCGGGGGCCGTGCCGACGCCGGGAATCCAGACAATCGTACCATTCGCCTCGAGCACCGGCCACGCGGGCCGCCACTCGGCGGGCACGCCGATCCGGCCCAGTAAGTGGTTCACCCTCCCGCGTGCCTGGGGCCAGTCGAGCCTCTCACCGGGTTGAAGCGGGCGCCACCGGAGTCGGGCTGCGGTGATTCGAGGTGCGAGCCACGCCTCGTGGATCACGCGGTTTCCACCCTCGATCGCCTCGCCGACTGTCATGCACGGGTATCCGGAAGGTCCGAAGCGGGACGGGAGCGAGACCGGGCAGGGGGCGAACGGCGCCAGCGGCGGCGGGGAGAGCAGCAGGCGGTTGCCACGCCGGCGTAGCACCCAGCGCCGCCCGAGGTCGACCGCCGCCGGCACGCCCCGTTCCACCAGCTCCCGGACCGCCTCGAGCTGCACGCGGTCGGGCGGCTCGCCGAGCGGCAGCTCGGCGGCAAGGGCGAGCAGCCAACGGCGCTGCACCGCGGCCGGCATGCCCGCCACCGCCTCGCACGCCACCGGGCGCCCGATCTCCGGGCGAGGCAAGGCCGCGGCTAGGTGGGAGAGAGCCTCGTCGTCGTCGGCCAGCGCCGCGGTGAATCCGGCCAGGTGTCTGGTCGAGCCGGGGAAGCGCTCCTCGAGGGCAGGCAGAGCCACCACTCGCAGCCACGCCCGTGGTTGGCCGGGGTCGGCGTTGCCGAGGTCCTCCCGCCAACACCCGCCAATTCCCTCGAGCCAGCTCCGCAGCTCCTCCCGGCCGACGTCCAGCAGCGGCCGGACGAACGCGCCGAGCCGCTGACGGATGCCGATCACGCCGCGCGGTCCGCTTCCCCGTAGGAGCTTGAGGAGCACCGTCTCCGCCTGATCATCGCGGGTATGTGCCGTCGCCGTGGCCGCACACGCACGCATCCGCCGCACCGCTTCCAGTCGCTCGTAGCGCTGTTGGCGCCACCATGCCTCGCGCGAGAGCCCGACTGGGAGCGCTTCTCGGAGGTGGCGGACCTCGATCTCGACCCCCAGCTCGCGACAGAGCTCCCGGCAGAAGAGCTCGTCGTCATCGGCTTCGAGGCGGGCATGGTGGTTGACGTGGGCTGCCGCCACCGGGCAGCCGAGCTCGGCTCGTGCCGCCAGCATGAGGTGCAGCAGCGCTACCGAGTCGGCGCCGCCTGACAGCGCGACGAGCACCGGTCGACCGACGAGATCGGGGAAGCAACGGCGAAACGAAGACACAAAACCGGAGACGTTCATTGGCGTGGTGCCGGCGAGTGGAATCGAACCACTGACACGGGGCTTATGAGACCCCTGCTCTACCTCTGAGCTACGCCGGCACGACCGGCAGCCGGGATTCTACAGAACCGCCGCCCCCGGTCAAGGTCGCGCGTTGCCTCACCAAAAAACTTCGCGAGAGCGATTCGTTGCCTCACGAAAGAATCTACGTGAAGGAGCAGAGAAAGTGCTTCCTGACGGGGGAAGCGACGATGAGGCTAGCGATGAGTGAACGGAGAGTATTGGTGAAA
>JAAYVZ010000279.1 GCA_012516935.1 Holophagae bacterium
AAGCTGATCAAGCTGCTGGAGGAGCAGAAGCAGGCCATCATCCACCGCGCCGTCACCCGCGGCCTCGACCCCAACGTCCGCCTCAAGCCCTCCGGCGTGGAGTGGCTGGGGGATGTGCCGGAGCATTGGGAGATCCGGCGCAACGGCCGTCTGTTCGCCCAGAGGAACGAAACTGGATTTGGGGATCTGCCAATTCTGGAGGTGTCGCTGAAAACGGGAGTTCGCTTGCGCGACTTCGAGACATCGGACCGTAAGCAAGTCATGGCGGATCGCGAGAAGTACAAACGCGCTGTCGCCGGCGACATTGCGTACAACATGATGCGTATGTGGCAGGGTGCAGCAGGGGTTGCGCCGGTTGATGGGCTGATAAGTCCAGCGTACGTGGTAGCCAGACCACTCCCGGGAACCGAGCCGCGGTATTTCGAATACTTGTTCAGGCTTCCCGCATACATGGTTGAAGTCGACAAGTACTCGCGCGGCATCGTGAAGGACCGTAATCGCCTTTATTGGGAGGACTTCAAGCAGATCCCTTCCTGCTATCCCCCATCCAACGAGCAAGTCGCCATCGCGGACGCCATCGTGCGAATGACAGGCGGCATAGAGGCGACTTCCGTCCGGGTGCGGCGAGAGATCGCGGTATTCATGGAATACCGCACCCGCCTGATTGCCGACGTGGTCACCGGCAAGCTCGACGTGCGCGAGGCGGCGGCGCGGCTGCCTGACGAGAACCCGGACCCGGAACCGGCTGACGAAGAGCCGTGCGATGGCGGTCAGGAACGCGAAGAGGACGATGCGCCCACAGAGGAAGTCGATGCCGGATAGAAAGGTTGTGAAGGTCCGCGTTGGCAGGTCCGTCGCGTGCGAGCCGGCGACGTCCTACTGTGGTCCCGCCGGAGAGGTCGTTCTCTTCGAGGTCCCGGACGGCAGCGTGGAGCTGCGCATCTGGCTGGAGCGCGACGCCCTGTGGCTGAGCCAGCGGCAGATGTCGCTGCTGTCTGCCAAGGACACGGATACGATCGGTCTGCACCGGCGCAACATCTACCGCGACGGGGAGCTGGACGAGGCGGCAACCACCGGGGAATTCTCGGTGGTTCAAGCCGAGGGCACGCGGCAGGTGCGCCGGCGGGTGCGGCTGTTCAACCTTGACGCCGTCATCTCCGTCGGCTACCGGGTCAACTCGAAGCGGGGCACGCAGCTCCGCATCTGGGCCACGCGCGTGCCGCGGGAGCACGTCCACCGGGGGTACACGGTCAACGAGCGCCGCCTGACCGAGCTGAAGCAGGCGGCCCGGCTGGTGGCCGACATGAGCGAGCGGGCGACGCTGGGCAGCGACAAGGCATCGGCAGGCAATGCCGGCGCATCGTGGCTGACGAGCAAGGTCGCAGGTCTCCGGTAAACCCCTGGATCCCTTCGGGTTTCGAGCGGCGTCGGGTCGTCTCTGGCGTTGTCGTGCCTCAGGGGTCCTGGGCGAAACCGAAGACGAGGCCGACATTGGGAAGAGGATCGATTCGAGCGCTGCCGGCTCGGATGGGGAACTTGACGCATGACACCAAACCGCTCGAACGACTATCTCGTTGGGCTCGTGAGGGAGTTGTGTAGGCTGCCGGACGAGACCGAGTGGGTCGAGTTCAAGGTTAACGACTTCAACCCGCAGGAGATCGGCGAGTACATCTCCGCGCTTGCGAACTCCGCGGCTCTGAACGGCAAGGCTTTCGCCTATCTGGTTTGGTGTTAGCAACGGTCGGATTTTGACCCAGGGCAACGTTTGGAAACTGACCCACCCTGGCGGGTCTAAGTGTAGCTCAGCAGGGTTGTGGTTGTAGTCGTTGGTTCTCCTTTCTCTGTCCTTGTTCTTGCTTGTTCCCTCC
>JAAYVZ010000280.1 GCA_012516935.1 Holophagae bacterium
CACCCCAGGGCCGGGGTTCAGGGGAGAGGGAACAGTACGGGTAGGAAAGCCGAGGCCTGAGAGAGCAGCGAGGGAGGTCGCGCGGATCGACGGGCCGTCCTCGCACAGGGAAATCCCCGAGGTCCCGGAGGTTCCCACCGACAGTCGAGTCACTACCCGTTTCTCCTGCTCTTCCCTCTTCGCTGTCCCCTATCCGCGTGGCCGGGAGGGCTGTAGCATGTGCCGGGAGCCGACCATGCGCATTGGCTTGGTGCAGCAGCACGCCACCGACGATCTGGACGACAACCTGCGGCGGGGGCTTGACGCCGTGCGAGAGGCGGCCTCTGCCGGCGCTCGGTTGGTGGCGTTCGCCGAGCTGGGGCTGACCCCGTTCTACCCGCGGCACGAGGCCTGCGGTGCGCCGCCGCTCGCGCTCGCCGAGCCGGTGCCTGGACCCACGACCGAAGCGTTCGCAGCGCTGGCGCGCGAGCTCGGCGTGGTGGTGGTGCTCAACCTCTACGAGCGGGAGGGCTCCCGCGCCTTCGACAGCTCGCCGGTCATCGACGCCGACGGCCGGCTGCTCGGCGTCGCCCGCATGCTGCACATCGCGCACATGGAGGGGTTTTGGGAGCAGAGCTACTACGCGCCTGGCGACTGCGGGCTGCCTGTTTTCGCCACCGCTGCGGGCCGCGTCGGCGTGGCGATCTGCTACGACCGCCACTACCCCGAGGTCATGCGCGGCCTCGCCTTGCGCGGAGCGGAGCTGGTGGTCATCCCCCAGGCCGGGGCGGTCGGCGAGTGGCCGGACGGCCTGTACGAGGCCGAGCTGCGGGTGGCGGCGTTCCAGAACGGCTACTTCACCGCCCTCGCCAACCGCGTGGGGAGCGAGCCGCCGCTCGAGTTCGCCGGGGAGTCGTTCGTCTGCGACCCGGCGGGCCGCGTCGTGGCGCGCGCCCCCGCCGGGCTCGACCACCTGCTGCTGGCCGACGTGGACCTCGCCCAGGTGGCCTCGTCGCACGCCCGGCGGCTGTTCATGCGAGACAGGCGCCCCGAGCTCGTGCCCGAGCTGCTGGGATACGCCGACAAACCCCGGAAATAGCGGGTTCGACCCGGTGCCGGCCAGCGTGCCATCTGCGCCGCCGCGGCCGACCTCAGCCTCGGGGTGACGGTGAGCGGCGCCACCAACGCCACCCATAGCCTCGAGTGCGGCGGCGTCGAGGTCCCGGCCGCCCACGTCCACGCCGCGATGCTCGCCGCCCTTTCCGGCTTCTCTGCCCACGCCGTCACGGCTGCCGAGCGGTTGTTCGGCAAGAAGTGAGGGCTCCCGACACGCTGCGAGCGCGTCCGCGACCGACGGCTCACTTGCAGGCCGGTGGCGACCGGCCTATCCTCCGCCCGGCTTGGAGTGCGTGCGGATGAGCGAAGGCAAACAGCGACCGCTGTCGATTCTGCAGATCCTCGAGAAGAATCTTTTCAACACCGGCTCGGTCCACCAGATGTTCCAGGCGGCGAGCGGCCTCGCGGGGCGTGGGCACCGCGTCGCCGTGGTGTCGCGCCCGGGAGGCGAGACCGAGGGCCGCTGCCGCGACGCCGGCATCGACTTCGTGCCGCTCCGCATGCGCAACGAGTTCGACGTTGCCTCGGGCTGGCGGCTTTCCAGGATCCTCGAGGAGCGGCAGGTCGACGTGGTCCACGTGCACAAGGGGATCGCCCACGCGGTGGCGCTGATCGCCACCCTTTGGACGCCGATCCCTTGCTTCGTCGTCAACCGCGGCGTGTCGTTCCCGGTCGATATCTGGATGCGCCCCAAGTTCCGCACCCGGCGCCTGCACCGCGTCGTCACGGTGTGCGAGGACATCCGCAAGGTCATCATCGCCACCGGCAAGCTGCCGCCGGAGAAGGTCAAGGTCATCTACGCCGGTGTCGACCTGCGGCGTTTCGACCCTGCCACGGTCGACGGCACCAAGGTGCGGCGCGAGTTCGACCTGGCGGATGACGCCTTCGTCATCAATCAGATCGGCGTCCGCTGGTGGAAGGGCTGGACCTTCCTGGTCGAGGCGATGGCCGAGGTCGTCAAGGCCAACCCGAAGGCGCACCTCCTGCTGGTGGCGTGCAAGGACGAGGCGGCGATGGCCGAGGTCCGCGAGCTGGCGGCCAAGCACGGCGTCGCCAAGCACGTCACGCCGGTCGGCTTCCGCCACGACGTGCCGGAGATCTCGGCCGCGCTCGACCTCTCGGTGGACCTCTCGTACGCCGGCCTCGGTATCACGGGCACGCTGCGCGAGGCGATGGCGATGCGCAAGCCCGTCGTCTGCACCGACGCCGGCGGCAACCCGGAGCTGGTTCTCGACGGCATCACCGGCCGGCTGGTCGCGCCGCAGAGCGCGGCAGCAGCAGCCGCGGGCATCATCGAGGTCATGCAGGACCCTGCCAAGGCGAGGGCGTGGGGCGAGGCGGGCCGGCAACGGGTCGAGGAAGGATTCTCGATGAACGTGCGGATGCAGCGTCTGGAGGCGCTCTACCGCGAGGTACTGCAGGAGAACGGCCGACTGTAGGCCACGCCCGAGGAGCAGCCATGCCCGAGCTACCCGAGACCAGAATCAAGACCGCCGTTGTGGGCTGCGGCCGCATCGGCATTCGCCACGCCAAGATCCTGGCCAACCTGCCGGACGTCGAGCTGGTGGCGATGGTGGACGTCGACCGGGCGCGAGCCCAGGAGTTCGCACGCGCCTACGGCGGACGGCCATACGGCGACCTCACGGAGGCCGTCGTGGCCGAGCGACCCGAGCTGGTGAACATCTGCACACCCTCGGGCAGCCACGCCGCCCTGGCGCTGGCCTCGGCCGCCGCCGGCGTGTCCAACCTGGTGGTCGAGAAGCCGATGGCGCTCAAGCTTTCCGATGCCGATGCCATGATCCGGGCCTGCGACGAGGCCGGGACTCGCCTGTACGTGGTCATGCAGAACCGCTACAACCTGCCGATCACCAAGCTCCGCGAGGCCGTCGACCAGGGACGTTTCGGCAAGCTGGTGCTGGGGGCGATCCGGGTGCGCTGGTGCCGCCGACAGGACTACTACAACCAGGACGCCTGGCGCGGCACGTGGGCACACGACGGCGGCGTCTTCGCCAACCAGGCATCGCACCACGTGGACATGCTGAGCTACATGATGGGGCCGGTCGCCTCGCTGGCGGCCATGACAACGACGCGCCTCGTGAGCGTCGAGGTCGAGGACACCGGCGTCTGCATCCTCAAGTTCGAAAACGGCGCTCTCGGCGTCATCGAAGCAACCACCGCCGCCCGACCGGTCGATCTCGAGGGCTCGATCTCGATCCTCGGCGAGCACGGCACGGTCGAGGTCGGCGGCTTCGCCATGAACGAGATCAAGGTCTGGCGCTTCGACGATCCTCAACCCGAGGACGCCGAGGTGTTCGAACGCTACAAGACCAACCCCCCGGACGTGTACGGCTTCGGCCACCACGAGTACCTCAAGGACGTCGTGGAAGCGATCAAGACCGGAACCGCGCCGTTCGTCGACGGGCGCAAAGGTCGAGTGTCGCTCGAGCTCATCAACGCGATCTACGAGTCGGTCGAGAGCGGCCAGGAGATCCATCTACCGCTCGAGCCTCGTCACTCACGCCTGGGTCGCGGTTGACCTCGCCCCGCATATCCACCCCCAGCCGCCCGGTCGAAGGTCGAAGGCTGAAGGTCGAAGGCCAGGAGCTGGGGACGAGGAGCAGGATGCCCCGACCGGGCTTTACGAAAGACGGCGCGAAGCGGTATGGTCCGCACCTCGTGGAGGTCGCATGATCCCGCTGTCACGCGTGACCGTCACCGATGAGATGAAGCGAGCCATCCTCGCCGTGGTCGACTCCGGCCGCTTCATCCTCGGGCCCGAAACCAAGGCGTTCGAGCTGGAAATGGCGGCTTACCTCGGCGTCAAGCACGCGGTTGCCGTCTCCCAGGGCACCTCGGCCATTCAGCTCGCGCTGATGGCGATCGGCGTTCGCCCGGGGGACGAGGTGCTGGTCCCCGCGATGACCGCCTTCCCGACCATCGAAGGGGTGATGCACGCCGGCGCGATCCCGGTGTTCGTGGACCAAGACCGCTACGGCTGTATGGACCCCGACGACGCGGCGGCGCGCATCACCTCACGCACGGTAGGGGTGGTGCCGGTGCACCTGTACGGCGGCGTCGCCGACCTCGACCGCCTGCTGCCGCTCGCCGAGCGACACGGGCTGTGGGTGATGGAGGACTGCTGCCAGGCGATCGGCGCCATGTGGGGCGACCGCAAGGTCGGCTCGATCGGCCGCGCCGGGGCGCTCTCGTTCTACCCCTCGAAGAACCTCACGGTGTTCGGCGACGGCGGGATGGTGACGACGAACGACGACGCCCTCGCCGCCACCGTCCGCAAGCTGCGCGACCACGGCCGGGCCGACAAGTACACCCACGAGCTCGTGGGCTTCAACCTTCGCTTCAACGACATCCAGGCAGCCGTCGGACGCCGCCAGCTCGCTCTCATCGAGAGCTTCACCGAGCGGCGCCGCACCATCGCCAGACGCTACGCCGCAGGCTTGTCGGGGGTCGCCGGCCTCACCCTCCCCGCCGAGCGGCCCAACACCCGGATGGTGTTCCACCTCTACCCGCTGCGGGTTTCCGACCGAGCCACGCGTGACGCGCTGGCAGCGCACCTCAAGGCCGCCGGGATCGAGACCGGCATCCACTACCCGCCGCCCAACCACCGCCAGCCGGCGATCCTCGAACGCATGTTGCCACCGGAGCTTCCCTCCTCCGAGGCGGCCGGCGCCACCCTGCTCTCTCTGCCGATGTTCCCGGGGCTCGGGGACACCGACGTCGACGAGGTCATCGCCGCCGTCCGCGGCTTTTTCGCCCAGTGCTGAGCGACGCCTCGTACGAGCCGGCCGAGGGCGCTCCCCACCGCAGCCTACAGGCCGAGATCACCCGTGACGACTTCCACCGCCTCGACCGACCGACCTTTTCCGTGAAGGCCAGACTCCGCTCGTGAGCACGTATCCTGACTCCGAGAGCGTTACGTTCGTGACCGCTGGCGGGCTCGCACCCCGCCGTACCGAGGTCGTCCCGTGGCTCACGCTCGTGGCGCTGTCAGCGGCGCACCTCGCCGTGGACTGCTGCACGGGCATCTGGCCGGTGTTCAAATCACTGGCGCAGCTCGACCTGGTCAAAGCAGGCCTGATCGCCACCGTGGGCTCGATGACCGCCAACGGGCTGCAGGTCGTCTTCGGCACCCTCGCCGACCGCAGCTGGCGCAAGCACCTGCTGGTCGGTGGTACGGCCCTGGCGGGTGCGATCACCCTGGTGCCGTACGCTGGCTCGTACGCCCTCATGTTCGCGCTGCAGCTCGTCACCGCTCTCGGCTCGGCCGCGTTCCACCCAGCCGGAGCGGGCGCCGCGGGCGAGGTCTCGCGCTCGCGTACCGGCGTGATGCTCGGCATCTTCCTCGCCGGCGGTTTCCTTGGCTACGGCTTCTCGCAGCTCCTTTTCTCGGCGGTTTACCTGCGCTCGAGCCGGCTCACGCCGGTGATTCTGGTCATCCCGTTCGCTGCGGCCGCGGCCCTCGCGATGCTGCTGCCCTCGACACCGATCACGAAGCCGGTGGGTAGCCACCGAAAGCAGGCCTTTGGCGCCCAGGCACCCGGGCTGCTCCCCCTGTTCGGGGTCCAGGTCTTCGCCACCACCATCTTCCAGGCACTGGTGTTCCTCCTCCCCGAGCTCATGGCCTCGCGCCAGGCACCGGGCTGGATCACCAACGGTGGTGCGCACTTTGGACTGGTCGCCGGGGGTAGCCTGGCGCTGCTACCGGCCGGGTACTCGGCCGACCACTGGGGCGCACGGCGTGTGCTTATGGTCGGCAATGCGGCCACCGGCCTGCTGCTCGCTCTCCTGCTCGCCGGCAGTGCGCCGCCCATCATGGCTCTCGTGCTCGTCACCGCGTACGGCCTGTTCAACGGCGTCAATACCGTGGTGACCGTGGCCGAAGGCAACCGCCTGCTCCCGGGCCACGCCAGCGCCGTCAGCTCGTTGCTCATGGGGGTGCCGTGGTGCATCGGCGCCATCGGGTCGGTCGCCGCCGGAGCGCTGGCCGGACCCTCCCATGGGGGCTCGCCGACGGTCGCCCTGACCTGGCTCGGCCTGGCGATCCCCCTCGCCCTCGTCTCCGCTGTGCTCGTCAGGCCGCGCGGAAACGTGACGCCGCCCAGCCTTGACGCTCCCCGGTGCGATTGCTAGCGTGCCGGACCGACAAGGGAGGACCACCGAGCATGGCTCGCATCGAGTTCACCGATAACTACGAGGACCTCTCGACCGACCTCGGGTACCAGTTCAAGTTCTTCTGCGAATCCTGCGGCAACGGCTACATGTCGTCCTGGCAGGCCTCGACCTCGGGCATGGCCAGCTCGGTCGTGCGCGCCGCCGGCAACATCTTCGGCGGGCTGTTCGGCCGCGCCGCCTCCGGCGCCTGGGAGGTGCAGCGGGCTGTCGGCGGCCCCGAGCACGATCGCGCGCTCGAGAGCGCGGTCAACGAGATCCGGCCACTGTTTCTGCAGTGCAAGCGCTGCGGGCAATGGGTCTGTCAACAGATCTGCTGGAACCAGGCCAAGGCGCTCTGCAAGAGCTGCGCGCCGATCCTGCAGCGCGAGCTGGCCGCGGCACAGGCCGAGATCGCCGTCGAGCAGGCCCGGGAGAAGCTCCGCCAGCGCGACCTCACCGAGGGCGTGGACGTCGGCGCCGAGGCGGTGGTGCTCTGCCCGTCGTGCGGCGCCGAGACCAAGCCCGGGAAGTTCTGCTCCGAGTGCGGCACCAAGCTCGCTCCCAAGACCGAGTGCCCGCGTTGCGGCAACAAGGTCGCCGCCGACGACAAGTTCTGCCCCGAATGCGGCAAGAAGCTCGAGCCATGACCAGAAGCTGCCGCATCGAGCGCGGCGGCGATTCGGTCGCCGCAGGGTGGGAGCTGACCACCGACACGCTGCTGCTCTTCCCGGCCGGGCGCCCTTCCGAGTCGTGGCCGCTCGCCGAGGTACGGAGCGTGGGAAGGGACGGCTGGAGCGTGCGGCTGGTCATCGGAGGTAGCGAGCTCGTGCTCTCACGGCTCGGCACCGAGACGGATGGCTTGGTATCGGCGCTGCGCCGGATGTGGCCACCGCTGCGCGCCACCGCCTTGCGCATCGCCGGCGATGGTGCCCCGCTGCGGTTCGCGGGCTCGGTAGCGACGCCGGAGCACCTCGAGCCCACGCCGGCCGAGATCCTCGTGTGGCCAGAGGCCGTCGTCATCGCCCCCTGCGGCCGCGACCTCGCGGCGCTGCCGCTCGCCCACGTCGCCGAGATAGCCGAGGACAGCGAGGCGTGGACGGTGACAGCGCGGGGGTGGGACGGGTCGGCGTGGACGTTCTCCCGCCTGGCTGGCGACACCACCCGCCTGGCCGAGGCGCTGGGCGCCGCCCGAGCGGCGCTCGCCGCGACCGCGAGCGAGGCACTGGCCGCGAGCCTGCCCGGCCTCGACCCCGCGTTACGGGCGAACCTCGCCGCACACTGGCCCCCGGGCCGCCTCCTCGCGCCGTCGGCACTCGAGGCGTTGGCGCCGGGGTTCGAGAGAGCGTTCGGAGCGAGCTGGCTGCCGTCACTGCCGCGCCAGGGCGAAGCGGAAATGCTGCTCGGTACCTCCAGCACGGCCGCAGTCCTGCTCGGCTACCGGGTCGGCCCGCAGAAGGGGGACGGCGAGGCGCAGGAGCCGGCCGAGCTCGCCCCGCCACCAGCGGACGGGACGTTCAGCGTGACCGGGGACGCAGCGCCCGTCGCGGGTCGGACGCTCGTCGGCGCCGACCTCTGGCTGGCGGTGCGGCTGCCGGGCGGGTGGCTGGTCGAGGATCTCGGCACGCCCGACGTCGCCACCTACGTGCTCGCCGGCAGTGCCGAGCTCGAGCCCGCCCTCGCCTTCTGGCTCGCCGCCACCCACCTTCCTCGCGAGGTCGTTCACCTCGGCGTCGATGCCCTCACCGGCGAGCGCGCCGCACTCGCTCCGGCCGCGCGCGACCTGGCCCCGCTCGTGGCGCTCCGCCAGGCGTTCTCCCGCCGCCTCATCCACCGCGGCTTCTCCGCCTGGAGCGATGCCGTTCGCGAGCTGCTCGCACGAGGGGTCTGACCGTCAGGTCCACGGCCGTGTTTCGACGACACGGATGATGGCGGCGGATGGTGCACCGCCAACGTCGCGCTTCGGGCCGCTCCCGGCGATACCGCGGCGTACGCTCCCGAGATCGAACTCAATGGCTCGCGGCGTCCGCAGCCGGTGGCCGGGAGCGGACACCCGATCTCAGGACCACCGGACCCGAACCGGCGGTTCGCGCACTCGTGCGTGGTGTCACGACGTTCGTCCTGCGCCAGGCCGCCGAGCGGTCTACCGACGCACCAGCTCGACGCGGCGGTTCTGCGCCCGGCCGAGCTCCGTGGCGTTGTCGGCCACCGGCTTGTCGGCACCGAACCCGGCGGTGGCGAGGCGTTCCGCCGCGACGCCCTTCCCGACCAGATAGGTCTTCACCGAGGCGGCACGCTGCTCCGACAGCGTCCGGTTGTGCGCCGCCGTGCCGGTCGAATCGGTGTGCCCCTCGATGGTGAGCTTCCACTCCGGCTCGGCGCCCAGCATGCGGACCACCTCGTCGAGCGTCGGCAACGACTCCGGCCGGATCGTCGCTTTGTCGGTGTCGAAGAGGATCCCGTACAGCCGGGCGCGGCCACCGGCGGCGAGGTCCTTGCGCAGCTCCCCGGAGACCGAGCCGGACCAATGTGGGCACCCTCCGACCTCGGACGACACGCGCGTGCCGTCCCACGCCCCGCGCGGGGCGCTCCCCTTGTCGGTACCGCGCCACCAGAACCCGCGAAAGCTCCTGCCGTCCGGGGCGAACACGAACACCGCCGGGCCGCGGTTTTTGCCCTCGACCCAGGTCAGCTTCATGACCCGACCCTCGATCGAACCCTCGAACACCCCCTCGTTGTACTCGTAGCAGCCGACCAGCGCCGTGCCCTGCGCGCGCAGGTGGAACTTCGAGTAGTCGGTGTCGTAGGTGCCGTCGATACTGGCCAGGGGCTCGGGCGGACGATGGGTACCGTAGCCGCGGAACCCGAAGAGCTCCGTATACGCCTCGCTACCGTGGTTGTTGAGGATGGTCAGCCGCACGAACCGCCCCTCGACCGGCGCCAGGGCCGGGAAGCGCTGGTTGTCCGCCTTGTCCTGCAAGGTCGCCCGCAGCACCGGCAGGAACCCCGAGGTTGCCGAGGCCGGCGAGATCTCGACCACGATGTCCTTGGCCCCCGCCCTGTCGGTGTCGATCGCGCCCGTGTCCATCTCGAACGCCGAGATGGTCGACGGGTACGGCAGCTCGAAGACGATCACGTTGCCCCCAACCTTCCCCTCGGCGCACGCCCAACCGCTGCCCGGATCGTCGTCGAGCAGGTGCACCGCCGACCATCCTGGGTAGTGCTCCGGCTCGACCGCCACCACGGCCCCCTCGCCGAGCCCGAGCAGGTTCGTCGGTTGGGCAGCAACGGCCAATCCCGTGGCGACGAGCGCGACAGCGAAAGCGAAACGAACGACACGACGGTGTGCCCCCATGGTTCCCTCCTCGACACGGCACCTCGCCCGAAATCGCTCTATCTTTTTCGAGGACCGGTCTGTGCCGCCATCTTACTCCCACCCAGGCGACCCGATGCCCAACCTCACCAACGCGGGTTGGGCTGTCCGAGGTGGTGCCGCAGGAGATCGTTTGCCTCGGCGGGGTGCGCGACGCACTCGAGGAGGGCGCGAAGCAACAGCGGCACGACGATCGTCGCGTCCGATTCGATGACGAACATCGGCGTGTCGCGCGTCAGCTTGTCCCATGTGATCTTCTCGTTCGGCGTGGCGCCCGAGTACGAGCCGTACGAGGTCGTGGAGTCGGAGATCTGACAGAAGTACGCCCACGGCTGCACCGGCTCGACGAGGTCGTACTTGATCGACGGCACGACACAGATCGGGAAGTCGCCGGCGATCCCGCCGCCGATCTGGAAAAAGCCCACGCCGGGGCCGGAGCTCGCGAGCTCACGGTACTGATCGTAAAATGCAACCATGTACTCGATCCCCGATTTGACGATCCCAGCGCTGCACTCACCATGCTTGACGTGCGAGGCGAAGATATTGCCGAACGTCGAGTCCTCGTACCCCGGTACGACGATCGGCAGGTTGGCACGCGCCGCGGCGAGCAGCCAGCACTCCTCGGGGTCGCCCTCGAACCGCCCAGGGTCGAGCGTCGTCACCAGCTCGTAGAAATACTCGTGCCAGAAGCGGCGGGTACCTTCGGCGCTGGCACGCGTCCACATCGGCACGATGTACTCCTCGACCGCGCGGAACGCCTCGTCCTCGGGGATGCTGGTGTCGGTCACCCGCCGCATCCGCTGCTCGAGGATGCGCGTGTCGTCGTCCTTGCTGAAGTAGCGGTAGTCGGGGAAGTCCTTGTAGCTGTGATGGGCGACGAGACGGAACAGCGACTCCTCGAGGTTCGCCCCGGTGACCGAGAGGCCGTGGACGAGCCCGGCGCGGATCGCCGGCGCGAGCGAAATACCGAGCTGCGCCGATGACATTGCGCCGGCGATCGCCCAGAACATCCGCCCACCGCTTTCGACGTGCCGCCAGTAGGCAACCAGCGCGTCGCGAGTCGCCCGCGCGTTGAAGTTTTTGTAGTTCCGCAGCACCAGCTCGAGGATCGCGAGAGGAGTGGACATGACGGGAGCATACCCAGCCAGACGGCGCGCCGGCAACCCGCGGCCCCCACTCGAGGGAGGCGAACCGCGCCCGAAACCGGCTCACGTGTCGATTGACACCGCTCGATCGCGGCGGGCGGGATCTCCCGCCCCGGTTGTCGGCCGCTGAGGTAATCACTACGATCATGGCATGAAGAGCACACGATTCGGCCTGCTCACAACCCTGGCGCTCGTCGCCGCCTTCTGGGTGCCCGGCGCGCTCGCCCCCGCCCAGCCCACGCCCGCGTCTCCGGTGCGCGAGGTTACGATTCTGTACACAAACGACTTTCACAGCGCCATCGAGCCGATCCCTGCCTATTGGCTCCCCGCCAGCCCGAAGCTGGGCGGGGCAGCGCAGCTCGCCACCCTCGTCAACCGGATCCGCGAGCGGGAACGGCCGGTCTTCCTGCTCGACGCCGGCGATATCTTCACCGGGACGTTCTCGTTCCTCTCGCGGGGTGAGGCGCTGATGGAGGTGATGGCAGCAATGCGCTACGACGCGCTCGGGATCGGCAACCACGAGTTCGACTACGGCTCGGCCGTGTTCGAGCCGCTCATGTGGCGAGCCCCGTTTCCGGTCCTCGGCGCCAACGTCTTCCACAAGGGCACACGCCACCGCTGGGCGCGCCCGTGGGCGGTCGTCGAGCGGGACGGCATTCGGCTCGGCATCATCGGTGTGATCGGCGTCGACGCCTGGAGCGTCATCAACGCCGCCGGTATCCCCGACATCGAGTTCGGCGATCCCGTCGAGCAGGTCGCCGCAGGCGTCGCATCGCTGCGATCGCACGTGGACCTGGTCGTCGTCCTCGCCCACCAGGGGATGACCGGGCCGATGCAGACCGACGCCGAGGCCCACCCCGAGATCCAGCGCGATTTCGACGCCGACATCGCGCTGGCCGGCGCCGTGCCGGGCATCGACGTGCTGATCGGCGGGCACGCGCACCGCGGCATCGAGGCGCCGTTCGTCCACCCCTCGACCGGCACGCGCATCGTCCAGACGTACGGCTACGGCACCCGCCTTGGCCACCTCAAGCTGCGCCTACAGGACGGCAGGGTCGTCGGGCACGAGGGGAGCCTGCTGGTAGTCCGGAGCGACGAGCTTCCTCCCGACCCCGCGGTCGTCGCCCGCCTCGAGCCGTTCCGCAAGGCGGCGGCCCCGGTGCTGTCACAGGTCGTGGGAGAGACCTCGGCCCGCCTGAGCCGACGGTACAACCTGGAGTCCCCGCTCGGCAACTTCGTGGCCGACGTCATGCGTCAGTCGACCGATGCCGAGATCGCCTTCGAGAACGCCGGCGGCCTTCGCGCCGACCTCCCCGAAGGCGTGGTCACCCGCGCCCACGTCGTCGACGCGCTGCCGTTCATCAACACCGTCGTGACGCTCGAGATGACGGGGACGCAGGTGAGGGAGGTGCTCGAGCAGGGGCTTTCGCTCGAGCGCGGGCTCATTCAGGTCTCGGGGCTCGAGGTCACCTACGACCCGACGCGCCCCACCGGGTCCCGCCTGGTGGCCGTGAAGGTCGGGGACAGGCCGCTCGACAACGGACGCTCCTATCGCGTCGCGACCAACAGCTTTCTCGCTCTCGGCGGCGATCTCTTCGAGACGTTCCCGCGGGCCGGGCAGGTGCAGGACAGCAAGGTACTCCTCGTCGACGCCGTCCTCGCCTGGTTCCGCACCCACGGCATCGCCACTCCCCCACCTCTCGACCGGTACCGCGTTCAGCGCCCCTGACCAGTTGACGACAGGGGCGCCACACCGCCTACCCCGGTCGACGCTCGCGAAGCGACCCGCCAGCTCAGAGCCTCGGCCCCTCGGGGCTGGCAGCTGGCGCCGCTGCCAGAGCCCGAGCGCCTTCAGTACGCGCTCGGCCAGCAGTGCCTGAAGCCCGGCAGGCGATGACCCGCACCGCTCGCGTGTCGGGCCACCCCTCAAGCACGATCCCGGCGTCCACCTCGCACTCCCTGAGGAGGCGCTTCGTCGTCGCGTCGTCCTTCAGGCTCGGCTCGAGCAGCAGGTACACCGGCCGGCCGCTCTTCAGCGAGTCCTGCACCAGCTCGACCGCGCCCGGCCAGGGGACCCGAAACGTCTCGAACCCTCCGTACAGCCGCAACGAGCCGGTATGGTCGAAGGCACCGATCAGGGCGTCGGCAGGCAACCGCTCACGGGCGCTTGACGCGACGTCGTGGAACATCTTCGCCGTGGTCGAGGTGAACAGCCGTTGCTCGATCCCGAAGCGGACGAACACCACCAGCAGCACCGCCGCGCCGACGCTGTACGCGACCCGCACCACGATGCGCCACGCGCGGCCGCGCTCGTCGACCCAACGTCGAAGGTCCTCCCAGCCGTCGGCGGCGAGGATGAGCAGCCCCGGCAGCCCCGGCAGCAGGAAGCGCAGGTACCACCACGGGTCGGGGTAGACCCACCAGAACGAGTAGAGCACCCAGAAGAGCAGGAACCAGCCGAGGAAGAACAGGCTCCGCCGGTGCCTGCGAAACACGCCCGCGATGGCGGGCAGGAGCGTGCCGGCCCCCAGGACCGTCAGCAGGTGCCAGCCGAAGCGCGGAAAGTTGCGCGGGAAGCGGCCGAGGGAGAACCCGCCAAACGAGTCTTTGAAGCCCATCCGCCAGGGCACACCGAACACCTGCCAGTTGTAGAACCCGTAGACAGCAGCACCGGCAGTCGCCGCGGTCACGAACCGCGCGAGACGGCGCCAGTCGCCGACCAGCAGCGGCACGAGCAGCAGGCCGAACAGCAGGTTGGTGGGCCGCGTGGCCACGGCCAGCGCGAACACCGCTCCGGCCAGGGTTGGTCTGTCGCGGTCGAGAAGGCAGTACGTGGTCATCAGCCAGAGCGCCGCGGGCAGGTCGCTCATGACGCTGCCCGCGCCCCAGACGACGACCGGGCAGGCGGCCCACACCGCGCACATCAGCACGGCGACGAAGCGGCTGACCCGGCGGATCAGAATCACGTAGAGCACGAGAACCGAGAGCACGGCACATAGCGGCGTGACGTAGAACTCCGCGCCGACCACCCCCGCCAGCGCCATCAGGAGGGGGTATCCGGGCGGGTAGCGCGGGATGGCACGACCGTCGCCCGCCTCGAAGGCGAGCGGAGCGGCCGCCGGGTACCTCGCCACGTCCAGGGTCATCGGCATCGTCACCCGGCCCTGGAGGAAGAGGCGTGACAGGGCGTAGTAGCCGTACCAGTCGCTGGCGCCCACGTAGCGTTGCCGTATCGTCGCGTACACCACGAACAGCGCGAGAAGCGCGACGACGCCCGGCGCGAGGCGCGCCATCGAGCGAACCACTCCGGTCGACCGCTGTTCGGCAGGTGTCGTGTCCATCGTGCTCCCGCAGCGGAGCTGATTATCGCCCAGCCCTGACCGCTCAGCTCGATGCCGGTCGACCAAGCCTCACCCCACCGACCACCGGCTGGAGCAGCGGCACAGAATGCACACGGCCCGCACCGCGTTACCATCCGGCGAGCACGGGCCGGACCGCCGTGGCTCCGACTGCGGCCGACCAGGCCCAAAGAGGGGAAACCGATGCCGAAGATCCAGGGCTTTGCCGCCCCCGACGCCCGCAGCCCGCTGGCCCCGTTCTCGTTCGTGCGCCGCAAGCCAGGACCCGAGGACGTGCTCATCGACATCCTGTACTGCGGCGTCTGCCACTCCGACATCCATCAAGCCCGCGACGAGTGGGGAGGCGCGATCTTCCCGATGGTCCCCGGCCACGAGATCGTCGGGCGCGTCGCCGCCGTGGGCACCGAGGTCACGCGCTTCGCGGTCGGCGATATTGCTGGCGTCGGCTGCATGGTCGACTCCTGCCGCACCTGCAAGCCCTGCCGGGACGACCTCGAGCAGTTCTGCGACCGGGGCACCGCCTGGACCTACAACGGCACCGAAATGGACCGCACGACCCCGACCTACGGCGGCTACTCGACGGGCATCGTCGTGCCCGAGCACTTCACCCTCAAAGTGCCCGCCGGCCTCGACCTGGCTGCTGCCGCGCCGCTGCTGTGCGCCGGCATCACCACCTACTCGCCGCTCCGCCAGTGGAACTGCTCGCCCGGCGACCGCGTCGGCGTGGTCGGCCTGGGCGGCCTCGGCCACATGGCCGTCAAGCTCGCCGCCTCGCTGGGCGCCGAGGTCACGGTGCTGTCCACCTCGGCCGCCAAGGGCGCCGACGCACTGCGGCTGGGCGCCCACGCCTTCGAGTCGACGCGTGACCGGGCGACATTCAAGAAGCTTGCCGGCCACCTCGACCTCATCATCGACACCATCTCGGCACCGCACGACTACAACGCCTACCTCGGCCTGCTGCGCGCCCGCGGCGTCATGGTCCTGCTCGGCGTGCCGCCCCAGCCCACGCCGGTGGCAGCCTTCTCGCTCATCACCCGCAACCGCCGTCTCGCCGGCTCGCTCATCGGCGGCATCGCCGAGACCCAGGAGATGCTCGACCACTGCGCCAGGCACGGCATCGTCGCCGACATCGAGATGATCCCCATCGAGTACATCAACGAAGCCTACGACCGCATGATCAGCGGCGACGTCCGCTACCGCTTCGTCATCGATATCGCCACCTTGAGGGGGTAGAGCCGGGCAGCGGTCAAGATGCCAGTCCGAACCGGAACTGGCGGTCGGCCCCGTAGAGAAGCTGCGGTTGAGCGGCAAGGGGCACTGCGCCTACGGGGAACGCAGGCAGAATCACGAACGGAGCCACCAGGGGCGCAATCGGCGCCCGGCTCGTGTGACCTTTCCCCTACCTCGTCAGCTTATTGCGGCCGGCGGGATGAGGAACTCGCCACCCTCGATGAGTAGCCGGTCGCCGAACCCCTTCGAGAGCCCCC
>JAAYVZ010000281.1 GCA_012516935.1 Holophagae bacterium
ACCACCCGGTGTACCGGATCGGTTACGCGACCTCGCCCGACGGCCTGGTGTGGACGAAAAACCCCGCCAACCCGGTCCTGACCGTCGGCCCGGCCGGCGCTTGGGACGACGACACGGTGTACGCACCGCAGGTCGTGCACCACGGCGGCACGTTCCACATGTGGTACTCGGCCGGGGATGGGACGACACCCCGGAACTGGCAGATCGGCTATGCAACCTCGTGCGACCAGGACGGCGTCGTCTGGGTCAAGGACCCCGCCAATCCGGTGCTGGGGATCGGCGCTAACCCCTCGTGGGAGTGCGGGGACTCGGTCGACTTCAACTTCGTCTTGGACGACAACGGCGTCTGGACGATGTACTACTCGGGCTCCTCATCCCGCTGCGGTGGGGGCGACTACCAGATCGGCCGGGCCGTGCTTGCCGGGGAGCTCCCACCGGGCGCCGGCTGTCGGGCCGACCTCGCGCTCGACAAGTCGGTCGACGTCGCGACCCGTGTCGTCGGTCAAAACGTCGTCTTCACCGTCACCGTGACCAACCTCGGCGGCAACTGCGCCAGCGACGCGGTGGTCTCCGACCTTCTCCCGTCGGGGTTCACCTGGCTGAACGACGACTCCGCTGGGGCCTACAACCCGACCACCGGCCTCTGGACGATCCCCCTCCTCCTCCCAGGCTCGTCCGTTGCCCTGCACATTACCGCCACTGCGGTGTCGACCGGCACCTGGGTCAACACTGCCACCGTCACCTCGGCTGTACCCGACGACCCGGACACCGGCAACAACACCGACTCCGTCACCGTCACCGTTCAGCCCCCGCCCGAGTGGGCCATCCCGACGGCGTCACCGGCTGGCTTGGCCACCCTCGCCTGCCTGATGCTGTTGGCCGGCTTGCTGCGGATCACGCGCCGAATCTGAGGCGCCTGGCAATCGAAGCGTTCCCCAGCCTCGCACCGAGGTGCGGGGCTTTTCGTCTGTGCCGCGAGCTCGAGTCGCCGCACGGGCGTTGGCCGTGGGTCGCACCCCGGGGGCTTGCTCTCGGCTCGGGAACACACGTGCGGAAGGCGCACACGCGGTCGCGGCCAGCCCGCTGGCGATCCGGCTCGGCGCCAGGCACCACTGCGCTATCCTCCTTTCATGCTCGGATCGACGCTGGGCTCCGGCCGCCCCGGCGCCTTCGCGCTGGCCTCGGCGTTAGCGGCACAGATCGCCTTTTTCTTCGCCCTCACGCTGGTTCCCTTCGTCGGCCTCACCGCCGCCGCGGCCACCTCGTGGTTTCCGCCGTCGCTCGGTAACGCTCTCGCCGACGCCTTGGTCGAGGTCTTCCCGGCCGAGGCCGGGCTGCGCGACGCGGCGATCTCGGCGTTGCCCGAGGTGGCGCACCGCTCGGGGTGGCTGGCAGCTGCGGTGCTGATGGCCGCGTGGTCGTCGTTCGCGTTCATGGCGACGTGCGTACGGGCGATTCACGCGCTCACCGGCAGCTCCGACGCCGGCTGGCGGCACCGCGCCATGACCGTCGTCGGCTCGGTGCTCCTCGTGCTCGTGTGGATGGCGGCGCTGTTGGCCGCCGCCTTCTTGGTCTGCCTCGGGCCCGCACTGCTCGAAGCACTCGGCCGCGTGGCATCCGGCACCGATACGGCGCGTGCGCTCACGGTGCTGCGCCAGGTCGCGCTCGGAACCGTGCTCGTGCTCGCCATGCGGCTCACCTACGGTTTCGTCCCCGGATTGTCGCGCCGTGTCGGGAGGCTGTGGGCAGGCGCCACCTTCGCCACCCTCGGCTGGCTCGCCTCCTCGTGGGCGTTCGCCCGGCTGGTGCCGCTGCTCTGGCAGGGACGCGATTTCTACGGCGCCCTCGCGAGCTTCATGCTCTTCTTGCTGTGGGCGTACGCCAATGCCTGGCTGCTGTTGCTCGGAGGGCAGGTGGTCGGCCGCCGCTGACGGCGGGAAATAGCCTGGCCTCCGGACGGCTTTTGCGGAGAACAGGGGACATATGCCCGCCACCACCGCCTACCATCCCCGACACCCGATTCGCATCGTCACCGCCACGGCGCTGTTCGACGGTCACGACGCCGCCATCAACGTCATGCGCCGGCTCATGCAGGCCTCCGGCGCCGAGGTCGTCCACCTCGGCCACAACCGCTCGGTCGATGAGATCGTCACGGCGGCGATCCAGGAGGACGCGCAGGGTGTCGCCCTGACCTCGTACCAGGGCGGCCACATGGAGACGTTCACCTACCTGCGGCAGCGCCTCGACGAGGGGGGCGCCAGCCATGTGCGCATCTTCGGCGGCGGCGGCGGCGTCATCGTGCCGCGCGAGATCGAGGAGCTGCACCGGCGGGGCATCGATCGCCTCTTCTCCCCCGAAGACGGGCGGACGATGGGGCTGCAGGGAATGATCGACATCGTCGTCGAGGGGTGCGACTTCGACCTTTGCTCCCTCGAGCCAGCAGCCGGCAACGGGTGGTCGGCGCTCGGGCGCGCCATCACTCGGGTCGAAAACGGACATACCGCGCCGTTGCCGGTGTCCCCGAGCACGCCGGCGCCGGTCGTCGGCATCACCGGCTCGGGCGGCGCAGGCAAATCGAGCCTCACCGATGAGCTGGTGCGCCGCTTCATCGCCGACTTCCCCGAGGCACGCGTGGCGGTGCTGTGCGTCGACCCGACGCGCCGCAAAACCGGCGGGGCGCTGCTCGGTGACCGCATCCGCTTCGGCTCGCTCAACAGCCCTCGCGTGTACCTGCGCTCGCTCGCCACCCGCGAGGCCCGTTCCGAGCTGTCGGCCGCCGCAGCACCCGTGCTCCAGGTGGTTCGTGCCGCAGGGTTCGACCTGGTGATCGTCGAGACCGCCGGCACCGGACAAGGGGACGCCGCGATCGTCGACGTTGCCGACGTGTCGGTCTACGTCATGACCGCCGAGTACGGCGCTCCATCCCAGCTCGAGAAGATTGCCATGCTCGACTTCGCGGACCTGGTGGTGATCAACAAGTTCACCCGCCGGGGCAGCGAGGACGCGCTGCGCGCCGTGCGCAAGCAGGTGCAGCGCAACCACGCCTGGTTCGACCGCGACCTCGCGACCCTGCCGGTGTTCGGCACCTCGGCAGCCCACTTCAACGACGCCGGGGTCAACGTCCTGTACGCGCACCTGCTCGCCCGCGTCAACGAGAAGACCGGATCGACCTTCGCGCCGTCACACCCCGCCGAAGCCCGGCGCGTTACCGATACGTCGGCCCACGTCATCCCGGGCGAGCGCGAGCGCCACCTCTCCGAGGTCGCGGCCGCCTGCCGCGAGCACCGCACCTGGGCGCACGAGCAGGCTGCGGTCGCCGCCGACCTCGATGGCCTGCGGCGCGCCGTCGTCTTGCTGGGCGGCCCCGACAACCGCTGCTGGAAGCCGTTTTCGCTCGAGCTCGGAAGCGTCGAGTCCCCATGCGAGGCCGCCGGTCAGGTGGCCGGCAGCGCGACGGCCGTGGCCAGCCCGGCGGTCGCCGACCTCGCCGCCGAGTACAACCGCCGCCTGTCGCGGCTCGACTCCCGGAGCGCCGAGCTCCTGCGCGGGTGGGACGACTGGGAGGCGAGCTACGAGGGCCCGCAGTTCCGCTACCGGGTGCGCGGCCGGGACGTGGTCGTCGACAACTACCGCGAGACGCTCTCGGGGACCCGGGTGCGCAAGGTCGCCCGGCCACGTCTGGTCGGCGCCGGCGACCGCCTCCTGTGGCGGCTGCGCGAAAACGTGCCGGGCGAGTTCCCCTACACCGCCGGCGCCTTCCCGTTCAAGCGCGAGAGCGAGGAGCCGACGCGGATGTTCGCCGGCGAGGGGCCGGCCGAGCGCACCAACCAGCGCTTCCATCTGCTGGCCGCCGGGCAGCCCTCGGTGCGGTTGTCCACCGCCTTCGACTCGATCACGCTCTACGGCGAGGACCCCGCCCGCCGCCCCGACATCTTCGGCAAGATCGGCGAGTCGGGGGTGTCGGTTTTCACCGTGGAGGAAGCCGAAGAGCTGTACGCCGGCTTCGACCTGTGCGACCCGCGCACCTCCGTGAGCATGACGATCAACGGTCCGGCGCCCACCGTGCTGGCGTTTTTTTTCAACGTCGCGATCCGCCAGCAGTGCCGGCGTTTCCTGTGCGAGCAGGGGCGCCTCGCCATCACGCCCGGGCAGGTCTTGGAGCCCGACCGCCGGCGCGGCGCCTGCTGGGAGGAGGTGCGGGCGCTGCTGTCCGACGAGGAGCACGCCGCCGTCGTCGCCGCGACGCTCGCCCAGGTGCGCGGCACCGTGCAAGCCGACATCCTCAAGGAGGACCAGGGCCAGAACACCTGCATCTTCTCCACCGAGCTCGCGCTTCGCATGATGGGCGACGTGCAGCAGTACTTCATCGACCACGGCGTGCGCAACTACTACTCCGTCAGCATCTCCGGCTACCACATCGCGGAGGCCGGCGCCAACCCCATCCACCAGCTCGCCTTCACCCTCGCCAACGGCTTCACCTACGTCGAGTACTACCGCCATCGCGGCATGGCGATCGACGACTTCGCCCCCAACCTCTCGTTCTTCTTCTCCAACGGCATGGACGCCGAGTACACGGTGATCGGACGGGTGGCGCGGCGGATCTGGGCGGTGGCGATGCAACGGTTGTACGGCGCCTCGCCCCGCAGCCAGATGCTCAAGTACCACATCCAGACCTCGGGCCGTTCCCTGCACGCCCAGGAGATCGAGCTCAACGACATCCGCACCACCCTGCAGGCGCTCCTCGCCACCTACGACAACGCCCAGAGCCTGCACACCAACGCCTACGACGAGGCGATCACCACCCCGACCGAGGAGTCGGTGCGGCGGGCGCTCGCCATCCAGCTCATCATCAACCGCGAGCTGGGCTTGGTGTGCTGCGAGAACGCCACGCAGGGGTCGTTCATCGTCGAGGAGCTCACCGACCTCGTGGAGGAGGCGGTGCTGGCCGAGCTCGACCGCCTCGCCGAGCGCGGCGGTGTGCTCGGGGCGATGGAGCTGGCGTACCAGCGCGGCGTCATCCAGGACGACTCGCTGCGCTACGAGCGCGCCAAGCACGACGGCACCCTGCCGATCGTGGGCGTGAACACCTCCCTCCCCCACGACGTCGGCGAGGCGAGCCAGCCACGCGAGGTGGCGCTCACCCGCGCCAGCCGCGACGAGAAGGAGGCGTGCCTCGCCCGCCTCGCCGACTTCCACGCCCGCCACGCCGCCGAGGCGCCGGCCGCCCTCGCCCGCCTCAAGGCGGTCGCCCTCGCCGGGGGCAACGTCTTCGAGGAGCTGCTCTCGACCGTGCAGCACTGCTCCCTCGGCCAGATCACCCAGGCCCTCTACGAGGTCGGCGGCGCGTACCGCAGGAACATGTAGCGGTGGCCGGAGCTGGCGCCGACCGGGGCTGGGCTGAGCCGGAGCCTCCGAGCCCAGCGCCCGCCACCCGATTGACGCGGCGACTGACCTACTGGCTCGGAACCCAGTCGAGTCGTCCGGGCAGCGCCGGGACGAACTCCGGGTCGTTCAACGGCGAGTAGATCACCGACGCATAGGCGTAGTACGAAGCCGCGGAGGTGGGCTCGATCGACACGTAGGCGGGAGCCACACCCGTGAAGAACGGCGGGCAGAGTACCGGGCACGGAGCGAGTCGGTAGTGCGAGAACACGTCATTGAGTGCCGTCCAGCCCCATGCAGGCAACGAAACGTCGATCGGAAGCAGGCGCGCCGCCTCTTCCCATTCCCGACCCGGCGACGCAGAGGCCGCCGGTGCGGCGATCCTGACCCACACCCGGAACGAGAGAGGTCCAGGATTGGGGTTCACCAGCGCGATATTGTTCCTGAACACACTCTTGCCGGCAGATAGCCAGGGAATCGTGCTGGGTCCCTCGAGTGCCGCGCCCAAAGCCATCCCCGCTTGCCCGTTCCCTGGCCAGCAGCATGCACCCGAGCCGTCATCCGGCAGCCGCGGCTTGCCCTGGCTGTTCGCGGCCCGGAAAAGCACCCACGCGTCGCCCGCAACTTCCACCCCCACTACTCCCTGCGGCGCTGAGGTGCCCTGTAGCAGCTCCTCTCCTGTCAGAATCAGCACTCGCTCGGCGTGACCCGGCCCTGCCTCCAGGGTCCACGAGGGTCCCGAGGCGCCATCCGCGGAACCGCCTCCCTGGAGAGCAACCCACGTCCGCCGGACCGTCACGCGCTCCGACAGCGAGCGTCGGAGCACCCGCAGCTCGCTGGCCCAGAAGCTCCCCCCGCTACCCGCCACTCCTCGCACGACCGCTGGGATGGCGTAGGTCTGTGCCATCACGATAGTTGTCCAAAGCAAGCCACAGCTCCCCAGCAAGACGGTTCTGACCACACGACAGCTCATCGTCAACACCTCCTGGATCGCGTTGAAAACGAAGCGTACGAAGTCCCGGTTTGCAGCTCGGCCGTCAAGACCCGGCTCAGCCCTGCCATCGATGATCGTTGGTACGAACTAAATCGTGAAATCACCATTTGCGATCTTGCCAGAGCGAATTCTAATGATCTGCGCGTTGTCGTCGAAGTCAGGCAACCACGATCCAGGGGATCGATGCGTATCGCCTGACCCGTCGAAGTTGTTGCTCTGGTACTCGGAGCCGTTATCCAGGACGTACGCCGTCAGAGTACTCACTGCCAACGCACCCGCCTTTGTTGCAGCGAATCGATCTGTGAATGCCAGGGCAACAACCACATCCTTGCTGGCATTCGCGACCTGCGGACTGGTTGTCCAACTCCCTTCCCCAGCCACGAAGCGCCGCAAGCCTCTGGCAGTGTGATCTTCGTCGTAGTACTTGACCGGAACCCGGGTCTGGAACAGCGAGTCCAGGTTCGGCCGTCCCCACCCCTGCGGCGCCCAGGAGCCTGCAGGGAGCGCCTGGTTCGTCTTCTTGGCCGTCCCACCGGCCATGCGGTCGACGCTCGCCGTCGCCATCGCCTCGATCATCGCCGGGCTGGGGAAGCTGCTTCCATTTTTGGCATAGTATCACGCATCCACAAGTACCGCCGCGCCTGTGAGAACGTGTAGTGCCCCCCACGTCGAGCCACCTTGGAGAGGCGGTGAAGGTGTGGTGCCAGACGCACTCCTCAACGAACCCGTTCCACCAGGGTCGGATCGAGCGATGCTCGACGCAGGGACAGCCCCTGCCGAATCCACCGCGAGCTGGGCCTGGTGTCGTGCGAGAACGCCACGCAGGGGTCGTTCATCATGAGGAGCTCACCGGACTCGTGGAGGAGGCGGTGCCGGCCGCCCTCGCCCGTCTCAAGGCGGTCGCCCTCGCCGGGGGCAACGTCTTCGCCGAACTGCTCGACACCGTGCAGCACTGCTCGCTCGGCCAGATCACCCAGGCCCTCTACGAGGTCGGCGGCGCGTACCGCAGGAACATGTAGCGCAGGCCCTGCGCCACGCCGCGCATGGCCGGCCGATGGGGGGCCGAGATCGTTCATGGTGCGTTCATGGTCGGGCCCCTACCCTCACCGGCGATGAAAGGGAGGTACCTGACATGAACCGCAACCTGTTCAAGCTTCTCGTAGTCCTGGTCGTCGTCTCCTTCGTCGGGCTCGCAGTCGCGAACGCCGAGCCCCCGAAGGCCACCAACCCGCCGGCGCATCACGGGAAGGCGATGAAGGGCAGCATCTCGGCGCTCGACGACGCCGCCAAGACCTTCAAGCTGAAGGACCCGGTCGGCAAGGAGACCGACTTCACCTGGACCACCGCCACGCAGGTGCAGGGCGCCCTCAAGGTGGGCGAGACCGCCACGGTCGCGTACATGGTGAAGGACGGCAAGAACGTGGCCACCTCGATCCACGTGGCGGTGCCAGCCGCCGCGGCTCCGGCCAAGAAGAAGTAGCGCTGTTCAGATCGAAATGCCCCGGCCCTTCCCGAGGGTCGGGGCGTTTCCTTTCTCGGGCTCACACCACCGGCATCTCTACCCTGAACACCGCGCCACCCCCCTGACGGTCGAGCACTAGCACGCGCCCCCGGTGGCGGCGAGCCACCTCGGCAACGATTGCGAGGCCGAGCCCCGAGCCCTGTGGATTCGATAGCCTACCGCCCGCCAGCCGCACGAACCGCTCAAACACGCGCTCGCGGTCGCCTTCCGGCACCCCCGGGCCTCGATCGCGCACCTCCAGCCAGGCCAGGCCGTCCCCACTGCCACTCGCGACCTCCACGATCGTGCCGGGTGGCGCATATTGCGACGCATTCAGGACCAGGTTGGCGAGCATCCGAGCCAGCCCCTGGCGGTCGCCCATGACCGTTTGGTCCTGGACCTGCTCCCAGCTCAGCGTGATGCCTCTCGTCGCCGCGAACGGGCCGCTCGTGAGCACCACATCCTCGACCAGCTCTTCGAGCCGCACGGCCTCCCGCGAGAGCTCCACGCCGGCATCCGCCCGGGTGAGCTCCATGAGGTCGTCGACTCCCCTCGCCAGGCCGCGCGCGGCCTCCACCACGGTTCTCAACGACCCCGCCCTCTGCGCCGGGGTGGCGTCCTCCCTCAACGCGTCCTGCGCCTCCGCCATGATCACGGCCACGGGCGTCTTGAGCTCGTGCGCGGCATCGGCGGTGAGGTGCCGCTGGACGATGAAGGCCCGCTCGAGCCGCCCCAGCAGACCGTTGATGACGGAGGCAAGGCGAGCGAACTCCTCGGTTCCGTGCGCCGCCGGGACTCTGCGGCTCAGGTCGAACGCGCCGATTTCCCGCGCGGCCTCGGTGATTCGCTCGACCGGGACGAGAGCCTGGCGGACCGCGAGCACCGAGATGAGCCCCGAGAGGAGGGCGCCGGCAATCGACAGGGCGCACAAAGCCCGGTCGAACGAGGCCAGCGCCCGCAGCGTCCCGTCGATCGACCTGAAGACCACGAGCGTAGCCCCGTCAGCCAGCCCTGCGAGACGCGCTACCTGGAAACGGCACAGCTGCTTCCGGCCCGTGAAGTCCTCGTGGGCGGTGTAGGGCGCGCTCCCCCGACCCGAGAGCTCGGCCAGGTGCGGCGCCTCCACGAGCTGGGGAAGGTCGCCGGTGCGGCCCAGCACCTCGGCGCCACGGAACAGAATCGCCGAGTGGTGCTCGAGGCGGAACTCGAAGATGTTGCTCTCGAGCCCTTCCCTGAGGGCGTCCTGGCGCAGGTCTTGGAGGCCGCGCAGCTCGATGTCCGAGCCGATCGCCTCGACCAGCGTGTCGAGCTCCTCGTCGATCTGGTCGTAGGTCACGCGGTGGAGGACGGCACGCGTGATCACCGCGACGAGCGCCAGGCTCGCCAGCGACACCATGGCGGCGAGGAGCGGAATGCGCACGCGGGCCCTGTGGAAACCCAGCATCCTGCTCACTCCAGTCGGTAGCCCTGGCCGCGGACCGCCTCGATTCCCACCGTCGCACCGGCCGCGGCCAGCTTGCGCCGCAGCCGGCTCACCAGCACGTCGATGGTGTTGCTCATCGGCTCCTCCCGCTCGCCCCACGCCTGCTCCATGAGGTCCTCGCGCGAGACGACGCCCCCCTCCGCCCTCAGCAGCGCCTCGAGGATCGCCAGCTCGCGCGCCGTCACGAGCACCGGCCGCCCTTGCCACAGCAGCTCCCGTCGGAAGGCGTCGAGCCGCAGCTCGCCCCGTACGAGTGCCTCGATAGGCCGGCGCTGGTTGCGCCGCAGCAGCGCTTTGACGCGGGCCTGGAGAACCTCGAGGTCGAACGGCTTGCCGAGGTAGTCGTCCGCACCGTCGGCGAGCCCCTCCACCGTGGAACCGGGGTCGTCGAGCGCCGTCAGCATCAGGATCGAGTTGCCGAAACCCTGTCGGCGCGCCCGGCGACAGAGCTCCAGACCGTCCCCGTCGGGAAGCCGCCGGTCCAGCACGAGCAGGTCGTACGCGTGCAGCGAGAGGAGCTCGTCGCCTTCGACCACCGACCCGGCAGTGTCGCACGCCAGCGCCTGCCGCTCCAGGTTGCGGGCGATCACGTCCCTCAGCCTCACGTCGTCCTCGACCAGCAGCACCCGCATCCTGCCTCATCCTCCCGCCGGGTGCGGCACCCGGCCAGTGTGCCACCGCCATGGTACCGCCGACCGCGCGAGGCGTGTCTCACCTCACGAGCGAACGCCCGGGCGTCTACACTCGTGCCTGCGGCACGAGGGCGAGCGCACGATGAAGTTGCTACTGGTCGAGTTGCCCGGGCAGCATCGGCACGAACTCCGGGTCGTTCGACGGCGAGCAGATCACCGACACGTTATCCTTTGCCTGGGATGTCGTTGTCGTGATGCTCTCCTTCCTGCACGAGGTTCGAGCAGGGAGTTTTTGCACTGCGGCCAGGCTCGCACCGCTCGCCTGGCCTCCGCGATCCCTCCCGGTCTCGCTCTGGTGTCCCCGGCCGGTCCCCACGTGGCGCCACCGGCACCACCCCGCAAGCTCGCCCTGAGCGCCCGATACGACCCTCTCGAAAACCAGGACGGGCCTCCCGACGAGGCCGTCGTATTCGGAGACAACGCTGAAGTGCTCGGCGCGGAGGACCAGGGTCAATGCAGGGTTCTGCCTGACATCGGCACGGTAGAGCGCGACATGGTCGGCACCCTGGATCGCGAGCGTCAGCGCTTCTGGGCTCGGATTCGGCGGGATGTCGCGTATCTCCTTCAGATGAGACAGAAAGATCCGGTCGCCATAGGCCCATGCCTGCGAGAGAACGAGGACGTCGGCGTTGCTCCGAGCTAGGTGCCGAGCTGCAGCGACCGCCGGAAGCGACTTCCTTCCGAGAAACCGCATTCCCAGCGCACCCCACAGTATCGACGACACGACGAGCGTGGTCGTCAAGGCCAACCGGCCGCGCCGCCTCAGGAACGAGAACCCACACCCACCGAGGATCGCCACGAACGGCACGACCCCCTGCAGGTACCGAAGCTCCTTGTGGTGCACGGCGCTGAAGACAACCAGCGGCAACATGACAAACCCAAGGACAGGCACGAGTTTCCTCTCGGCCCGAGCGGCCCAGATCCCAGCCAGCATGGTGAGAGGAAGCCATCGGTGCAGGTTCACGATGTACCAAGCAACGGGTTGCGTCGCCACGCGCGACGACGATTGCCGCTCCAGCAGCGTAAAGCGCGCAAACGCCACGAGGCTGGCGTAGGGGCGACCCCAAGTCGCGGCGTCGACGAGACCCAAGAAGAGGAACGAGCCGACAGCGAAACCAACCAAGGTGCCACACAACGCGATGGTTCGTCGGTTGGCAGGCCACCACACGAGGAGTGCCAGGACCAGTGGGGCCAGATAGACAACCTCAGAAAACCTGGCTGTGCCGGCCAGCGCGACGAGCCCACCGGCGAGAATCGGACGCCAGAGCGATAGTCGCCCTGGGCGAGGCAGGATCAGGAGTGCTCCTCCAAGGATGCAGGCTGTTGACAACGTCCGGGGGTACACCGTCGAGCCGAAGCCCATCGGCAGCCAGTGAAAGGAGTAGAGAAAGGCCGCCACGAGCGCCCCGCGCGAGGACTCGAGAAGGGCTGCGGCCAGCTTGTAGACGAACAGGATGTTGGCCAGACTCGCGGCGACGAAGGGAAGCGTCGCCGCCACCACTAGCCAGCGTGCGTCGGCAAGGCCGAGGAGGGCACAGAATCTCAGAAGCGGACCGAGAAGGAAATGCGGGACGAGGAGGTTGCGAATGACCCACGGTCGGTACTCGAGAATGCCCGCTGACCGGAACGCTGCCTCCAACATCTCGACATCGTCGCCGGTTAGGAAGCCTACGAGCGTGACGCTGAGTGCGACACGGGTCAGTCCACAAAGCGCAATCAGTCCGAGAAGCAATCGCGTCGGGGAAGCCCGCTCGATCAGGAGGGGAAGAGAGAGGAACCTAGCCTTCAGGAACGCGATCTCATGGCTCGAGGGCATGGTACTACCCCGGAACTCGAGGCCTCTCCCACTCCGGACGCCAGTGCCAGGCCACCTGCTTCGTCGCCGGGCCGACCGGCCGAATACCCCGAACCACCTGACAAGCGCAGGAGCTACCCTCGGGCACCAACCTGGTCAGAGAAGGTGCCAACACGAACGGATGGACAGGGCGGGTGGCTGATGAGCAGTACAGCGACGAAGCTCGGCCCAGACCCTTCACCGGAAGAACCACTCCAGACACCGCAGGACCGTTCTCGCGCTCACGCACTTGGAGGTGACAACGAGAACCCAGTGTCGACCGTCGCTCCTTCCAGCTTCATTGTAGCCGTCGAATCCCGCGCGCCGACGAGCCCGAGTACTGCGAGGCAGAAATAGGCGTGCCTCGCCCGCCTCGCCGACTTCCACGCCCGCCACGCCGCCGAGGCGCCGGCCGCGCTCGCCCGCCTCGAGGCGGTCGCCGTCGCCGTGGGCAGCGTCTTCTCGGCCAGATCACCCAGGCCCTCTACGAGGTCGGTGGCACGTACCGCAAGAACATGTGAGGCTTGCCGCGAGGGCCCGGTCGTGCTCTCATCCGCGGGTATGGCGACGACGACGCTGGTGGTGATGGCGGCCGGAGCCGGATCCCGGTTCGGCGGCCCCAAGCAGCTCGTGCCGATCGGGCCGAGCGGGGAGACGCTGCTCGAGTACACGGCGTTCGACGCGCTGCGCTCGGGGGTGGGGCGCCTCGTGCTGGTGGTGCGCCGCGAGGCGATGGAGGCGTTTCGCGCCTCGGTGGGCGCGCGCATCGCCAGCAGGGTCGACCTCGAGCTCGCGCCGCAGGAGGTCGCCGATATCCCGGCCGGGATGACGGTGCCCGCGACGCGCTCGAAGCCGTGGGGAACCGCGCACGCGGTGCTGGCGGCGCGCCACCTGGTGAACGGCCCGTTCCTGCTCGCCAACGGCGACGACTTCTACGGCGCCGGCGCGGTCGCCGCGGTTCAGCGCTTCCTGCGCGAGCGCTCCGAAGGGTGGGCGCTCGCCACCTGGCCGCTGGTCGCGACGCTGTCGCCCCACGGCCCGGTCTCGCGGGGCGTCTGCACGGTCGGCGAGGACGGCGTCCTGCTCGCCATCCGCGAGCACACCGGGGTGGCCATGCGCGCAGGCCTCGTGAGCCACGACGGCGGCACCCTCGGCGGGAGGGAGCCGGTGTCGATGAACCTCTGGGGGTTCCGTCCCGACATCTTCACGATGCTGGAAGAGGGGTTCGGGCGCTTCCTCGCCGAGCGCGGCCCAGATCCCGCCGCCGAGTATCAGCTTCCCACCGAGGTGGAAGCCGTCCGGCGTGCCGGGCGCGCGACGGTGTGGGCGGTGCCGGCCGGAGAGACGTGGTTCGGGCTCACTCACCCGAGCGACCTCGAGGCTGCACGGGGGCGGATCGCGGCGCTGGTCGCGGCCGGCGCGTACCCGGCCTCGCTCTGGCGCTGAGGTGGGAACCAGCGCTCCGCAGCCTGTACACTCGTACTCGTGACTCGGGGGGAGGCACTGCGATGAAGGTCTTGCTGATCAAGCCGAAAGCACGCCTGAAAACGATCCAGGGGCTGCATCGCTTCACGATGCTGGAACCTCTCGAGCTCGCCTACCTCGCGGCGGCAGCCGGCCCCCGACACGCCGTGCGCATTCTCGACCTGCGGCTGGAGCGCCGCCCCCAACCGGCCATGGCCCGGGTTGTGGCCGAGATGCAGCCCGACGTCGTGGGGATCTCCGCCTACTCGCACGAGGGGTCGACCGCCAAGGCACTGGCCACGATCGTGCGGCGCGCCGCCCCGGGGGCGTTCGTCGTCGTCGGCGGCCACCACGCTACGGTGGCACCGGAGGACCTCGACGTGCCGGCAATCGACGCCATCGTGCGCGGCGAGGGGTGTGCGCCGTTCGCCGCCATCCTCGCGGCGCTCGAGAAGCACGAGGCGGTCGAGGGCATCCCCGGCGTGCTGCGCACCGGCGACGGCTTCGACCCGAAAGCGGCGCACGTCTGGCCGACGTTCCCCGACCCCGCGACGCTCCCTTTGCCGCGCCGCGACCTCTACGACTGGCGGCGCTACTACACCGTGTGGCTGGCTGAGAACCCGCCGTCCTGGTATCCGCTGTTCCCACCGACGGCAATGGTGCGCAGCTCGTTCGGCTGCACCCAAAAGTGCACCTTTTGCGTCGTGCCGTACCTCTGCGGCGGGCGGCACATGCCGCGCCCGGTGGAGGCGGTGGCCGACGAGATCGCCGCTCTGCCGCAGGACCACGTGTACTTCGGCGACGACGAGAACTACCTCGACGAGACCTTCGCCTACGAGCTCGCCGACGCCCTCGAGCGGCGTCGGGTGCGCAAGCGCTACCTGGCCTGGGTGCGGACCACCACCGCCGTTCGCTCGCCCGAGCTCATGAAGCGGTGGGCCGAAATCGGCCTCGAGTCGGTGTACATCGGCTTCGAGCACACCACCGACGCCGAGCTCAGGAGCTCACGCAAGGGCACCACCGTGGCAGTCAACGAACGGGCGCTCGACCTTCTCAAGGGCATGGGCATCGCCGTACACGGCTCGTGGCTGGTGCGTCCGGAGTTCACCGAGGCCGACTTCGATCGCCTCGCCTCCTACGTGGCGGCGCTGCCTCCATCCGAGCACAGCTTCAATGTCGTCACTCCGTCCCAGGGCACCCCCGACTACGAGGCGATCCAACCGCAGATTTGGGTGTCGAACCCGCATGACCTGCACGATGCGATGCACCCGCTCACCCCGACAACCATGCCGCTGCGTCGGTTCGCCGCCCGCTACGCGAGGCTGGTCGTCGACGGCATCAAGCGCAGCCCGCTGCGCACCGGCAACCGCCCGGTGCGCCCGCAGGACCTGGTGCGCGCCCTGTGGAGCGAGCGCGTCTACTACCGCGCCTACCGAGACCTGTATCGCGACTACCCGCGCGGGCTCTGGCAGTAGGGCGCACCTGGTCGGTGTCGTAGACTTGAGGGGTTATCGAGGAGGGCAGGATGGACTTCCAACTCACCGACGAGCAGCAGATGATCCGCGACACCGTGCGGGAGTTCGCCGAGCAGGAGCTCGCGCCCGGCGCCCTGGAGCGCGACATCCACAAGCAGTTCGCCCGCCCGCAGTGGGACAAGCTGGCGGCGCTCGGGTTCATGGGGATGACGATCGAGGAGGCGTTCGGCGGCACCCCGCTCGATGCCATCAGCGAGGCGATCGTCATCGAGGAGCTATCGCGCTGCGACGCCGCGTTCGGGGTGGCCATGGCCGTGCACTCGGGTCTCACCGGCTCGACCATCACCGCCTGGGGCACCGACGAGCAGAAGGCGCTCGTCGCCCCCAAACTAGCCAGCGGGGAGTGGATCGCCGCCTACTCGCTCTCCGAGGCCGGGGCGGGCTCCGATGCCACGGCGATCACCTGCAAAGCTCGCCTCGACGGCGACGACTGGGTGCTTGACGGCTCCAAGCTCTGGGTCACCAACGGCAATGTGGCCGGGCTGTACATCATCTTCGCCAGAAGCCACCCCGACGCCCCCAAGAAGGCACACCAGGCCTCGGCGTTCATCGTCCTGCGTGACACGCCCGGGCTACGGGTCTCCAAGGTCGAGGACAAGCTCGGGATCCGCGCTTCCGACACCGCCGAGCTGGTGCTCGAGAACGTGCGCGTACCGCGCAGCATGGTGCTCGGCGGCGAGGGCAACGGGTTCAAGGTCGCCTTCAACGCCCTCGACATCTCGCGCATCGGTATCGCCGCCCAGGCGCTCGGAATCGCTCAGGGTGCCTTCGACTTCGCGCTCGAGTACGCGAAGCAGCGCGTGACCATGGGGGCGCCGATCATCCAGCACGAGTCGATCGCCAACTACCTCGCGGACATGGCGACGCGCATCGACGCCGCGCGGCTGCTCGTCTACCGCGCCGCATGGATGAAGCAGCAGGGGCTCGTCCACACCAAGGAGAGCTCGATGGCCAAGCTGTACGCCGGCGACACGGCGATGTTCGTGGCCGACCGGGCGGTGCAGATCCTCGGCGGCTACGGCTACACCCGCGACTTCCCGGTCGAGCGCTACTTCCGCGACGCCAAGATCACCCAGATCTACGAGGGCACGCAGGAGATGCAGCGCCTCGTCATCGCCCGGGCGCTGGCCGGCACGGTCAAGGGCCTCACCTCCAAGCACGCGTAGGGGTCGCATGGACACGAGCTTGCAGGATCGCTATGCCTCGGCGACGCGCTGCTTCGGGTGCGGCCCGGCCAACGAGAAGGGCCTGCGCATCAAGAGCTTCCCCGAGGGCGACGAGGTCGTCTGCACGTGGGTAGCTGAGCCGCACCACGAGGCGTTTACCGGCGTGCTCAACGGCGGGATCATCGGCACGCTCTTCGACTGCCACTGCAACTGGACGGCGACGCACTTCCTCATGCGGCGCGACGGCCTCGCCTTCCCGCCGTGCACGGTCACGGCCAGCTTCGCCGTGACGCTCAAGCGACCGACGCCGAGCACGCGGCCGGTGCACCTGCGGGCGCGGGTCGTGGAGTCGGGACCCGACCGCGCCACCGTGGAGGCGACCATGACCTCCGGCGGCAAGGTGACCGCGACCTGTCGCGGCACCTTCGTGGCCGTGAAGGAGGGCCACCCCGCGTTCCACCGCTGGTAGCCCGCCGAGTGCGGTCCGGCCTCGGCCCGCGGTTGCCGCCCGCCTCGCCACGGCGCCTCGGCCCCACTCGAGGGCAGACGAGCCCGAGGCCTCGCGCGCAGCTCGGCCGAGCCCGCGCCCTGGCCCCCTGTGCCCGCCTCGGGCGACCGTCGGGGCGGCGGAGCGGGCAGCCAGTGACCGCTGCCCAGCACGGCGAGTGAGGAGTCGTCAGAAAACCGGATCCGACCTCGGTTGCGGGCCGCGACCACGCCACCGCTCGCCGTCGCGCCTGCACCCGCCCGGCCACGTCCGCGCCGAATAGCGAGGGCAGGCAACGAACGGTATCGAGGCGAAGCAAAGGAAGCGCTCCGCGATGACGAGACCCATGGGCGAAAGGCGGCCACCTCGACATGGAGCCCCGTATCGGGCACCATCTCCCGCGGAGGCGGACATGGACGATCGGCTGACGGGCGAGGAGCTGGTGGCGCTCGTGCGAAGGGTGTTCAGGCCGCAAGCGAGCGAGAAGGCGCTGGCGGTGCTGGTGGACTTGCCCGACGAGACAGTCCCCGACAACCCCGACTGGCACGCGCGACGCGAGATCGCGCGCGGGTGGGTCGAGGAGCTGACGGCCCGGCGCGACGACCTGGGGCTCGAGACCCACCTCGTGCTCTACCGCAACGTGCGCACCAACAACGGCGACCTGCCGGAAGGGGCCTGGTACCACGCCGGCGGCGCGCTTCCCGCGGACGCGGGCACCCTCGATCCGGCAGCCCGGGTTCCGTTCGTGTCGGTGCTCGAGAGCCATCCGATCCTCATTGCCCCCACCGAGTTCTCGGCCACCGCCCCGCTCAAGGTCGCCGCCCGCTCGCTGCCGAT
This sequence comes from Holophagae bacterium, assembly GCA_012516935.1. Classification (GTDB taxonomy): domain Bacteria; phylum Acidobacteriota; class Thermoanaerobaculia; order Thermoanaerobaculales; family Thermoanaerobaculaceae; genus JAAYVZ01. Next base: position 17,376 of record JAAYVZ010000281.1, read on the forward strand.
CCGCGCCGCCACCATGCCCGGCTTCCGCGCCGACATGATCCCGGCGCTGCGCCTGGACTACGGCGAGGTGAACCGCCGTGTCGGCATCCTCAAGGAGCTGCTCGATCGCGCGACCGGCGCCGACATCGTCTTCGCTCACCCCGGCGGCGAGGCGCGGCTCCACCTCGACCTGCGCCACCGCACCGCCCACGCCTCGGGTGGGATGCTGCCGACACCGGGTGTCGCGGGCAACCTTCCGTCGGGCGAGGCCTACATCGTGCCGTACGAGGGCGAGCTCGCAGGCGACCCCAGCCGCTCGACCGGGCTGCTCCCGGTGCAGCTCGGCGGTGAGGTCCTGGTGTACCGGATCGCGGCCAACATCGCCGTCGAGGTACTACCCGGCGGTTCCGAGGCCGCGCGGGAGGCGGAGCTGCTTGCTCACGAGCCGGCGTACGGCAACCTCGCCGAGCTCGGGCTGGGCGTGCTCGCGGCGTTCGGGCTGACTCCCATCGGCGAGGTGCTCCTCGACGAGAAGCTGGGCCTGCACATCGCCTTCGGCCGCTCCGACCACTTCGGCGGACAGGTGACGCCACACCACTTCTCGAGGCCCGAAGCCGTGGTCCACATCGATCGAGTCTACGTCCCCGAAATGCAACCCGACGTCCGGGCTCGGAGCGTGGACCTGGTGAATGAGGACGGCTCGACCACCCCCCTCATGCGCAACGGCGACTACACGTCCGGCCTGTTCGACTGACCGCCTCCCCTGGCGGAGTGCTGTCAGCGGCCGCGTCGGCCCGATACGCACCGGCGGCCGGGCCGACCCGGCCGCCGATCTTCGACTCCGGATCGCCTTGCCGCTACTTCTCGAGCAGCCGGACGCTTCCCGACAGGGTCTTGATGAAAACGCGGGCGCTGCCGTCGCCCCGAGCGAAGAGCAGCTCGTAGCCTGGCCCGTACTTGCTCGAGCGGCGCGCTTGTTGGCCGAACTGGTTGCGGATACGACCCGAGAAGCTTTCGATTTCGAAGTCGGCGCCCACCGAGGCTGGAACCCGCAGCTCGACGCTGCCGCTCACGGTCTTGACCTCCAGCCGCGCCTTCGGTGCCAGGTCGGTGTCGATCTCGATGTCGCCCGAAACGGTCTCGAACTCGCCGTCCTCGAGCACCGCGACGTCGGCACTGAGGGCGCCGCTCACCGTGGTCGCGTTGACGGCTCGCCCGGCGCCGCGAATGACAAGTGGGCCGCTCACGGTCTTGGCGCGCAGGCTCCCGCCCGCTGCCACCCGGACCCGACCACTCACCGACTTCAGCCACACCTCGCCTCGCACGCCCCCGAGCTCGAGGTCGGCGCTCACGGTCTCGGCCTCGAAACGGCATCCGGCCGGCACCTTCAGCTCGAGGTCGGCGTCGCCACAGTCGTGGCAGTTGCGTGGGTAGACGACGCGCAGGTCGAGCCGCTGATCGCTGCCCGTGATCTCGAGCTTCTCGATCCGGCGGCCGAGCGTGCCGGTGACACGCACCTCCGCGCGATCCCAACCGCTCACGACCACGGTCCCCGAAACCCCCTCGAAGGTGACGACCGCATCCGCCGCAACCTGCCGCGTCTCGTCCACTCGCTGTTGCGCTGCCACCGGGAGCACCAGCACGACCGTGCACATCATGGCGATGAAGGTGTTTCTCATGGTTTCCTCCCCCTCACATCGAGGCCAGTTGGTTGGCGGTCCTGAGCAGGTCGATCTGGTGCCCGTAAGTCGCCGCCAGAAGAGTCGAAAGCTCGGAGCAGTCGGGGTTTTGCGCGAGCGCCATCCGCAGGCTCACGATCGCGCCGTCGATGATCCGGAGGTTGTCTTCCACCTCGCGCAGGGTGGCAGCGCTCATCTGCCCACGACGATCGGCCAGCGCCGAACGCAGTGCCTGTCCAGCCCGCTCGTACTCGGCAAACGCCTCGCCGAAGCCAGGTAGGGAGGCGGGGACCGCTGCAGCACCAGCGCCCGACCGCGCCCCCACACCCGTCGTTTCAGCCTCGGGCCGCGCACGCCGGGCGACGATGATCGCCGTCAGCCCCACGAGCAGCACGGCGGCGGCCGCCACAGCACCCCAGCGGCGAGCGGAACCAAGGTCGCGTCGCGTACGCCGCGCGGGACTCGCGACCCGGGCGGCGATAGCCGGCCACAGGTCGCGCTCCGGCTGGACCTCCCGAGGCAGTGCAGACGCCGCAGCGAGGAGCGAGCGCACGCCGTCCGCATGGGCGCGGCAGGCGGGACAGGCCGCGAGGTGCGCCTCGATACCTTCGCGCAGGGCATCCGAAAGCTGCCCGTCCAACCAGTCGTCCGCCCAGCGTCGGGCCTCATCGCAGGTCGTCATTGCAGCACCTCCCTCAGCCGCGCCCGCGCCCGGTGCAGGTGCGCCCGTGAGGTCCCGACGGCGATCCCCACCAAGCGCGCGATTTCCTCGTGGCGATGCCCCTCCACGTCGTGCAGCACGAAGACCTGGCGGGCGCCGGGCGGCAAGGTGGCGATGGCGCGTTCGAGGTCCATCCCCACCTCCGGGCCGGACGACTGCGAGGTGGGCTCGAGCGCCGCGGGATCGTCGGTCAGCTCCTCGCGATTCGACCCAGGGCCGGTGCGGCGCTCGCTCATCACCACGTTCACGGCCACGCGGTACAGCCAGGTCCCAAAGGCGGCCTCGCCCCGGAACTGCCCGAGCTTGCGCCACGCGCGAACGAACACCTCCTGGGTCAGATCCTCGGCTGCCGACCGCGAGCCCGTAAGCCGTACGCAAAGTGCGTACACGCGCCCCACGTTCTCCCGATACAGCGCCTCGAACGCCTCCAGGTCGCCCTCCTGGGCGCGCCGCACGAGCCCGCGGCCATCGAGGTTCTCGGGCATGACGTCACTGACTCCCCACGCCAGGGTAGCCGAAGCGGCAGGGTCGCTGGCGGTGCTCACACCTCTTTGGACGCCGCGTTGGCGTAGGACGTTTACGTGCCACAATGTGGCATGCGTCGTGGCCACCTTTTCGCTCTGCCGCTTGTTGCGCTGGCGCTCGCCGCACCTGCCGACGCCCAACGCTCTCTTCTGTGGCGTGAGCTATCCGTCGGTGCCCGCCTCGACGCCGACGGCGTCCTCCATGTCCGTGAGCGGCACGCCATGGTGTTCTCGGGAGATTGGAACGGCGGCGAACGGAGATTCCGGATCGCCAGGGGCCAGCACATCGAGCTCGTGCGCCTCACGCGCGAGGACCCTGCTACGCGCTCCAGCCGCGAGGTCCGGCGCGGCGACCTCGATGATCTGGACTGCTACGATTGGGCCGAAGACGACACGTTGCGATGGCGTAGCCGCCTCCCCTCGGACCCAGCGTTCGCCTCGACCGAGATCGACTATGTGCTCGAATACGCACTGTCGCACATTCTCCGGCGCAGGGGCGATCACTACGTCCTCGATCACGACTTCGCCTTTCCCGACCGCGAGTGGCCTATCCAGCGCTACGTATTGGACCTCGAGATCGACGCGGCGTGGCGGGTGGAAGGTGCACAGCAGCGATCATTCCATTTCGAGCCGGGAGCGCTCGCGCCCGGGAGCGGCTTCGTGGTCAAAGCCAGGATGGTCCACATCGGTCCAACGGCCCCCGCCTCGGTGCGGCAACCAGCGCCACTGGCGGCGCGTCTGTCCCTGTTGGCAGCGATCGGGCTCGCCATCACGTGGTGGCTGGCGCGGTTCGTACGGCAGGAGGAACGTCCAGGCCGTTGGGCTGCGCTGCCACACGCGGCCCTCGACCCGGCGTCGCTCGAGGCCAACCTCTTCAGCCTCCGGCCCGAGGTAGCCGGGGCGGTGTGGGACCGCAGCGTCGGCGCTCCCGAGGTGGCTGCCGTAATCACCCGCCTCGTCGCCGAAGGGAAGCTGGCGTCGACGGTTCGGCCGGGCGCCGGCAAGCACTCCCAAACGCCGGTTCTGGAGCTGCGACGCCTGATCGACGGTGTGAGCCTGGAAGGCTACGAGAGCGAGCTGGTTGACAAGCTCTTCGTCGACCAGTCCGAAATCACCGATACGGAGAAGGTGAGGGCGTATTACGCGAGCAGCGGTTTCGACCCGGTCGAGGTGATCCGCGAGCCGGTGATGCGCCTCGTCGAGCTCGCACTCGGCTCCCGCCCCGAGCGCCACCGAGCCAAGTGGTGGCTGCCCACGGCGCTCTCCCTATCGGCGCTCGTAACCCTGCTGACAGCGGGGTTCCTCCACCCGTTCGACTGGCCCGCGGTGGGCTTCGGAGCGCTGGGACTGGCGCTGATCTGGGGGGGCTCTGCCGGGCTCGCGGCGGTGGTGGCGCGGGCGGTCAGCTCCCTGGCCCGCACGCTTGCCTGGGGCCTCCTCGCCCTGGCGGCCGCCTCGGCCGGTTATGCCGTGCTCGTGCTGTCGAGCCTGCCGGTCGGTATGGCGACGCTGGTCGGCCTCGGTCTCGGGCTCTCCGCGGTGTGGAGCTCGACCCTCGCCCTCATGCGCAGCCGCGATCGCGGACCGGCGCTCGCTCGCCGCCGCCAGCTCGCAGCCCTGCGCCTGGCGTTTCGCGATGAGCTGCGCACACAGCAGCCGCGTCTCGAGGACGCCTGGCTCCCCTGGCTCGTGGCGCTGGGGCTGGGCTCACAGGTTGAGCGCTGGACACGGTCGTTTTCCGTCGGCACTGCCGACTCCGATCTCGCCGCGAGTAGCTCCGCATGGTCGGGTGGTAGCGGTGGCTTCTCGGGAGGGGGAGGCGCGTTCGGTGGCGCGGGGGCCTCGGCATCGTGGACTACCGCGGTAGGGGCACTCTCGGCTGGGGTCTCGGCCCCCAGCTCGTCCTCGGATAGCGATAGCTCCGGCGGTGGCTCCTCCGGTGGTGGAGGCGGCGGCGGCTGGTAGGCTCAACGCGCCGGCAGCTCGCAGGCCAAGGTCATCGGCAGCAGCACCGTGAACGAACTCCCCTTGCCCGGGGCCGACTGCACCGTCACCGTGCCACCGTGCAGCTCGACCAGCCGTCGGGCCAACGGCAGGCCGAGACCGGTTCCCTGGAACCGGCGGTTGGTGCCCTCGTCGAGCTGGCGGAACTCCTGGAAGATGGCCTCGTGGTCCTCGGGGCGGATGCCGATGCCACGGTCGACGATCCTCACGCGCACGGACTCGACGCCCAGCGGTGACTCGGGCTGCGGTACGGCCGCCGCCTCGACCGTCACGGTCGCACGCGGCGGCGAGAACTTGACGGCGTTCGACAGCAGGTTGAACATCACCTGCTTGAGCTTGATCGCATCGGCGTTGACGACCGGGAGGTCCTCGGCGACGCACACCTCGAAGTCGATATCGTTCTCCGCCGCCACACCGCGCATGAGGTTCTCGATCTCACTCAGCAGGCTCCCGATCTGCACCGGCTCGAGGTGCAGCTCCATGCGTCCCGCCTCGATCTTCGAGAGGTCGAGGATGGTGTTGATCAGCCGCAGGAGGTGCTCACCCGAGGCCTGGATGTTGTGCAAGAAGCGGGCATACCGGGGCTCTACCAGCCCTTCCAGACGCTCCATGAGGATGGCGGCGAAGCCGATGATCGAGTTGAGCGGGGTACGCAGCTCGTGGCTCATGTTCGACAGGAAGATGCTCTTGGCACGGCTGGCCTCGAGCGCGCGTCGCTCGGATGCCACGGCCCGCTGCTCCGAAATCTCCGCCTCGGCCACCTTCTCGGCCAGAGCGCGATTGGACGCCTCGACCTCGGCCGTTCGCTCGGCGACCATGGCCTCGAGACGCCGCGTTCGGTGGCGCAGGGTGCGCATGCGCAGCATCGCCGCGAGCCACACCGAGCCACCCACCGCCAACACGTAAAGCACATAGGCCCACCAACGGCTCCACAACGGCGCGAGCACCTCGAACGACCACTCGGCGCCGACCTGGTTCCAGACGCCATCGTTGTTGCAGGCAATCACGTGGAAGCGATAGCGACCCGGCCGGATGCTGGTGAAGTACGCTGAGCGCCGGCTGCCGGCCTCCACCCAGCGATCGTCGAACCCCTCGAGCCGGTAGCGGAAGCGCACCTTCTCCGGGGCCACGAACGAGAGCGCGGTGTAGTGGAGTTCGAGCTCACGCAGCTCGGGCCCGAGTGCCCGCGTCACCTGTGGGCGCCTCGGTTCCCGGTCGACCAGCAGCTCCTCGATCAGGACGGGTGGCGGCGTCGGGTTGAACCGCATCCGGGGCAGGTCGACCACCGCCACGCCCTCGGCGGTGGGGAACCACAGCTCCCCGTTGCGTCGCCGCCAACCGGCTGGCTGTGAGCTGCCGTTGCATTGGTTGACCCGCAGCCCGTCGGAGCGGTTGAACCCCTCGGCCTCGACCCGGGCGATCTCACCCCTCGCCCGAGCGTAGAGCTGCTCTGCGCGGACCCGTGAGATGCCGCGGTTGGAGGTCATCCACAACCAGCCGTTGCCGTCGTCGAGAATCTGGAACACCTTGTTGTCGAATAGGCCATCGTCGACGGTGAAGGCGGTGATACCGGACGGCTCGATGAGCCCGAGCCCACTGTCCGTGCCGACCCACAGGTTGCCTCTGCCGTCCTCGGTCACGGCAAAGACGATGTCGTTGGGAAGACCGTCGGCCGTCCCAAGCACGCGCTCGACACCGTCGTGCCACCGAACCAGCCCTCCGTAGGTACCGATCCAGAGCTGGCCGAGCTTGTCCTCAAAGAGAGCCCGAACGTCGTTCGAAGGCAGCCCGTTGCCCATCGTCAGCACCTCGATGCGGCCCGCGCTCAGCCGGTTGAGACCGCCGCCCTCGGTGCCCACCCAAAGGGTACCTTCGTGGTCCTCGAGCACCGCCCGGACCAGGTTGGACGACAGCCCGTCCCGCATCGTCCAAGTGGTGAAGGAGGTCCCGTCGAACCGGGAGAGCCCGCTGCGGGACCCCACCCACAGGGTGCCGTCACGTCCTTCACCGAGCGCCCGCACCGAGGCGCTCGGCAAGCCCAGCTCGACGCCGAAGCTGGAGAAAGCACCCCCGCGGAAGCGACAGAGGCCGCCGCCATCGGTGCCGACCCAGAGATCGCCACGGCGGTCCTCGAGGACCACCCGCACGAAGTCGGCGCACAGCCCCTCCCGGGTGGTGTACGTCCTCACCTTCGTATCTCTGAGCTGGTTGAGGCCCCCGTTGGTCCCCACCCAGAGACTCCCCTCACGGTCCTCGTAAAGGGAGCGGACGAAGTTGTGGCTGAGGCCGTCACGGTCCGAAAACGTGCTGACGCGGCTGCCCTCGAGGCGCGCCAGCCCACCGCCCTCGGTGCCGACCCACAGGCTGCCGTCCCGGTCCTGCCACAGGGCGGCCACGAAGCTGTCGGGCAGCCCCTCGGCGGTGGTCAGCACTCGCCACCCCTCCGCAGTCCGCCGGGCCAGCCCGCCGCTCGTCGCGACCCAGAGCGTACCGTTGCGGTCCGGCAGCACCGCCCGGCAGAGGTTCGACGGCAGGCCGTCGTCGACGGTCAGCCGGGTGACGACCCGCCCCTCGACCCGGAGCAGACCTCGATCCGATGCGACCCACACGACGTCGGGACCGTCCGCGACCAGCGCCTTGACAGCCCCAGGTGTCGGGCCATCGAGCCCAGCCGGCTGGCAGCGCTCACCCGAGAAGCAGCAGATTCCCTTGTCGGTTCCAACCAGCAGCGTCCCATCTGGGCGCGGCAGGACCGCCCCGACCACATCGCTGGGCAGCCCATCGTCGGTCGTGTAGGTGCGGAATCGACCCTCCTCGCGCACCGCCAGGCCGCCGTTGGTGGCGATCCACAGGCGGCCGTGCTGGTCCTCCGCCAGGTGCAACACCGACGTGCCCCGGAGGTGCTTGCTGCGCGCCGCGTCGAAAACGACGAAACGGACCCCGTCGAACCGTACGAGCCCCTCGTAGGTGCCGAACCACAGATACCCGTCGCGGGTCTGCAGGATGGTGTGAATCGTGTTTTGCGGCAGCTCGTCCCGCCACGACCTGTGGGCGAGCTGGGTAATCGCCTTGTGCGGATCCAAGGCCCAGACGGCGCCGGCTACCAGCAGCAGGGGCGCCGCGCAGCAGCACCGTAACGCCGCGCGCACGGCCGATCGACCTCGGTCCATTGTAGCCGCCGTCGACGAACTGAAAACAGCTGCCGCGAGAACACGCACCGCTCGAGCCGACACCGCCTCCCGCGGCCCGAGCCGGCGGAGCTCACGCCGAAACCGCTTCCACCACCACGGCGCGGCCGAAGACGCTGCCCCAGCGGGCGGGTTTGGACGGCATGGCTCCTGTCTCAACCCCATCGCAGCGCCCTGCCGCTGGGACGGCATACCGTCCGGTAGAATGTCGGCCCCGGCCACGAACCGCCGGGCCAACAGGAGGGACCCACGGTGCAGATTTCGAACCGCGTAGCGTCGACGTTGCTCGTGGCAGCCTGCGGGCTGACGCTGGCCGGCTGCGGAGGCAACGGCGTGACTCGCGAGATCGTCGTTCCCGGCAACGTGGCCTGGACCGACACCGGCCTTGATGTGCAGGCACAGCAGCAGCTCGTGGTCAACGCGACTGGTGAGCTGGTCGCCAACCCCGAGAACAAGACCTCGCCGGACGGCTTCCTCGCCAAGCCAGAGTGGCGCAAGTACAACCTCTTTGCACAAGCCCCCCATATGGCGCTGATCGGCCGCATCGGCACCGACGGCCGCCCGTTTTTGGTCGGGGCTGCATTTCGCGCCCCGGCACCGGCATCCGGCCGGCTGTTTCTCGGCATCAACGACCGTGACACCGCCAACAACAAGGGGGCGTTCAGGGCGACGGTCACCGTCAAGTGAAGCAGGTACTGGTTGCTGACTCAGGGGCGCCGGGCAACGAGGACGAAATCGCGCGGCGCTGACAGCCAGGCGTCGAGCTGCTCCGCCAGCAACCGGAGAGGCACGTCCTGAGCCTCGCGCACCAGCCGCTGCTCGGGTGGGAACTCGTGGGCAAGACGGACCGAGTCGACCCTGAGCCCGACGGCGCGGGCGACGAAAGCGAGGGCGTCAGGGTGAACCGGCGCGTGGTGTGTGGGGTCGATCCAGAAAAGCCCGGCGCCGACCCGCAGCGAGTCCGGGTTGGGGCTTTCGACCAGCAGCACCCCACCCGGCCTGAGCACTCGCGCCGCCGCCTCCACCAGGCTCATCCAAACCGAAGCCGGGAGATGCTCAACCAGGTGTAGCGCGACGATTCCACCGAGGCTTCCAGGTGTCCGTGCCGCCAGCGCCGCCAGCGCGTCTTCCTCCGCGACGTCCAGTCCGTCGCGTCGGCAGGCTTCGACCATCGCCGGGTCGGTGTCGACACCAGCGGCCTCGATACCGGCAGATCGGAGCAGCCGCAGCAGCTCCCCGCGGCCGCACCCGAGATCGAGTATCGGAGCCTGCCCACGCAGCACCTCCACGTGTTCGGCGACGCGGGCCGCGATCTCCTCCTCGCTGCCCCGGAACAGGTCGGCAAAGGCGCGCGAGGCGGCCAGCATCACCTGCGGGAGGCGCGCCTCCACCGCGGGTGACGCGCGGACGCGCAGCGGCTCTTCGGCTACCAGGCGGTCAACGAGACCGGCGGTCTCGGCAAGCTCCTCATGCAGTTGTGTCACCAGCGCGTCGAGCCGGGACGCGAGGGCCGGAAGCCGCCGGTCGCGCACCTCCTCCGCCAGCGCCTGCACCCTGGCGAGGACGGTGGCGAGATCATCGACCCGCCGTGCGGCGTCCGGGAGCTGGGCATCGCGCAGGCGCTCGAGGTCGGCGAGGACTGCCTGGACCGCCGCATGGAGCCTCTCTCCCGAGGCTTCGAGCTGCGGAAGCCGTCGGTCGCGCAGGTTCTCGACCTCACCAGTGAGCCTCAGAGCGGTAACGTGCTGCGCCGACTGCGTCCTCTCCACGAGCTCCAAGCGCTGGTCGCGGACCATCTCGAGCTCGACTTGGAGCGCCCTGATCGCAGCGTCCAACCGGCTCTCCGCCGTCTCGACCCGACCCTGGAGCTCCGGCAGCGCATCCTCGGTGACGGTCTGAAGGCCAGACCGCGTCAGCTCACCAGCATTCCTGAGATCGGCAACCTCGCCCAGGGTCTGGTCGAGGCGCGTCTGGAGGTGGTCACGCAGCAGACCGATGCTCTCAGAGAGATCCTGCTGACCGGCCCCGAGCTGCTCCAGGGAGGCGCTCACATCTTTCTGCACCGCCGCCAGGTCGCGCCGGAGATCGTCGATACGCCGACCCATTTCGGCCCTCTGCTCGTCCGCGAGCTCGAGCCGGCGCGACAGGAGCCCCAGTGCGGTCGCGTTGGCCTCGGTGCGATGTCGCAGATCGCGGAGCGCGTCTCGGAGTACCCACGCCAGGGCCCGACCGACCAAGGTGCGCAACCTCCCGGCCGCGGCGCGCCTCGGGGGGGACGGCAGCTCGGAGGGCGGCGGACTTTCGGAATGGCTCACGCCAGATCAGGCGCTGGCCTGCTCCCCCTCGCGAAGCACGTGCACGGTGATCGGCACGCGCACGTCGCGGTGCAGGTGCAGCTCGGCCGCGAAGCTGCCCAATCGCTTGATGTGCTGGGCTAGCTCGATCTTGCGGCGATCGACGTCGAACCCCTTCACGGCCAGGGCCTCCGCCACGTCGGAGGCGGTGACAGAACCGTACAACGCATCGCTCTCGCCGGCTCGACGGTAAAACGACAGCTCGAGCCCGACGATCTTCCCCGCCAACAGCTCGGCCTGCGCTTTCTGACGCTCCTGCGCCTCGAGCCACCGGCGCTGCTCCTGCTTGAAGCGGGCCAGGTTGGCGGGGGTCGCTTCATACGCGAAGCCTTTTGGAATAAGATAATTCCGTGCGAATCCGGGCTTCACCTCGCAGATCGTCCCGCGGTCGCCGAGGTGCTCGACGGTATCGTTGAGAATCACTTTCATCACGCCCTCCCTTCGTCCGGCTTCCCGCTCCGTCGCAGCCGGACAAACGCATCGGCCAGCCCCGCCGCCGCTACAGTCGCGGCTACAGGCATCTGCAGGGCCACGAGCAGGACACCGGCTCGAACCCAGCGGTTGTGACGCAACCGGGGGCCGAGGTAGAAGTGGATAATAGCCAAGCCATGCACGAAATACAACCCGGCGACGGTCACCAACAGGTTAGCGGCCAACCACTTCCCGGGTTCAGGCAGGAACACCCAACCGAGCCCCCCGAGGATGAAACCGACCGGGAGCCATTCCTCCGAGCGGTAATCACAAAATGGCCCCCTGGCAGTGTCGAGGCCGAGCACGCTCAGCCGCGCCCCCAGGAAGCGACCCAGAAGCGTCAGGTAAAGGGCTGACAGGGCGGGAACGATGTAGGCAACCAGACCGAAAGCGGCGCCGATCTCACGCGTACCGCTCCCCAACCCATACAGCCCGGACGGTATACCTGCCTGCTCCAAGCTCGCGGCGATCATCTCGCCGAGGCGCTGGGGAGGAAAGGCGGGATACAGGATCGCACTCAGCGCTGAGAGGCTGATCAGCAACCCCACCAACACCAAGATGGCGAGCCAACGCCCTTCGCTCCACCCACGCCGTCGCCAGCTCTCGACCGAGACCGCCGGCCAGGCCGTCGTCGCCAGGTAGCCCAGCGTCAGGACAGCAAGCCAGGTCGAGGAGGTGAGGAGTGCGCCTCCAGTACCGACCACCGCAACCCAGCCCCAGGCCATGAACGAGGGGCGTCCGCTCGCGGTCACCTGCAGCAACGGCAGGGGGGCCAGCAGGGCCAGGACCAAACCCACGAGCGGCACCAACGGCAGGCTCAAGTAAACGAGCACCGAAAGCAACCCCGCCACCCCGGGGCCGATACGGCGCAGGGATGGCGGGTTGGACGGCGTTGGACTGCTCGACATCCGATGCCGCGGCGCTCAGTCTCCCAGGTACGGCAGGAGCGCCAGGTGGCGGGCCCGCTTGACAGCGCGGGTCAGCTTGCGTTGGTAGATCGGGTTGGTGCCCGAAACCCGGCGGGGCAGGATCTTGCCGGAGACGGGCACATACTGCTTGAGCAGGTCGAGGTCCTTGTAGTCGATGTACTCGATCCCCTCGGCGGTGAACTTGCAGCTCTTCTTGCGCTTGACGTAGTACTTCTTCTTCGACATCTCAGGCCTCCTCGCCCGCCGGCGCGGCGGCTTCCTTGGCCGCCTTGGCGGCCTTCTGCTTGGCGCGCACCTTCTCCATCTTGCGGCTGCGCTGCAGCTCCCGATCCAGGTTCAGTGTCAGGTAGCGGAGCACCTGATCGGATAGGCGCAGCTTGTACTCGAGTGCCTTGACCGCCGGGCCGGTCCCTTCGAACTGCCAAAACACGTAGAAGCCCTCGCGCTGGTGCCTGATCTCGTAGGCGAGGTTACGCTTGCCCCAGACGTCCTGCGTGACGATCTCCGCCTTCTGCGCCGCCAACAGCGTGCGCAGCTCGGCGAGGAACGCCTCGCGCTCCTGGTCGTCGAGGGTTGTGGTGAGGACGATACCGACTTCATAGAGCGCCATGTCGTCTCCTTTCGGCCTGCGGCCCCCGGATCGAGCCGGGAGCAAGGATGACCGCCCCGTCTGCGGGCGCGGAGGGGCACTCTAGCCGATCGCCGGGGAAATGGCAAGAACCTGTCGGCAGCCAGGTTGGGGACGGTGCCGAAGGGCTGGTCTAGGTGGCCGCCACCGGGTCGGGTGAAGCCGGGGCGCGGTTGTATCGGCTGGCTGCCCGTCCGAGGCCGGCGTGGAGCGCCATCTCGATACAGGCGACCGCGTCGCCAACCAGGCTCCGGGCAGCGGCCAGCTCCCCGTCCTCGAACGGAGCCAGCACGTAGTCGGCGAGATCTCGCCAGGGGCTGGCGCCGCGGATCCCCAGCCGCAAGCGCGGGAACCCCTCTCCGATCGCTTCGACGATGGAGCGGAGCCCGTTGTGGGACCCGGCGCCGCCGGACGGCCGAAGCCGGAGCTGCCCCAACTGCAGCTCGACGTCATCCACCACCACGAGGAGCTGCGAGGGCGTCAACGACTCGGCGGCGGCAAACGCAGCCACTGCCGGTCCGGACAGGTTCATGTAGCTCTGAGGCTTGATCAGCCAGATGGGCCGGCTGCCGCCTCGCCGGGACGACAGCACGTGGCAAGCCAAACGGAACCCGGTAACCCGCCACTTCGATGCCAGCGCGTCGATGACCTGGAAGCCGACGTTGTGCCGCGTGGCTTCGTACTCGCGGCCCGGATTTCCGAGCCCCACCACGGCGGCGATGTCCATCGACGAGGGCTACTCCCCGCTCTCCGCAGGGGTCGCCTTGCCGCGCTTGATGACCTCCGGCTCGGCGGCCTTCTCCTCGCTGACCTCAGCCACCGGCTCCTCCTCGCCCTTGGCGCCATGCGCCTCGATATGGACGATTACCTTGTGGGGATCGTCCAGAAGCTTGACGCCCTCGGGAAGGACGAGGTCACCGGCCGAGATGTGTTCGCCGATACCAAGGCCGGAGACGTCGGTGTGGATCGCATCGGGCACCGCCTCGGCGGCGCACTCCAGATGCAGTGACCGGCTTCCCCAGTCGAGGAACCCACCTGCCTTCACTCCTGCCGGCTCGCCCTCGAGCACCACCCGGACCTCGACCTTCACGCGCTGTCCCTTCTCGACGCGAATGAAGTCGAGGTGCAGGAACTGGTGGGTGATGAGGTCCTGCTGAGCCTCGTGGAGCATCACGTGGCGCTCCGTCTTGGTGCCCTTCATCCGCAGCAGAAAGAGGGAGTTACGGCCCTTCTCCGTCTTCAACAGCTTGGTCACCACCTGGCGATCGACGACCACCGCTGTCGGCTCCTTGCCCCCCCCGTAGACGACGGCGGGGATGAGCCCCTGCTGCCGCAGCTTGCGATTCGCGCCTTTGCCAGTGGAGTCACGCCGCTCCACCTCGATGACCAAGTCTTCCATTTGTGCCTCCAGCCCCACGGCCGAAGCCGCAAGGGCGGGAACTTTACCACACCCCGCCCCGACGGGGAACCCCGTTGACCAACGCGCGGCCAAAAGCGCGCTCCTGCCGGGGTCAACACGAGGCCAACCCGACCCGCTCAGCTCCTGGCGGTGCCCCCTCGCAGCCAGGAGCGGGTGAGCAACAACGCCACCGGCGAGACCATGGCGATGAGCGCATAGATGAGCCACATCTGCTCACTGTGCCGGACCCCCTCGGCCGGGCAGAAGCGCTGCAGGAACCAGCCGGCGTACATCCCGGTGAGGAATTTGGTCAGAAACCAGGGGAGCTGGCCGATACCGACGTAGGCACCGGTCTTGCCGGGCGGGGCGAGCTCGGTGAGGTAGTGGTAGAAGCGCGGCTGCCACATCGACTCGCCCACGGTCATGAGGACGATGAAGGTGATGAGTGCGGCCGGCGAGGGCCCCAGGACCAGCAGGAACGTCGGCGCCGCCATGACCAGGGTTCCCCACACCATCATGTCGAGCGGATCACGCTTCGCGGTGAGGGCGGCGACCAGCGGCGCAAGCAGGAAGACGAGGAGTGGGCCGAGGTTCGAGAACAGCTCGAAACGGTCCGCCACCCACGGCACGAAGGCGCGGTTGATGTACAGCGGCAAGGTCAGCCAGTTGTGGGCGAACAGCGTCTGCACCGGGATCAGGATGAAGATGAAGTAGGCGAAGCGCGGGTCGCGCAGCGGGTGCTCGGCGAACCAACGGCACGAGAAGACGCGCGGCCGGTTTTCGCCACGCGCCGCCTCCTCGCGGGCCGCGGTCTCGGGGCGCGCCGCCAGCGCCGCGCGCACCGTCGCTCGGGTGAGGATGGCGCCGGTGATCGCCACCGAGGCCAGGGTCAGCACGGTGTAAAGCGCGAACACACCGTTGATGCCATTGGGCGGGAAAGCGCTGCTGGCGATCCCGCGCACCTTCGGGGAGAGCAGGCCAGCGACGAAAGCCCCCAGGTTGTTGAGGCCGTACACGACGGCGAACGCCATCGCCGACGTCTCGCGGGTCGAGAACTGCTTCACGGCCGAGAACAAGACCGGCTGGAACATACCGAACCCGATGACGACGATGAGCAGGCTGGTAGCCGTCATCAAAAACGCCGGCGAAAAGAGGCTACCGCCCGGGAGATAGCCGGCGAAGGTGATGAAGATGCGCCCGACACCCATGAGGAGGATCGAGGCGAGCAGCACCCGCCGCAGGCCGAAACGGTCACCCATCTCGCCCAGGAAGAACATCGCGAAGGTGATCCCGCCGGTGAAGAACGAGACCACGACCCCGGCCGTGATATCGCCGAGCGCCACGTTCTCCGAGAGGTACTTCATGAGCAACGTGAGCACCCCGAAATAGGCGATGCCCTCGAGAAAGTACGGGACATTCACGCCCCACATCGCACGCGGCGAGCGGATGAAGGAACGCAACGTACCGACGATCTCATCGAGCGCCTGCAAAAGGGGGGTTCGGGTCTGGGCTGTCTCGCTCATGAGCGGCTCCCGGTCTGCGCCGGTCAGCGTACCAGCGGCGTCGCGTCGAGGCCACTTCCCGCCCCTCACCCTCGCCTTCCGGAGCACCGGCTCCATCTCCGGGCACGCGGCTCGGCTTCCCGCAGGGAGCCGGCGAGGCGCAAACGGCCCCGGCGCGGGCGCGGCTGCGACGATCGGGCCGGCCTTGGGCTCTGGCGCGGTACACTGCCCGCTGGGAGGTGCTCGTGAGGTCACGATCCCCGACCCGACGGGTTCTTCTGCCGGCCGTTGTCGGTCTGGGTCCGGGCGGCGCGGTCGGTACAGGGTACCCGTCCGAGCCATGTGCGTCTCCGCGCTCGAGGCCAAGCGCGCGCGGCCCACGAGATCGGTGTGGTTCCCGCTCGCGGAGCAGCCGGTGGAGGGGACTGTCCTTGAGCTCGGACTGCTGGCACAGCTCAGCCGGTACCGACGTGGGCGGTCCCCGGTGCTCGTGGAGGCGAACAGCGCCCAGCCGGTGCGGCGGGTTCCGAGGCCACGTGGAGGCACCGATGCGCAAGCTCTCACCCCTGTTCGCACTCCTCCTCGCCGCTGCCGGGTTTGCCCAGTCATCGGCCGACGACTTCCTCACGGCCGGCCCAGCGGAGCCGCTCGCCGCCCCGGCGCAAGCCCGGCTCGAGGCGATCGCCGCCCCGGCGCTCGCAGCCCACATCGCCTTCCTCGCCTCCCCCGCGCTGGAGGGGCGTGGGCTCGGCAGCCGCGGGCTCGAGGCTGCAGCGGAGTACGTGGTGTCGCAGCTCAAGCTGGCCGGGGTGCGGCCGCTCGCGCCGGTCGGCCATGACGGCGCCAACCCTTGCTATCGCCAGGTGGTGCCTCTCCGTGAGGTGCGCGAGCTCGCCAGCACGCTCGCGGTCGAGACACGCACCGCGGCCGGCATGCAGGCCCGCTCGTTCGCCGCCGGCGTCGATCTCATCGCACCGGCACTCGGACCGCGCTCGCTCGGTGGCAAGGTCGTGTTCGCTGGCTACGGCATCCGTGAACCGGGGCTGGGGCGCGACGACTTCGCCGCCCTCGACGTGCGCGGCAAGGTGGTGCTGATCCTCGGCGGGCTGCCGCCGGGCGAGGCGTGGCAGCAGCCGGAGCTGGTCGAACGCTACGGCTCGGCGCGCGCGAGCCGGCGGTACGCCGAGCGGCTCAAGGCGCTCGGGCGGATGGGGGCGTTGCTGGTACT
>JAAYVZ010000282.1 GCA_012516935.1 Holophagae bacterium
ACGCCGGCGGCGCGGGCGGCTACCTCCACCTCCTGTCGCCACGGCAGCGGCAGATACTGTTCCACGAGTGCCGCCGGCAGCCCGTCCCACGGCCCGGCGAGCAGGCGCGGCTCACCTCGGACGAGAAGCGGGATGGCGTCGAGCGGGGCGAGCTGGGCTAGCGCCACGAGGCCGAGCCACTCGGCAGCCGGTGCCCGCCCGGTCTCGAGGTCGGCCCGCCAGGCAACGGCGATGTCGGCGGTGCGCCCGAGCGTCAGCAGGTCGTCGGCCCACGGCGGTGGCCTCGGGGCGTCGACCTTCGTGGCAGGAAAGGCGAAGGCGACACCGGAACGTCCGAGCGACTGGCTCGCCCACTGCGCGACGAGATCCGGGAAGCCACTGTCCGCCAGCGTCTGCAGGCCGCTCCGATCGCCGGCCTGGGCGCGGCCGACCGCCTGCCAGTAAGCAGCGAGCCGCCTGACGCGCGTGCTGCCGGGCAACCCCTCCCCCCCGGGAAGCGGCGTCTGCCCCCGCCGTCCCTGGAGGAAGCTCCACCGACGACACACCCAGTCGTAGCGCGGCAGTGCCTGCACCATCTCGGCCCGCAGATGCGGCAGCGCCTCCGCAAAGCGCCCGAGCTCGATAAGTGCCTCCGCAGCCAGTAGATGAAGACGAGCCGTCGTCTCCGGCTCGGCTCCAGGCAGCGTGAGCCCCCACTCGGCGGCGCGCAAGGCATCGGCGAACGGGCGACCCCGCTGTCCCCGCGCCGCCGCCCAGCCGACGAGGCGGTAGGCATCCGCCCGTTCGACCCAGGCCTCGGCAGTACCGCCACGGATCAAGCCGAGTGCCTGGGTGGCCCGGCGCAACCGCAGCGCCGCGCGCGCCGTCACGAGCGAGGCGGTCGCTCCCGCTCGGCGCCCGCTCTCGAGCGCCCGCTGGGGACGCCCCGCATCGAGCCAACCTTGCGCCTGAACGGCGAGCTGCGGTGGCGCGAGCGAGCGCGACAACGCCTCCACCGCAAGGCCCTGCGCCTCGGCGGCGGCAGGGAACTCGACGACGAGACGCGCCCGTGCCGCCTCGCCGGCGGCCCCCGGGCACCGGGCCTGCACAACCACGGCCCGGCGTCTCTGCTCACGGGTGAGGCCGTCGACCGGAGGCAAACACACGTCGACCTCCTGCCACCGGCCCTGCCCGGCGGCGACCTCGGCGCAGCGCAGCCGCAGCCGCGTGGCCGCCACCGGGTCGAGCCAGGACGAGCTCGCTGCAGCCAGCCAAGTGCTGGCCGGCGGCGCCGAGGCGGCGAGCGACTCCTCCAGCCGACGGGCGGCGAGCGCCGCCAGCCCAGCGCCAGGATGCGAGCGCCGGAACGCTGTGGTCGCAGCGGCGGGCGACCCCAGCTCGCACTCGATGAGGCCGGCCGCGAACCAGGCCCGCTCCCGCTCGACCTCGAGGCCCGAGATCGCGACGTGGAGCAGCGCCGCGACCCGCGCTCGCGACCCACCCGGTGCCGTGAGCGCGTCGGCAAGGCGGGGGGGAGCCGGTCGTGTGCAGGAAAGAAGTCCGAGCACTCCCCCGATCAACAACCCCAACAGCGCGTATCTCCTGCGTTCCTCTCGCCCGCTCCCGCGGGGGCGAGGGCGCAAGCGCGGAAGCCGTTCGATCTGAAGGCCTGGGTGAGGGATCTCAGAAAATGGCTCGGTCGTTACCTCGCCCTGCCCAGCGGAAACCAAACGAC
>JAAYVZ010000283.1 GCA_012516935.1 Holophagae bacterium
AGGTGGTGGCGCGGCTGGGCGAGCGGGCAGCGGCGGCCCGCTCCGCCGGTATCCCTGCGGAGCGAATCTGGCTCGACCCGGGCATCGGCTTCGGCAAGGACGTCGAGGGCAACCTCCGTCTGCTTGCCCACCTCGACGACCTGGCCGCCCTCGGCCATCCCGTGGTCGTGGGCGCCTCCCGCAAGTCGTTCATCGGCAGGCTGTGCGGTGTCGACGTGGACAGCAGGCTGCCGGGCTCGCTGGCCTCGCTGGTGGCGCTCGCCCGGCTCCCGCGAGCCGTGGCGCGCGTGCACGATGTCGCTGCAACCTCGCAGTTCTTGACCGTTTTGCGGGCGGTCGAGGAGGCGGCGTGAGCGCGGTTTTGGAGCTGCTTCGCGATCTCGTTCAGCTCGAGATAGGGGTGCGCGACCTGGTCGATGTGCTCCTCGTCACGGTCGTCTTCTACCTCCTGCTGGCGGCGATCCGCGGGACCCGTGCGGTGCCGATGCTGTGGGGGATCCTGGTTCTCGCCGGAACGTTCTTCGCCGCCCGCGCGCTCGACCTGATCACGCTCTCGGTCATCCTCTCGAAGGCGCTCTTCTACCTGCCATTCGTGGTCATCGTCCTGTTTCAGCACGAGATTCGGCGGATCCTGGCGGGCATGGGGCGGACGCGGCTGTGGCGCTGGGCGGCGACGCTGTCGCCGCGTCAGGTGCTGGTCAACGACATCGTCCTCGCCTGTGACACCCTCGCGGCCCGACGTTACGGTGCGCTCGTGGTCATCGAGCGGGGGGAGGGGCTACGCACCTACGCCGAGACCGGGATCCCGCTCGACGCGCAGCTCTCGTACGATCTACTGGTCAACGTCTTCACCCCGGGTACGCCGCTCCACGACGGGGCCGCCATCGTACAAGGCAACCGCATTGCCGCCGCGGGTTGCTTTCTCCCGCTCTCGACCCGGGCTGACCTGTCGACGGTGTATGGCTCACGCCACCGAGCGGCGCTCGGTATCGGCGAGGAGACCGACGCAGTGGCGGTTGTCGTCTCGGAGGAGCGGGGAGCGCTCTCGGTGGCGGTGGGGGGACGGCTCCACGCCGATCTCGAGCAGCGGGAGCTGCGAGATCTCCTGCTCGAGCTGTTGATCCTGCGGCGGGCTGGAGCCGAGCGATGAGGCCGCTGCCGCGCAAGCTCGCGAGCCTTCTGGTGGCGTTCGTGCTGGCGTGCCTGGTGTGGTACGCCAACGCCCTCGAGCGGCGGGAGCGGATCTCCGAGCGCGAGATCGAGACCTCGCTGACGTTGGTGAACGTCCCTTCGGAGATGGTCATCACCTCCGAGGTTCCGCACTTTCTTACCTTGCGGGTGCGGGGTCCGCTCAAGCTCCTACGGTCGCTGAGCGCGGCCGAGGTCGGTGTCGTGCTCGACCTCCGAGGGGCGCGCGAGGGCGAGAACGACCTCGCGGTCGAGGCGCGGAACGTGTTGGTTCCAGCTCTTGTCGAGGTGGTGGCCGTCTCGCCAGCCCAGGTCCCGCTCTGGCTCGAGCGATTGGTGCAGCGGCGCATCCCGGTCCGGCCGAAGGTGGCCGGTATGCCGGGAGAGGGTCTGGAGGTGACAGGCTTGGCCGTCGACCCTTCCGTTGCCTTGGTCTCGGGCCCGCGAGCGCAGCTCGAGCGGATTCCTGGCCTCACCACAGATCCGCTCGACGTGGACGGTGCGACGGGCCCGGTCGAGGCCTTGGTCGCGGTGCGCTCGCCCCATCCGCTGGTACGTGTCCTCGAGCCGCTCGCGGTGCGGGTGGTGGTGAGGATCGGAGCACCAACGAACCGGGCTTCACCAGGAGGGCGCTGAGCGTGAAGGTCCGCTTATTCGGTACCGATGGTGTGCGTGGTATCGCCCACGAGTACCCGCTTGACCGACCAACCCTTGCCCGCTTGGGCCGGGCGCTGGCCGAGCAGCTCTCGCTCCGGGGCAAGCCCAGGCGGGTGCTGCTCGCTGGTGACACGCGGGCTTCGACCTCTGAGCTCGCTGGGTGGGTGGGAGGCGGATTTGCCGCCGCTGGTGGCGAAGTGCTGTGGGGCGGGGTGCTGCCAACCCCAGCCGTGTCCCACTTGGTGAGGGCGATGGGCGGCTTTGGCTCGGGGATCATCGTTTCGGCGTCGCACAACGCGGCGGCCGACAACGGGATCAAGCTGGTCACGGACGAGGGTGTGAAGTGGCCAGTCGACGACGAGGCGGAGCTCGAGCGCCGGATCGGCGAGATCGGGGCCGAGCCTGACGTCGAGCGGTTGCCGCCGCTCGCCGAGACCCTGCGCGAGCGCTACGTGGAGCTGGTCGTGAGCACGCTGCACCCCGGCGCGCTCACCGGGATGCGGATCGTCGTCGACGCCGCGCAGGGAGCGGCAGCGAGCGTCGCCGAGGCTATCCTGGGCGGGCTCGGGGCGACGGTGAGGCTGCTGCACGCAAGCCCCGACGGCTCGAACATCAACCTCGAGTGCGGTGCGCTGCACCCGACGAAGCTCGCCGCCGAGGTGGTGGCGTGGGGCGCCGATGCCGGTGTCGCCCTCGACGGTGATGCCGACCGAGCAGTGATCGTCACGCACGCCGGGCGGATTCTGGACGGGGACGATCTCCTCGACTTGTGGGGCCGAGTCCTCGACGCCTCGCAGCGATTGCCGCATCGTGCCCTGGTGGCGACGGTGATGTCCAATCTCGGGCTGACGCTGTCCTGCCGCCGCCTGGGCCTGCGTTTGGTGCGGTGCCCGGTCGGAGACCGCGAGGTGTGGGAGGCGATGGGGCGGGAGCGGGCCGCGTTAGGCGGCGAGCAGTCCGGGCACGTCATCTGTGCCCATCATGCAGTGACCGGCGACGGGCTGCTCACCGCCGCTCACGTCATTGCCATCGCGCACGAGCAAGGTCGAAGCCTCGACGAGCTGGCCACGCTCGAGCACTTCCCGCAGGTGCTGCTGAACGTGCGGGTGACCAGGCAAAGGCCCATTCACGAGGTACCCTCGCTCGAGGCTGCGATTCGTGCTCATGCCCAGCGGCTCGGGGACGATGGACGAGTGCTCGTGCGCTACTCCGGGACCGAGCCCCTGTTGCGGGTCATGGTCGAGGCACCAACCACCCGCGAGGCCCACGACACCGCCCAAGCTCTGGTGAAAGAAGCTTTGCGCCATCTCGGTGCCGCGTAGGCCAGCCCTGCCGCCGAGTCGTCAGAAAATCCCCAGCACCTTCTTGCGCTTGAGGAGCAATGGCTTGTCGGAGCTTCCGAGCACCCCCACCTGCTCCGAGTGGTCGGTGACGACGACGAAGAACTGCACGTTCTCGTTCCTGTGGAAGGCAGCCGTGATCTCGCCGACCCATTCGCTGCCGCTGCCGGGGGAAAGGTTCATCTCCGCGAACTTCCCGCCTCCCTCGACCCGAGCGAACATCTTGGCCGACTTGATACCGTGATCGTCGGTGATGATGAAGGGGATACGCGCCATCTTGCCCTTCTCGTACTCGAGCTTGGCGCCGCGCTGGAGCTCGACCTTGGGCGGCTGCGCATCGAGTTGGCGGAGCTGTGCCTCCAGACGCTGTCGGAGCTCAGCAACGCGCCCTTCGAGACGGCTTGGGGGTCGCACGGACTGGAGCACTGCGAGGCCCTTCTCGGGCTGCTGCTGCCGTTCGGCCTGCTCGGCCTGAGCGAGGGCGGAGACGATCTTGCGCTCGGCTTCCTGGTCGGCTCGCAGGCGGTCGATCCGAGCCTGCAAGCCGGGACGGTCGGGCCACACCTTGGCGAGCGCCGCGAGGTGCTCGAGCGCCTGCTGGTGGTTGCCGGCCTGGGCCGCCGTGGCGGCCTCGCCCTCGAGGCCCTTGGCGGCCTTCTCGCGCAGCTCGGCGCTGAGGTCGGCTTTGGGCATGACCTCGCGCAGGGCGTTCGCTTGCTGCAGCAGATCGAGCCACGCGCCACTGCGCTCGGCGTTCTGGGCAAGCCTGAGGACGTTGAGTGCGCGCCGGGCCTCCTCGATCGCTTGCGCCCGATCGGGATCGCTCATCAGGGCCGCTTGCTCCTCGCGGGTGAGGGAGCTCATGATGC
Source organism: Holophagae bacterium (assembly GCA_012516935.1). Lineage (GTDB taxonomy): Bacteria > Acidobacteriota > Thermoanaerobaculia > Thermoanaerobaculales > Thermoanaerobaculaceae > JAAYVZ01. The sequence continues at coordinate 4,055 of JAAYVZ010000283.1, forward strand.
GCTGCACGGTGCGGAGGTTGCCGCCCTCGAGCGCCCGCGCGAGGTTGTTGCCGAGCGTCCGGACCCGCATCTCGCCGTAGGTGGTGCGGAGCCCCTGCAGGTGCTCGCGGTCAGCCGCCGGCAACTGCTGCTCGTCGAACGCGCTGATCGAGTCCAGAAGCTGTTGGGCGGTCGTCAGATCGGCAGCCGCCAATGCTTCCTCGAGCGCACGAACCTGGGCCAGTACGGCGGGAGGCTCCTTGGGGATGGTGGTGGGCACCGGCGTCGGAGGACGGGGCGTCGGAGGCACGAAGCGGCGTCGGGCAGCGAGCTCGGCCTGCTGGCTCTGCCACCACAGGACCCCGATCCCGGTCGCTCCCAACAGGAGCACGGCCAAGACCAACCAGAGCGGCCATAACGTGCGCCGGCGGCGAACGGTGGGCGGTTTGGCGGCCGACTGGCGACCGGTGACCGGAGCTGCCTGCGGTTCTGGGGCCGCCGTCGCCAGGGCGGGCTCGAGTACCGGAGCAGCCAGCTCGCTGGGCGCCTCTGCCGGTGCGCTCGGCGGCAGCGGCGGCGGCACGGCGTCTGCAGCGACCTCCGGAAGCGGCGGCGGCAAGGTCACCGGTTGGACGTCCACCCTGCCCTTGTCGGTGTCATACAGTGCGGCCGGCGTCGAGTCGGCCGCGCCCGGCCCGAACGCTGGCGGCGGGGGGGCGGAGGGCGGCCCGAACGTCGGGAGTATCGGCTCGGCGGCCACCTCGGCCGGCGGCGGAGCGGGCATCGCCTCCCCAGGTACAACCGGCTCCTCCACTGGCCGCTCGGTCCGCCGGTGGATCGGAAC
>JAAYVZ010000284.1 GCA_012516935.1 Holophagae bacterium
ACGGCGGGCGAGGATCGGGTGCACTAGCGCCCCCACCCACCCCGGTCGAAAGTCGGGCGTCGAGAGCCAAAGCAGGGCATGGGGCGGTCAGTCCTTGACCTCGACCCCGCCCATTACGGCGAAGCCCTTGACAATCAGCGTCTTGGCGCTGCTACCGTGGCGGTTGCGCAGCTTGTCCTCGAACCCCCCGAGCACCGGCGTGCCGCACAGCTCCACCGCCCAGTGCTCCGGGACCCAGACCGTGATCCCGCCCCAGAACGCGAGCGTGTCGATCACCGCGCTGTCGCCCTCGATGTCGGCCCGGCGAAGGTCCACCTCGCACCCGCCCATGAAAGCGGTGAGACTCCCACCCCGGAAGCGCTTGGACGTCACCACCCGCTTGAAGCCCCCGAGAATCGCGAGCCCGTCCACGTAGTCGTCGCTCGCCGGGCTCGCGGCGACCGGCGGCGGGCCGGGCTCGCCGGTCGCCGGCGGAGGCGGCGGCGCCATCGGGTCGAGCACGGTCGACATCTCCGGCTCGGGCCAGCAGGCGCGGCGCCGGTCACCGCCGAGCGCCCTCCACACCATCCCGGCCCCGACCAGCACCAGCAGCACCGGCCACAGGCGCCAGATGTTGAAGTCGACCAGATCGAGGTTGTAGAGCAGCCACCAGCTTCCGACCACCACCAGGAGCAGGCCGAAGCCGCGACCCCGCCCACCCGGGGCCTGCAGCACGCGCGAGAGCCCGATGGCCACCAGGAACAGTGGCCAGTACGCGATCAGGCTGCCGGCGTCGATGACCTCCATGTGGTCGAGGGTGAAGAGCACGCCCAGGGCGCAGAACGCCAGCCCCAAGATCAGCCGGGACAGGTCGCGCCGTCGTATCGAGTCGTGCATTGCGCCCCCTTTCTGCCGGGTCCATCGTACCCGGCTTTGCGTGACCGTACGCGACCGAAGGGTTGAGGTTGCGCGGCTGCCGGCCAGTGGTGGTCCCTCGCCGGTGAACGGTGGGCGACCGGCCCGCTCTCTGCTCACGACGGGAGCGTCGACGCCGCTCGCACCGGCGGCGAACTCTACGGGGCGTAGAGCTGGAAGCCGAACGCCGTCGAGAGGAACACCGCCATCTCAGCGCGCGTTACCGGGCTCGTCGGGCAGTACTGCGAAGGCGCGCACCCCGCGGTGACACCTTGCGTGGCGAGGAAATGGACCGAGCGACAGCCGCCGTCGGTCGGCGCCACGTCACCGAAAACGGTGCTGCCTCCGCTCACGCAGTTGAACGAGCCGTAGCCCGGCACCGTACCCGACACGGGCAGCACCCCGCGTCCGGACATCGCGACGCCGAGGAACACCGCCATCTGCCAGCGAGTCACCGCCTGCGATGGGCAGTACTGCGACGGCGCGCACCCCGCGGTGATCCCGTAGTTGAGGATGTAGTGGATGAACTTGCAGCCCCCGTCGGTCGGTGGCACATCGCTGAAAACGGAAGTCCCACCCGCAGTACAGTTGAACGAGCCGTAGCCCGGAATGGTGCCCTGGACCGGGACCGCCGCACCGCTACCCGCCAACGCCGTGGCGATGAACACCGCCATCTCCCACCGCGTGACGCTGTTGTTCGGACAGAAAAGCCGCTCCGCGCAGCCGGAGGTGAGCCCGGAGTGCAGCAGCGTCTCGATCAGCTTGTACGCCCAGTGGGAGGTCGGCACGTCGGTGAAGCTGTTGCCGATGTGGATCGTCCGGCTGCGGGTGATTCCTCCCGTGACGGTCTCGCTGAAGGTGGCGTCCCAGTGGGTGGCCGGCCGGGTCGCCGGGTTCGAGACCTGCAACTGGTAGCAGTTGGACTGCCCGTAGCACGAGGCGGTGGCCCCCGAGGCGATCGTCCCATACGACGCCGAGTTGTCCGGGATCGAGTAGGTGGCTCCAGCGGGCCCGGTGAATGAGTAGCCGCTGCCGCTGACGCCGGCGATCGAGGACCCACTCACGTTGGTCCACGCCGGCTCGAACTGCACCGTCTCCCCGGGCTCGAGCACGCCGTTGAGGTTCGATGAGGTACCCGTTGCGCTGTGGGCGTCGATGGTGGGAAACGAGGTGGCGAGCGAGACGTTGTTGCCAACCGCGACGACGTATCCGCTGGCCGAGCTCGAGGCCCCGGTCACGGCGATGCCGATGTTCCTGCCGGCATCGCGGAACAGCGTACCGGTCGTCCACGCCGAACCCATGGCTCCGTTCGTGCCTTGGACCCGAGCCGGCTCGTTACGTGTCGTGTCGACCTCGTGGATGATCGTGCCGGCGCCGGGAAGCTGAATGTCGTAGCCCTTTCGCTGCCGCGCCTCGACCGTGTAGAAGTTCGTGGCGCTGGCGCCGACCGGCACCTTCACCAGCTTGGCGATCGGGAATCCGGGATACCCCAGGCGCTCGAGCCGAACCGAGGTCGACTGCCCATCCGGGACGTTGACCACCTCCGGTATCCGCAGCCAGCCGAGCATGTTCTTGTGGTGGGAGATCGTGTGCTGGCCGTAGTGCCCGTAGGTCGGATCGCTGCCAGACCCCGCCCACGAGTTGCTCATCACATCCCAGGAGTTGTCGTAGGTGTCTTTGCCGCCCAGCCAGTCCGAGTGCGGAAGCCCGAAACCGTGCCCCATCTCGTGCGCCATGGCGCTGACGTTGCTGTACCCCCACGGCGGCTCCCAAGTCGTGTACCAGAGCTTGGTCACTCCGTCGAGCGTCGCCCAGCGGGCGCCGCCCCATGCGTACCCATCGAGGTCGCCGTTGAACATGAGGTTGATCCCGACGAACGGCGCGAAGTTGACCGAGGGGTCGGCGACCGCCGTGCAGTCGTTGAAGAGCTCGTTCAGCTTGGCTGAGCCTCCGGAGGGGATGTAGTAGGAACGCGGTTGCGGTAGCGTGAACCACCCGTACGCGGTGCTGCCGGCGACGTTCGCGTTGCCGTACGACAGCTCCCGCCAGTAGTGGTCGAGCCCCGGGAACGAGTATGCGAACATATTCTGGAAGTACGCCAGGCCCTTGGGCTCGGTCGCGACGTCGCTGAACTTGCACATGATCGACACCCACGGCTGGACGCCAATGATCGCCGTTGGAGCTGCGGGCGCATCGATCAGCCTGACCTCGCGCACCTGCACCGCCACGGGTGCCAGCCGCGAACCGATGCCGGCGACCGCGCCCCGCACCTCCACCCGCCGCCGGTCGAGGGCACGCAGCCCACCGACCGCGCGCACCGTCGCCTCGTCGAGCACCAGCTCCACCGACGAGCCGCCCTCGTCGGTGAGAACGGCGAACGGCCCCACCGCGGCCGGCGCTTCCGGCGGCCCGTCCCCCCACACCAACGTCACGACGCCGCGGAGCGCCGTCTCGAGGCCTCCGCCGGCGCCCAGCGTGCCACCAGACAGCGCCATGGTACCCACCACGACGGCCAGCGCGCCGGTCCACCGCCGCCAACGGCGACGAGTGGTCCGGGCATTGTCCTGCGTGTGCATCCTGACCTCCCAAGCCCGTCAGGCCAGACAGCCGGATGGCTACGTTGCCAGTGTAATGCCTCTGGCCGCCAGCCGCTCGCCCGCCTGACGCGGAGGTGACCGGCATCACCGACCGGCCCGGCAAGGCCGGGTAGGCGCTGCTACTGCAACGCTAGCGCGAGGTCACCGAACGCCACCGCGGCGGTCCGGCCAGAGGCGAGCTTCACGAAGACACGGCCGATCGCCGGCTCCACCCGCTCGACCGTCGCCCGGGCGAACGAGCCGATCGACGGCGCCCACACCTGGTCCCCGGCCTTGACCGCCGGCCGCAACGGCAGCACCACGCAGTCGCCGCGCGCCGCCACGGCGAGCCGCCCCGCGAAGCCGACCAGCAGCACCTGCTCGCCCTGCACGTGCACGACCTGCGCGCGCTTGAACGCGGCGCCGCTGCGCTGCGCCACGATGGCGCCCGGCTCGAGCGTGCCCGACATGCGGTGGAACGTGTTGGGCAGCAGCGTGTCCTCGCGGGTGCCCCACCCCGTGGGGTTGTCGAAGGCGATGTCGAGGTAGCGAACCCGCGGCTCCGTTGCCACGCCACCCGGTACCACGATCGCTCGCTGCATCCCCGACCCCGAGCGCCACGTCGTCAAGACGATGTCGCCGACCGCGGCCGAACCACCGGATCGGATCGGCACGATGAGACTGTTCGGAATGGTGATCTCTTTGTTCACCAGTGTCTTGAGCTTGGATTCGGCGGACCCCGGGGCAACCATCCAGGCGCCGTAGAAGATGAACGTCTGCGACGCGGCACCCTTTTCGAACGCGTTAGCGAGGAACTCCGGAGAAGGCGCCGTGACGTACTGGCCGGCCACGGCCGAGGTGGCAACGGCGGGGTACGGGAGAGGGATCTCCCCGGGCTTCGGCGCGGCGAGCGCGCTGATGGCGACGACGATCATGATCATGGTGGCGAGAACATGACGGATCATGGTGGCTCCTTTGGCAGGCATCCGTGATCGGGAAACGCCTGCTGCCAGCGCTTCCGCCCCGGCGGCAGCGCAAACCGGTCTTGCTCGAGGCTGCGGGTGAACACCTCCACCAACCTCGCCCTCCGCTCGACGCTCACCAGCAACACCGTCGCCAGCCAGTGCCGGCTCTCGAGCTTACACAGCCGCCGGTACAGCCCGACGCTGGCGAGGGCGTCGAGCAGCACCTCGGCGAGGAACGCCGGCGCCGACCATACCACGATCGCGCCGACGAGAAGGCCCGCGAGGACTGCGGCCCAGGTCGTCCCGCAGCCCGGCCACCAGCCCTAGCCTCGTCACGGCCTGCCCCGATCGATCCAGCGTCAAGCCGGCGTGTTGGGCACCCATGGTCCGCTCCGTTGCGCGGTTTGCGCGGCGACCGGTTCTTGCTTCGCGGAGCCTGTCTTCGAACGCGTTCGTGGCTGCGCGCGACCATGCGCAGGTGGGGTACCCGAGTGCGGCGCCGTACAATGGCGAGGTGCACTCCTGGACGTACGACGGGATCGGCAACCGCACCTCGGCGGCGGTCAACGGCACGCCCACCTCGTACACCTACTTCAAGAATCCCTCGAACCCTCTCAACGGGCAGCGGCTGCAGTCGGACGGCGTCTCGACGTACACCTACGATGCCAACGGCAACACCCTCACGCGCACCGGCACGCCGGGCAGCTTCACCTTCGGGTGGGACGCCCAGGACCGCCTGACCTCGATCGCCGGCAGCGCCACCGCCACCTACACGTACGACTACCAGGGCCGGCGCACGAGCACGACCGTGGGTGGGGCGACCACGAGCTACCTGTACGACGGGCTCAACCTGGTGCGCACGAGCGGGGCGAGCGAGGCGGAGTACCTGTTCGGCCCGGGGATCGACGAGCCGTTAGCGATGCTGCGCGGCGGCGTGGTGTACCACTACTCGGTGGACGGCCTCGGCTCGGTGGCACTGGTGACGAACCAGGACGGGACGACGGTGCACGACGCGTACCTCTACGACGCCTGGGGCAAGCTCCGGCGCCAGACCGGCACCGTCGCCAACGACTTCGGCTACACCGGTCGCGAGTTCGCAGAAGCGGGGTTGTGGTACTACCGGGCACGGTACTACCAGCCGGGAATCGGGAGGTTTGGGAGTGAGGATCTGTACCGACCTCGACGATGGTGGATGCTGTACAGCTACGTCCTAAACTACCCGACGTTCTTCCGGAATCCCCTTGGTCTCGAACCGGCCCGAGACTGGGAGTCCAGCTACAAGGGATATCGTCCGCCCCGATGCGCCTGTGATCCTGATGCGGTGCGGAGAGCCTACGAGAACTCGACCTGGAGACACGGTTTTGCCTTCCGAGGACAGCCGCAACCGCCTCCAAGTCCTGGCAGCAGCGACTTGGCCTATTTGCCCTCCGGCGCATATCGGCTCGATCGTGGGCAGGATCTCTACATCCCTATACCGACGCCTTGGCCTCCGGTGATTGATGTACGCGCCGCTCGGAAATTGACCCATCCAACGTTTAGAAATTGACCCACCCCTGGCACCGTAACCGGTAGCACGA
>JAAYVZ010000040.1 GCA_012516935.1 Holophagae bacterium
AAACCCTCCACAACTGTCGAACGCGGGCGTTTGTCAGGGCGCCGTTCCTGCCTTGCCGCGGCGCGCCCGTCGACGGCCTCGGCGAGGCGGTTGGGCGACCACCGCACCGTGGTGACAACGGCCGGGTTGGCGGTACGCCTATCGATGACCGACGCGTAGGCCGGTAGGGCGCCTCACTCGCCGCCCTCCTCGCGGTTGCGCACTCGGCCGCCAGTCGCTCTGGCCCGGTCGGCGTTACGGTGCGCCCGCAGCCGCAACGAGGGCACCGTCAGTTCCGGGTCGGGCAGCGGCGCCACGTCCGGCGGCCCGAGCCGCGCCGCCAGCTCCTCGCGATCGCCGACCTCGAGCACTCGCAGCGGGCAGGCGGCGACGCAGGCGGGTGGCCGCCCCACTGCGAGCTCCTCCTCGCACAGGTTGCATTTGGTCATCACCCCACGGGCAACGTCGAGCTGCGGTGCCCCGTACGGGCACGCCCAGGCACAGTTGCCACACCCCAGGCAGCGCTCGGGGTCGTGGGCGACAATGCCGTTCTCCCGTTTGGTGTAGGCACTTGCGGGGCAGACCTCGAGGCAGATCGGCTCCTCGCAATGGTTGCAGGAGACCGACAGCGAGTAGGCCCACACGTCGTGCCGCCAGGCCTCGCCATCGCGTCGCCACCCGCCCCCCGAGATCTCGTAGACCCGCCGCCAGAGCACGCCCACCGGCAGGTGGTGCCGGTTCTTGCACGCCGTCTGGCACGCCTTGCATCCGGTGCACGAGGAGGTATCGACGCCGAAGCCCAGGCGCCTCACCGGAACGCCCTCTCGACCTGGACCATCGCCGTGTGCTGTGCGGAGCCCTTGGCGAGCGGCGTCCAGCGCTCGGAGGTGAGCACGTTGACCGAGCCGCCCCAGTCACGCCCTCGGTTGTCGGGCGCCCACCACGCCCCCTGCGGCAGGTCCACCACGCCCGGCATGATCCGCTCGGTGAGGCGACAGCGGGCCAGGACCTCGCCGCGCTGGTTGAACACGCGGACGAGCTGCCCGTCCTCGATGCCACGCTCGGCGGCGTCGTGCGGGTTGATGAGCAGCCGCTGGGGGAACGCCTCGGAGAGCCAGTCGTTGTTGGCGTGGGTGGAGTGTACGCGCTGCATGGTGTGGTGGCCGATGAGCTGCAGCGGGTAGTGGCGCGCCTCCTCCCCGAACGGGCTCTCCCACTCCTGGACGTACTTGGGTACGGCTGGGATCTCGTCCGGCCGACCCAGGTCGTAAAGGGCCTTGGAGAAGATCTCGATCTTCCCGGAAGGGGTTTCGAGCGGGTGGGCTTCGGGGTCGCGCCGGAAGTCCTCGAACGCCACCGCCGGCCGCTGGGGCCGACGTCCCCACACACCAAGGTTGGCGGCGATGAGCTCATCGAGCGTCGGCAGATCGGGAAAGCGCGTCCGGCGCCAAACATCCAGGCACCACTCGACCCACCCGCGCTCGTCGCGACCCTCGCTATACGCCTCCTCGATCCCCAACCGCCGCGCGAGGCCCCGCGCGATCGCGTAATCGGACAGGCACTCCCCGGGCGGGTCCACGAGCTTGGGGAGGACGATGACCTCGTCGCCGTACTTCCAGCCGTCCTGCACCCCCCACGTCTCCCACTGCGTGCACGCCGGGAGCACGAGGTCAGCGAAGCGCGCGGTGGAGGTCAGGAAGTTGTCCTGTACGACCAGCAGCTCGACGAGCCGCTCGTCGGCCAGGATTGCCGCCGAGCGGTTGACGTTGGCGTGTTGGTTGACGAGGCAGTTGGAGGCCACGGCCCAGATCGCGCGAACCGGGACATCGAGCCGTTCAGCGCCATTGACGCCGTCGTCGGCGGTCAGCTCTGGGCCTCGCAGCACCGCCTCGGGCCACAAGAACACTGGAATCGATGCTTTCACGGGGTTGTCGCCGAGCGGGAACACCGTCCAGTGCGCACCCCCATCCGGCGCCTGCAGGCCGAGGCCCGAGGCCCAGCCGCCGGGGATGCCGACGTTGCCGGTGATCGCCGCCAGCACGCACCCGGCGCGCACCACCTGCTCGCCGTAGGCGCGGCGCTGCATCCCGTAACCCTGGTAGAGCACCGCCGGCTTGCTCGTTGCGTACTCGCGAGCCAGCCGAGCGATGACGTCGCGCGGCACCGCGGTGATCGGCTCGGCCCAGTCCGGTGTTTTGGGCACGCCGTCGCGCCGCCCGAACAGATAGTCGACGTAGCTCTCCTCACCCTCGCACCCGGAAGGCATCTGCGTCGCGTCGAACCCCACGCAGTGGGTGCGGACGAAATCGGCGTCGTGCAGTCCCTCGGCGACGATGACGTGGGCCATCGCGGTCATGAGCGCGGCGTCGGTGCCGGGACGGATCGGGACCCACTCGTCGGCCAGCGCCTGGGCGGTGAAGGTGTGGCGCGGGTCGATGCAAATCGTGCGCGTTCCGCGCTCGCGGGCGAGCTTGACGAAGAAGTCGGTGTTGGTGCCGTCGCGCATCTCCGCCGGATTCCAGCCCCACATCAGGATCAGCTTCGAGTTGAGCCAGTCCTGGCGCTGGTTACCGGTGACGAGTGTGCCGTACACGGTGGGCGTGGCGACGTTGATAGCGCCCCACGAGTAGCTGTTCCAGTGTCCGAGGCAGCCGCCCGACAGGTGCAGCACGCGGCGCGCCGTGGCCGGGCCGTTGATCTGGTTGTAGGCGCCGGTGCCATAAGGGACGAACAGCGCGCCGGAGCCATGACGCTCGCGAACGCGGGTGATCCCGGCCGCCAGAAGATCCCAGGCCTCGTCCCAGCCGATGGTCTGGAAACGACCCTCGCCGCGTTTCCCGACCCGCTTGAGTGGGTGCAGGAGCCGGTCCGGATGGTACTGGCGCCGCAAGTAGGCGTGGCCACGCACGCAGGCGCGAAGCTGTGGCGCCTCCAGGGTGTCGGGTCGATCGTCGGCGTCGAGGCGCACCACCCGTCCCTCCCGCACGTGCGCGAGGAGGAGACACCGCCCGCCACAGTTGTGCGCCGGACACCCGACCCGAACGACACGCTCCTCGCCGGCCGGTGCACCCTGCTCCCGGCTGCCACGCAGCCGAGCCACCAGCAGATCCATGTCCCGGGTCACCTCGGTCTTTTCGCGCCCCCCGACGCGTGCCAACCCTAGCACGAGTTGGCCCAGCGTCGGCTGCCCGAACCGGGCATGTCGACGCCGCCAGCTCAGGAGCTGAGATACCTGCCGAGCCCACGCAAGCCGGGTCGGGCCAGACGGCAGCCGGGGCCATCGCCATCAGAACGTGGCTCTCACCCGACCGGCGGACGCTGGCGAACTTCGAGCCAGACCTCGGCAAAAGCCAGGCCTGTCGCGGTGTCGATCAGGGAAAGCCGGTGGCGACCGCTCGCCAACGGCCGCGTGGTGGCGGAGACCAGCCCGCCAGCTCCCGTTGCACTGGGGATACGCACGCCGTCGAGGTGGACCGCGACCGATGCTGGCGGGTTTTCGAGGCGGAACCAGAATGCCGAGCTGCCGTCAGGCTGCTGGTTGAACGGAACGTCCTCGTCGACGCACGTGGGACCCCATTCGGCCAGGCTGGGCGTGACCGATGAAAGCCCGGTCGCCTCAGCTGTCGGCGGCAATACGGGGTCGACGACCAGCAGCTCGCGCTCGGCGCTGCGCGAGCGGGTGACGGGGTCGACGACGGCCACCGAGTGTCGACCCGCCGAGCGGAGCACACGCGGGGGGATTTTGGCCGTGAGGAGCCCGTCCGGTCCGACCTGGGTCGGAAGCCGCACCCCGTCGAGGACGATTTGCGCCTGCCCCGAGGTGCTCCGCGACCTCACCCACATAGCGGACGATCCGTCCGGCTGCGGCAGGTGCTCCTCGCCGACCGAAAGCGTGCGGGGTGCGAAGTCGGTGATCTCGATTGTCGGCCGGCCGGCCAAGTCGAGCTCGTGGTCAGCGCGGAGCCGGGCGAGCTGGCGCCAGGCTGTTCCGAGCAGGGGGTCGAGCGATGCCAGGTACTGCGACCCGAGCACCAGATCGTGGTGCAGGAGCCACCAGTCGGCCTGCAGTTGTCCAGGGACCGTGGCAGGTGTCGGGGCGACGGTGTCGACGTGGTCTGCGAACGCGAAGGCCAGCGGAAGAGGCAGGCCGGCGGCTCGCAGCAGGTGGGCGCCAAAAGCGCTGGCCCGGCAGTGCAGCCGCTCGGTAGGCAGCGGTCGGTTGGACCATACGAACACCGGCGTGGTGTGCATCCGCTCCTGCTCCTCCGAGGTCGGCGGCTTGGCGCGGAAGCCAGTCTCGCGGTAGACCTTGAAGCCGGGCCCGAGAAGTGGCAAGTGATCGCCGAACACGGCCACCACAATCGGTCTGGGCCAGCGACCGAGTCGATCGATGAGGCGGCCGAGCGCCAGGTCGGCGTGAGCCAGGGCGGTGGCGTACCCCTCGAGCGCGGCCTTCGGCGCCCCGCCTAGCCCCGAGACGACGTTCACCGGCTGGTCTGCGGGCAGTGCGCGGTCATACGGTCCGTGGCTCGCCATGCTGATGGCGAAGACCAAGCACGGCGACGCCGCCTCGCACTCGCTGATCACCCGGTCGACGAGCGCGATGTCCGACACGAAAGCGCCAGCCCTCGGAGGGCGGTCGAAATCGTCGAGGGTGATGAACCGCTCGAAGCCGAGCAGCGGATACACCCGTGCACGGTCCCAGAACCACCCGTGGTTGGTGTGCACCGCCGCCGGATGGTAGCCGAGCTGCCGCAGATACGCAGGCAACGCCGGCACGGGTCGGTGCAAGTAGCGCTGATACACCACCGTCCCCATCGGGAAGTAGTCGGTGGACAGGCCGGTGAGGACCTCGAACTCGGTCTGCGGGGTGAGCCCTCCGAACACCGGTACGCGCATGTCACCCGCCACCGGCCCGGCCAGAAGGCGACGCAGGTTGGGAGCAGGATCGCGGTCGAACCTCACCGGCAGCACGGTAGGGTCCCAGACCGCCTCGGCGAGGTAGAGGACGATATCGGGCAGGGTTTCGGGCCGTCCTGGCTCGGTTCCCAGAGCGAGTCCGGCCCGCCGGAGTGCCGCCTCGACGGATGCCAGGTCGTAAGCCTTGGGGGAGGGGATCCTGAGCGAGAGCTGGAGCAGGCTCGCGAGCACGAAGCCCTTGTGGACGAAGTAGTCACGGCCGCCCCAGAGCTCGGCCCGCAGCGCGGTATCGAGGTTCGAGCCGCGGGGGACGAGGTGGGTCCAGGCTACCAGCGGACCTATGACCAGGGTTGCGAACGCCCCTGCCAGCAGCCGTTGCCTCGAGCGAGCCTTCCATACCGGATGGCGGAAGGCGAGGACAAGACCAAGAACGATGCCCAGTACGAGCACCGCCAGCGCCGCGAAAAGTCCAGGGAACGTTCTGACCAGCACAGGGAGCAAGCTCACGACCTGCGCTGCCGACGTCAGGTCGGTGAGGTAGAGCGGCCGGTTGAGGGTGAGCATCTTGCCGAGGTGGGCGAGCACCAGGATCGTGATGCCCCCGTGTACGAGTACCTGGGCCGGGAGCCAACGGCCGATGAGGGAGTGGCCGAACGCCGACAGCGCGAGAACCACCGCGACGTTCACGGCGAAGTACCCTGGACCGAGCTCGGCGTTCCAGATCGGGAGGCCGTCGAGGACGGCGAAGATGACCGACTGGTAGGCGGCAACTGCGAGGGCACTCACGGCAACCGAGAGGCCCCACAGGGGGAGTGTCGAAGGGCTCGGTCCGCTCCGGGCGGCTAGGTCGCGGTGGGTATCCGAGGTTGCTTGGCAAGACCGCCACGGCAGCTTCCACCCTCCTCTCTTCCCCGGCTGTGGGTGCTTCATGGCGGCGGACTCCGATGCCACTCGAGCTCACCGACGCGACAAGCAGCCGGACTGGCGCCAGCCAACCGGCGGCTGCCGCCGAGCAGCGTTGACAGCTCCCAGGTCACGCTGAAACTCGGGGGAGCGGGGCGCAGGAGCACCGTCACGTCTCGCCGGGGCCGGCCGGGAAGCGTTGAGAAAACGCGGTCGAGACGATCCGTTGCGAGCTCGCCAGCGCGGATGACCTCGACGATCACTCCGGAGCACTCCTTCCGTCGGTCGAGGGCGATCAAGGTGAGGCGGACGAGGGGTTCGTCCCCAAGCTCCGCCGCCATCGCGATTTCGGCGTCGGGGAGCGAGCCCACTCACCCAACGCGCGGGTCGCCTTTCCGAGCTTGACCCTGCGACCCGGTTGTCCAAGGTCGCTCATTGCGAAAGATGCTAGCACGACGATCACCGAGACCGCCGCCGGCCTGCCCGGCCAATGCCGGGCCGAAATCGGGAGCGGGCGTTGCCGGCGCCGGCTCGCGGGTCCGGCCGATGGGTGGCGTGCGGTGCGGATGGGTGGGCGACGACACTCAGGAGAGCCTCGCTCGTCAGGAGCGTGCAGCGGTTGCCCGAGTGGCCGAGAAGGCCTCGAAGATCGAGTCGAGGCGGGAGTCCCACGTGTGCGCGGCAGCCCACTCCCGCCGCCGGGCGATCTCCGCCGCTGGTCGAGCGGCGGCGCGCTCCAGTGCCTCGAGGAACGCCGCGAGCCCCTCGACGCGCTCCACGAAGGCCTCGGCTCCGGCGGGCGGGAAGACGCCGGTCACCACCACCGGCAGACCCATGGCGAGGTACTCGTAGGTCTTGATCGGATCCGCTCCGGCGGCGAGTGCCTCGGGTCTGAACGGCACGATCGCGACATCCCAGCCAGCTGCGAACGCCGCCAGTTCGCTCTGCGGCTGCTTGCCGAGCAGCACCAGGTTGTCCGGAAGCTGCGCGTCGTCGGGCTCGCCCCCGTAGCCGATCACGTACAGGCGCCAGCTCGGCCGGGAACGGGCGGTGGCAACGAGCAGCTCCCAGTCGAACCAGGCGCTGGCCAGGTAGCCGAAGTAGCCGACCGTCACCTCCCCACGGGCCAGCTCGACCGGCGCGCGGACGGTGGCGATATCCGGCCTCAGCCCGTTGGGTACGACCGTGACGGTGGCGGCCCCGAGCCGGCGCAGGCGGTGCTCGAGGGCGGGGGTGACAGCGGTGACCAGCGTCGCGAGCTCGACCACTCGGCGCTCGGCGACCTCGTCGAACCACATCGCCTGGCCGACGCGGTGGAACTCGGCCCAGTCGTCGAGCACGTCGTACACGACGGTCCAGCCGCGTGCCCGTGCCTCCTCCATCACCGGTACGAACGACGGGTGGGGGAACTCGACCATCAGCAGGCGGTGCTCGCACCAGGCGAAGCGGTTGAAGACCATCTCCTTCGAAGCAGAGAGGATATCGAGCGGAACCTGGAAGACGCCTTGCGTGAGGCGGTCTTGCGGGCACCAGTCGTTCGCCGACCAGCGCCAGTAGCCGAAGACGACGGCGAAACCCTTTCTGGCCAGGGTCAGGGCGAGGTGCATCGGTCGCTGCCCCTCACTGTCGATCAGCTTGGTGCCAGAGAGCACGATGGCGACGCCTGCCGCACCCCGATCGTGGGCTGCCAGCTCGATCTCCGGAATGCCAGCCCAGGGGTCGGAGGCGGTCGTCTCGAGCGGTTGTCCGGTCGTTGGCTCGGGTACGGGCGCCTCGTGCGCCGGCGCCGAGGGACGGTGGTGCATTCTGGACTGGCGGCTCCCGCTCACCGCCGAGCCGGCTTCCTGGCGTTGCTGCCGCACCCTGCCCAGCCACCGCCAGTAACGCTCCACCAGGCGCACCACGCGAGAGCTCCGGAGCATGGTGAGCTGCCGCTGCACCTCCGCCAGCTCGGCCTCACGATCCGGCCGTTCCGCTGGCATGGCTGCCGAGGCGCCCGGGCCGAGCTCGGGCCGCTCTTCCCGTCCGAGCAGCCAGAGCGCTGTCCGCAGGTTTCCCGTCTCGCGGGCGCGCAAGGCGCAGACCGCCTCGACGACGACAGCGCGGCGCTCAACCGCTGCCGCGAGCGAGCCGTTGATCGCGTCGCCGAGCGGCAGGGCTGCGAGATTCGCCAGCGGTAGCGTGGGAACAGCGCCCCCCAGCTCGCTGGCAAAGGCGCGGACTTTGGGATCGTAGTCGAGGGCGACCGCGGCTGTGCCGGCCACGGCGGCGAGCACCAGGGCATGGAGGCGAGTGGCGACCACGGTGTCGGCAGTCGCGAGCACGCCGGCGCACTCACCGGCGCCAAGCCACGAGGTGATGGCGACGGCGGAGGGCGCCCCTCCACACAGGACGGCCAGCTCACGGCACAGCGGTTCGTCACCTTCCGGCCGGTGGTCGAAGGCGATGAAGGCGACGGCGCCGCCGCGGTCGAGCACGGTCGCCCGGAGCGCCGCCACGAGCGGCTCGATCCAGGCCCGGCTGCCGTCCGGGGGAAGGCGCGGAGCGACGATCAGGCGCGGCCGGCAAGCGAGGCCGAGCCCGGCCTGACCGAGAATCGAGTGCGCAACGGAAGGCTCCGCGGGTACCGTGGCCAGCGCCGGGTCGGCCGTGACGGCGATGGGTGCGTGGGTGACGCCGCAGTCCCGCAACAGATGGGCGGAGGCCTGGTCACGCACGGTGATCGCTGAGAGCCGATCACACACCAACGCCGTGGCGCGTCGGCTCTCGGGGTGGGAGAGCGGGCCCACGCCCTGACCGTACATCATGCAGGGAACGCCCTTCAGCTCGGCGAGGAGCGGCACCCGCAGGTGGGCCGGAACACCGCCTCGAGCATCGAGGAGGAGGTCCTCGACCGGCACCTGCCAGTGGTCCTGGAGCAGCCCTCCACCACCCCAGATCACGAGGCTGCTGCTGGCAACGGTGGCGGCGAGCGCTCTGACGTCCCACACGTCCACCGTGTCGAGCGGACCGTGGTAGGCCCGAACGGCGTTGTGATCGTAGGCAGCGATGGTGGGGCAGAGCTCGTCGCCGAGGGCGGTGGAGAGCTGGACCAGCGTCGCGCCGAGAATCGCCTCGTCCCCGAGGTTGCCGGCCCCGAAGTACCCGGCGAGCAGGATCCGGGTCCGCGGGCTCATGGCAGGCACCTGATCGGTTTGGCACAGTGCATCGGCAGGCAGCCTAGTGAGCGAGCGGAGGGGGTGTCAAGGCTGCTTCGAACGAACTTCAACCGGCGTGAGGCGAACACGAGCATGCGGAGCGGGATCCAGCCGCGCCTCCAGCGCTGGATGTTGGTGGTGCCGTAAGTCCTTTCGCGGTACCGGATGGGGATGTCCACGAAGGCGAGCGACAGCCTGGCGGCACCGAAGATGAGGTCGAAGTCCCCGAATGGGTCGAAGTCGCCGAAGTAGGAGCGGTTCGCGGCGCTCCGGATGGGCGGCGATGCCTCGTCCGATCGCCTCCCAGGTGCCATCCATCGAGTGTCCCTCGTTGAAGTTTTCGACCGCATCATTTGTATTCGTTGATACAAAGCCTGTCATCGACGAACTTGCATTTTCCTATGGCACCTGCGGCTTCTTCCTTGCTGCGAAGAGCCCAGACATCTATGACATGAGTTGTTTGGTTATCCTTGAATCTCATGAGTTGATCATCGCCAGTTTCCCTAAACGAAGGCGGATAAAAAAACCTAAGCCAAGACCGTGAGGCGCCTTTGAGATTTCCGATCTGAATAAGCCCACAAACATCGTAGATCCATGAATTCGGTCCTGAAAAGAAGGAAACAATGCCAATCTCGCACATCCTAATTCTCACGGGTTCACTTGAATAGCGGTCGATGACATACTTTCCATCTCCGATGGAGCTTCGACCTACCTCCTGATATGCCAAGTAGGCTGGAGAGTTCTCATTCCATGGATAGTTCTTGTTCTTACCAAAGTTAGCGACCAACGTCAGTGAGAATGTGAGTAACAGTGCCATTCCCAATAGAATAGATATGCTGGTCAGGCGTTTGCGAAAAAGCTCAATTGTCACTGCCATCAAAATGGCAAGTAATGCGATTAGAACATTCTCACTATACCAGACGAAGTTGCCAGGCATTGACATAGCAATGATTAGAAGCAAGGATAGTGCCGACAAAACTGGAATGGCACCTCTTGAGAGTGCGGGTGAAATAGCCGCCGGCAATCCAATTAGTACCCAGCCCACCCAAGACGAGCTGAGTCCAATAATCTGCGCGATACTCATTGGAAGAACTTCTATTAAAGTCTTGTCAGTGAATAGCCTGAGCCTTCCCGTCACCAGCTTTGACCAAATTGTACTCGGTATGGGATAAACACCGAGGGCAAGCATAAGCGCCGAATAGGCCAAAAACCCAACTGCCAGTCCGAGCATAATTCTCGCCAAGACTCTCGGTTTAGAGAAATAAATCAATGCAGTAGATATGGTTGCGACTACGCCAATTTCGGGTCGGGAGAGTCCGACCAACAGAACTGCAAGACCCATTCCGAAGTGATTATCTGCTCTTTCATTCAAAAGCTTTATGAACGTAAAAAGCGAAAGAAACAAAACGCCGCCTTCCATGAGAAAGAGCGTGTCCAGGGATGCGCTTAACAAAAAGAACGCAGTGCCGCATAGGAGGTAGACTCTTATCCGGTTTGTCCAGAACGGTGAGAAGAATAGAAATGCGACGAATCCACTGCACAAGAAAGCAAATCGAGCTGCTTCAATGGTACGCAAAGGGATATTGAAAGCATCGAGTATCAAGAACCCCGGCACCAGTGTCAAAAGCCTCAGCGGCGAACTCGACAGTAGCATTCCTGAGTCCGCTATTGGGAAATATCTAGCGGTTCCCATCTCGACGATATTTGCAGCCATATGCAAATAGATGAAGCTGTCATCAAGATATGCGGTCTTCTTGAATAGGAAGAAGCCACACGCCAAGAGAATTGAAAATGTGAACGCGCATGAAGTGGCGATTAGCCCGAAGTCCGAACGACCAATCAATGAAAGGGCGGTGATTGTTCTTTTGGTCTTGTCCATTGCAGATGTCCGTTTTGGTGAAGACGGATGCTGAAGACGGCTGGCGGTTCTTCCTCGTAAACCTTTCATCTGACGAGCTAATCGCGATGCTGACGGCGCTGTTACCAGTCAGGGCTGTCATGACGAGGTCCACGGAGGCCTTCTCCGCAGGCCGTGGCTGTCCACGCCGTCGCGGCCCAGTCCTCGCGCTGGTGGCGGTAGCGGTGGGGGACCCATGGGCGGCCCCACTTTTCCTCGAACCTCCGCTTGTTGGTGGCGAAGAGCTGCTTGTAGCGCTCGTCCTCGAGCTTGGCGAACGCGGCGCGGCCCTCATGGTGGACGAAGACGTCGTCGGCGCACACGACCTCGAGCCCGGCCTCCCGCACGCGCCGGGCATAGTCGTCGTCCTCGAACATCCCCACGGCGAAGCGCTCGTCGAGCGGGCCGATGCGCTCGAACGTGGAGCGCGTGAGGGCGAGGCAGAACATGGCCAGCACCGGGATGCGGTGCAGCTCGTTGGCGTGCTCGCGCGTCCAGACGGCGGCCCACGCGGGCATCTCGTCGCTCGTCCCGTAGCCGACCGGCACCTGCGCCTCGTTGCCGGTCCAGTTGGTGACCGGGCCGAGGGTTCCGATGCGCGCGTCGCGGTGGAGGTGGCGAACCAGTCCCGAGAGCCACCCGCGCGGCACCACGGTGTCGTTGTTGAGGAGGACGAGGACATCGCCCCGGGCGACGGCGAGCCCCTGGTTGTTGGCGGCGGCGAACCCCTTGTTGTCGGGGTTGAGGATCAGCCGGAGCTGGGGGCTCCGCTCCGCCATCGCCCGCAGGTAGTCCGGTGTCCCGTCGGTGGAGCCGTTGTCCACCACGACGACCTCGAAGCAGGGCCACTCGGTGCGGGCGAGGACGCTGTCGAGGCACTTCTGGGTGAGCGCCAGATTGTGGTAGGTGACGACGATGATCGACGCGAGCGGAAACGTCGCCGCGACGCGCGGCGCGAGATCGGCGTAGCGCCGCGCCCAGGTGTTGTCGCGAGCGAAAGCGCGGCGCCGCTCGACCAGCTCCGCGTCGTCCTCGGCCAGCGCCTCGGAGATCTGCACCTCCATCTCGGCCGCCGTGGAGGCCAGTCGCACGAGCGGGGCGAGGAGCGCCACCTCCGGGATCGGCACCGCCACCACGGGCTTGCCGGCCGCCAGCATCTCGTACGCCTTGACCGGGTTGGTGGCCTCGGTGAGAGGGATGCGCCGAAACGGGATGATCGTCACATCGAAGCGGTCCAGCCACTGGGGCAGCGTCGCATACGGCTGCTCGCCGGGCAGCAGCACGTTCGGAAGCTTCGAAAGTCGCGAGGTGTCGGCCGTGAAGGTCGAGCCGACCAGGATGAAGTCCCAGTCCGGCCGCCGCTCGGCGAGGTCGGCCACCAGCTCGGCGTCGAACCAGTCGGCGATGGCGCCGTAGTAGCCGATCACCGGTCGCGCCTCGCGCGTCCGCGGCGGCACCTGGGCGAAGTGCTCGTACTCGCACGCGTTACGGATCACCGCCAAGGAGCGGGCACGGCTGCCGACCTGCTGCTCGAGCCACGCCGAGGAGACGACCACGAGGTCGGCGCCTTCGAGCAGCGCCTCCTCCTGCTGCAGCATCTCCGGCCGGTTGGTCGAGAACCCCGCGTGCCAGTCCATGCAGTCGTAGACCACGGGCCAGGCGTGCGTCCGGCGTGTGGCTTCGGCCAGCGGCCACCAGAACGGCAGCTCGACGAGCGTTGCCGTTGCGCCAAGGCTGAGGTCGATGCGCATCGCGTCGAGGGACTCGGCGAGGGCGGCCAGCGCCTGGCTGTCCATCTGGTCGGTGTAGACGTTGCGCGCCGGGCCGCGGAGCGACACCTCCCACACGTTGCGGCGCTTGGGGACCAGCTCGTAGGGTGGTCCCGAGGCGCGGAAGCGCTGCGAGACGTAGAAGACACGGTGGCCGGCCTCGGCGAAGCAGGAGGCGAGCTGCTGTGGGCGCTGAAAACGGAAGTCCCAGTCGATGATCGGCAGGCAGAGGACGTCGAAGGCGTTCTCGCGGTCCGGCGGTGCGACTGGAAGAAGCTGGACCGAGGAAATGCGAGCGGCTTCGGTCTGCGGGGCGGTCGGGGCGGTCCCTTCAGTCTCGGGCGGTGCGGGGGCCGGGGGTGGCGATGGCTGTCGGAGCAGCGGCTTCCTGGCCAGGCCGAGCCTCTCCATGATCTTCCAATACAGTCCGGCGGTCTTCCAGAGCTTGGAGGTCTGGATCGACGTGAGCTCCCGCAGCAGCCGGTCGGCCTCACCGCGGCTGAAGGTGAGCGACGTCTGGAGGCCTCCGATGGTCTGGTCCCGTTGGGCCGTGGCGGCCTGCCACTCCTCGGAGAGCCGCTGCAGCTCGGCGCGCAGCGAGGAAACCTCGGTGTCGCGCTGCCGAGCTTCCTCCTGTTTCTCGCGGCTCAGCCGCTGCAGCTCGGCCCGCAGCGCGGCGGTGGCCCGCTCGAGCTCCACGACCTCCTGCGCTCGCTCCGCTGCGACCGCGAGCTCGGCGCGCAGAGCTGCCTGCGAGTCGCGGGCGGCGGCGAGGTCGGTAGCAAGGGCGTCGGCTCGGGCGGCGGCGTTTTGTGCCCGTTCGGCCTGCTCGTGGGTTGTCCGTTCGGCAGCCCGGAGCGAGCCGACGAAACTCCGTACGCGCTGCGTGCGCTCGGCGAGCTGCGCTGCAGCGGTGATGGCGGATGTGTGGGCGCGCCGCACGGCATCGAGCAGGTCGATGGCTCTCCGATCCCAGGTGTGGGCACGTGCCTGCGCATGGAGGCGGTCGACGAAACCAGCGTCGGCCCGCAGCTCGAGGGCGCGTTCGATCTGGCGGCAGAAGTCGGTCGCGTTGGCGGCGGCCAGCACCTCGGGGACGCGCAGGCACTCCTCCAGCGGCGTCGTGATGACCGGCTTGCCAGCGGCTATGTACTCGAAGAGCTTGAGCGGTGAAACGGCGTGGGTGGTCTCGGAAACCACGAATGGGATCGTCGCCACGTCGAAGTGGCGCAGGTAGGCGGGCAGACGGTGGTAGGGCCGCGGCCCCAGCCAGTGGACGTTCGGCAGCTCGGCGAGCCGGCTCCGCTCGAACGTCTCGTCGAGGGTCGGTCCGATGAGCACGAGCTGCCAATTCGGTCGGGCCGCGGCCACGGCGTGCAGCAGATCGTGGTCGACCCAGCGAGCGAGGGCGCCGTAGTACCCGACCACCGGGCCGCCGCCCAAGCAAGGTTGCAGGTCGGACGGAGGCTCGTCGGCGGCTGCGGCCGCTGAGTGGATGAATTGGTAATCCACGGCGTTGGGAGACAGGACCGCGTCCGGGCGGAGCAACCGGATCTTGTCGAGCAGGCGACCAGCGGTTGCCGTGACGACCGTGGCCGTGGCCGCCATCCGCACATGGGCGCGCTGCAGCTCGGCGAGGTCGCCGGGCAACACCTCCAGCTCGTCGATGACCTCGTAGACCACCCGCACGAGGCCCAGCTTGGCAAGGTCGGCCTCGTGGTACGCGAGAGTCAGCACCAGCGGGTCGTCGAGGGCACGGAACGTCACGACCGGGACGTTCGCCACGTACAGCCCCTCGGCGATGGGATGGAAGCCAGGCTCCAGCGGTGTTCCGACCGACGGCTCGCAGAAGAACACCAGGCACCCCGCCCGGGCGAGCGCCAGCGCCATCTGGTTGGGCCGCTGGAACACGGGGGTGTTCCAGTAGACGGTGGGCGGCATCACCACCACCTCGCGAGGCGACGGATGGCGAGCGAGGATGTGGTCGAGCTCGCGCTCCCAGGTGCTGGCAGTGGCAGCCAGCGACGGCGGGCCGAGATCGCCGGGAACGGCGGTGCGAGCCTGGGCGGGGCGTAGCGCGAGGCCGTCGAGTGCTGCCAACAGTGTGTCCACGCTCGCCTCGGCGGTGAAGTGGCTCGCACGAGCCAACCCTCCCGCGATCAGTGCCGACCGCGTCGGGTCCTCTTCCAGCACCGTGGCGACCAGTGCCGCGGCCCGTTCGGTCCACACCGGCGGGTACAGCAGCCCGCTCTCACCGTGCCGGATCAGATCGCTGAGCCCCGGGATGTCGGGAGCCACGACCGGGGATCCGCACGCCATGGCTTCCAGCAGCACCATCCCGAACGACTCAGCCCACGATGTCGAGACCAGGCACCCTCTCGACGCCGCGACGGCCCGGAAAGCGGCTGGCATTTCGGTGTATGGGACCGCGGGCAGCCAGCGAACGTGACCTGCAAGCTGCGGGTCTCGCAACGCCTCACGCAGCGCCGTTTGCTCGGTCTCGGGCGAGCTGCCGCCACCCAATAACCACCCCTCGACATCGTGGTGGCACCGCAGATGGCGGAGCACGCGGAGAAACCCCTGCCAGTTCTTCAGCCCGTCCAGGCGGCCGGCCCAGGCAATCACCGGTCGGGTGGTCTTCGGGCTCGCCGGACCCTCCGGCTCGAAGCCAGGCCCGACAGCGTTCGGAACCACCGCCACCGGCAACGCGCGCAACAGGCGGGAGCGAAGCTCGGCTGCCATCGACGAGGACGGGACCAACACCCCGACAAACCGCGCCGCCGTCGCTGAGTCCTCGAGCCAGCGCTGCACCTCGGGGTAGGTCGAGTGGGCCTCGGCGACCAGGGGTACGCCCGGGAGCGCCTCACCGAGCAAAGGCAGGGCTTCGGGCGTGTCGATCACCAGCACCCAGTCGGGTTCGAAGGGCGCCAGATAGGCTCGGAGCGCAGCAGCGTCGGGGCACACTCGAGCCGACCCGGGCAGCGTGTCGAAAAGGCTCTCTCCGCCGCGCGCCTCGAGGAATGCGGCCCGGGTCTCGATCCCGCGCCTGGCCAGCTCGTGCATGCGGGTGCACAGCACGGTCTCCACCCCGCCGAGCTGGAGGTACCGGTAGACGAAGGCGATGCGCTGCCGGCTCACGAGCCGCTCTCTTTTTTGGCCAGGCTCGCTTGGAGCTCCCGGATCACGCGGTCGCGTTCCTCGACCTTCGTGGAGAGCTCGAGCTGGAGGTCGCGGATGACCCGGTCGCGCTCACCGACCTTGGCGTGCAGCTCGGCCTGCAATCCTCGCACGAGGCGGTCGCGGTCCTCGATCTGTCCCACCAGATCCCGGTGCTGAGCGGCCGCGCGTGCCTCAGCCTCGCGACACAGACGCTGATGCGCGAAGCCGACCACCCGCGCCCGCTTGATCAGGCCGTGGAGCGCCGGCGCCAACAGCGGCGCGAGCGACAGCGACTCCGGGAGAGCTGGAAGCCCGGCCAGCGTGCTCGCCAGCCGATCGAGCGAGCGGGTCGCGCGAGAGGCCAGCTCGGCCGTCGCCGGGCCGAGGCTCCGACGCAGCTCGGTGCGCCGCTCCCACGCCCACGTCAACCGCTCGCTGAGGTCCGTCGGAGCGTCGGGTACGAAGGCGAGCCCCGCGAGGCCGAGATCGCCTGTCGCCTGGGCAGCGTCGGTTGAGGAGGAGAGCCAGAGCGCCGGAGCTCCGCCGACGGCCGCGAGGACGGCGCCGTGCCGCGGCAGCGCCACCACGAGTTCGCACCTACCCAACAGCGCCGCGATGTCCCGCGGCCGGAGCCCGGCCACCAGAGCGTGCACCCGATTCGCCGGGAGACGGCCCCGGAGGTGTTCGACCACCTGCGCCGGTACCTCGGTCTGGAAAGGCACGAGGACCACCGTCGCCGAGGTCTTGCGTACGAGGTCGGTGAGCGCCGCCGCGAGCATCGGTTGGTACGCACCCTCGGCTGGGCTCGAGGAGAGCACGACCGCTACGAGGCCGCTGGCGTGGCAAGCCAGCCCCATCGCCTCGAGGATCTCATCGACGCGCGCCGCTGTGCCTGGACGGAGCGCGAGCACTGGGTCGGTTCCCACCTCGACGTGGGCCGCGTCCACCCCGAGCTCGACCAGCCGCGACCTCGAGCTCTCGTCCGCAGCGACGATATGCACGGCGTGGTGGGCGAGCGTGCCGACGGCGGTTCGCGCCTGGGGGGTCTGCAGCCGGCCGATCGCGGCCGACGCGAGAACCAACGGCCGTTGCTGCGTCACCGCCAATACCGCCATGCCGACGGTGTGCGCAAGGCCCCGCACGCCGTCCTCGAGCATCTGCTCCGGCGCGAACCCGTCACTGTCGGACAGCTCGCGCCCGCCGCTCAGGACGACGCAGTCTGCACCGTCGATCGCTGCCGCCAAAGCCGCCCACTCGGTGCACGAAACGGTCGGCACCTCGAGCCAGGTTCGCACGCGTTCCTCATCGGCGGCGACCACGGTCAGCCTGAGGTCGGGAAGGCGTTGACGCAGGCCGGTCACCAGCGCCTCGACCGCCGCCTCGTCCCCGAGGTGCCCTTGGCCGTCGATGCCGGCGAGCAAGATGCGTGCACGACCAGTCATGAGGCGATGGCTGCGGGTCGATCCCCGGAAGCCGGAAGCGCATTGTGCCATGGGGCTCCCGAGCCCGCAATTACACCGTGGCCGGACCGAGCCTCGAAGAACGAAGACGGTCGGGTGGGCTGGGCTTTGGGGGTCGGAGGCCCGGCTCGCCAGGCAGGCTCGAGGCAAGGGGGAGGCCGAGCGCCTCGGCGACCGTCGGCCAGGCGAACGCTGCCACGCTCACGTCGTTGTGTACGGCGAAGACGGCTCCCCAGGGAAACCCCTCGACGCCTTCGGAGGCAACCACGATCCCGTCGGTGTTGGCCACCACCTGACCGGTGAACGAGCCCACGTACTCGAGGGTTCTGCGGTCGAAGAGATGGAACACGGTGCGGCTTTTCTGCTGGTCGGTGGTGACCCAATAGCCCTCTTTCTGGCTATGCCTCAGCAACGCAATCCCCTCGGGATCGGCTTGAAACAGCCCCCGGCCCAGCAGCCGGCCGGAAAACCGCCCCCCGAGGTCGAAGACCTTGATGTCATGGTGTCCGGAGGCCTCATCGGCGATCAGCAGACGGTTGTACTCGGGGTCGATCGCGATCGATTCCACGACGTGGAGGATCCCGGCTCCGACGGTCGGTCCGAAGGCCCGCACGAGAGCAGCGGTCAGATGGCCGTCAGCGAGCTCCAGACGGAAATGCTTGACCCTTTCCCCGAGCTCCTCGGCCGGCGGCAGCGAGCCGTCGGGAAGCTGGTAGGAGTCGGTGACGAAGACCTCAAAGCGGCCCGGGGTCGCCCGATATGCCGCGACGCCGTAGGGATAGCGCAAGAGCTCCTCTCCGACCACGCCGAGCGGTTCGAACCCCGGCAGTTGCAGCACTTGCAAGCGGTGGTTGTCACGCTCCACGATCAGCAGCAGGTCGTCGACGACGGCGAGACCGTTGGGACGTTTGAGCCGGCCGAGCTCACGGCCGCTACCGCCGACGCGGCTCAGGAGGCGGCCGTCGCTGGCCTGGAACACGAGCACGGAGTCGCTGGCTTTAGCGGTCGCCAGGAGCCAGCCTTGCCGCGTCCAGACCGCCAGCGAGTCGAGCTTATCTGCTTTGAACGGGGCCGACTCGAACACCTCGGCGACCACGACCTGGCGCAGCCTTTGCCTACGTTCAGCCAGTTGGCCGCTGGTGCAGGCCGCCGCCAGCACACCGGCCGTCAGGACGAGCAGCGCCGCGGCTCGGGCGGCTCCGGGCCTCGCCGGGCTCGCGGAAGGGGTGGCTTCGAGGGCAGGTGAGTTCACCATGGCCGGGCATCCTACCCCAGCTCGTGACCGTGCGGGAGAGGCGGTGGGTGCGGCTCAAGCGCCGGAGGTTGGCCGCGGCCGGACGACCACGGTGCAGCGGGCAGCAGCTACGAGCTTCCCGGTCTGGTCTGTGAGGTCCACAGAGAATACTTGCGTGGAGCGGCCGCGATGGAGCGGACGGGAGGTCGCGACGAGGCGTCCCTCGCGCAGCGGGCGCAAGTGGGTGATGTTGAGGTCGACGCCGAAGATCATCGCCGACCGGAGATCGATGCCAGCCGCGCCGGCGAGCGAGGCTGCGGTTTCCGCGAGCAGCGCCGAGATCCCGCCGTGGAGATAGCCTTCCGGCTGCTTGTGGCGCCCGTCGAGCGTGATCGCCACCGTAAAGCTCTCATACCGCCAGTCGACGATCTCCACACCGAGCGCCTCGAGTGCCGTCTCCTTCAGGTTTGCCTGCACGAGCTGTTTGAAGACGTCTGGCTCCATCGCCCCTCCCACGCCGAGGATAGCGCAGACGAGTGGGCTCGTAGTACGGAGAGAAGCCCCTGAGCGGTCGCGCCAGCGCTCCAAGATCCGGTCGCGCCCGCGCGCCGCCAAGATGCAGGCCGAACGTTGCCGGCTGCTCCAGCGAGGGGCCACCCACGCCGAGGGCCTGGCCGACATCCGAGCGTCGGCGGTGGAGGCAAAGCGATCTCCGCGATCTCCGACCGTGGAGTGCACGGCGCCACGTGCCGCGCGGCGGTGGGGTGGAGGTCAGCTCGCCAGCCCCAGCATCTGCTCCAGCTTCTGGCGTGAGGCCTTCTCCACCTCGGCGTGAAGCGAGCCACCATGGCTGTCCATGGTGACGACCACCGGGAACCCCGAGACGCGGATCACCCAGAGCGCTTCGGGAACACCGAACTCCTTCAGCATGAACACCTGCTCGACCTCGACCACGGCCTGCGCCAGCACCTGGGCGGTGCCGCCGACCGCATGCAGGTAGACGGCGCCGTGCTCCTGGAGCCCCTTGAGGGTCTTGGCGCCCATCCCGCCCTTGCCGATCACGCCGCGCAGCCCGTAGCGGCCGATGACATCCGCCTGGTAGGGCTCCTCGCGCGCCGAGGTGGTGGGGCCGGCGGCCACGAACGAGTAGTGCCCGTCCTCGTGTCGCTTCACGACCGGGCCGCAATGGTAGATCACCGAGCCCGCCAGCAAAGGCGCCACGTCGGCCTGGTGGTGCTCGAGCAGCCAATGGTGAGCGGAATCGCGCCCGGTCACGATGCGACCTTCCAGCTCCAGGAAGTCGCCGACCTTGAGGGCACGGATCGTCTCGACGTCACAGGGAAGCGTCAGCTTCGCCATCGTTCACCTCCGTCGTCTCGGGTGGGTGGGGATACTCTCGACTCCCGACTTTCGACTCTCAACACCGCTTATCACTCCAACCACGTCACGGTGCCATCGGCGGCGATGCGTGCCCCGGCTCGGCGGTCGGCCCAACACATGTAACTGATGCTCACGAAGTACGAGGCCGGCAGCCGGCCGAGGTGGCCGATCTTCACGCCCAGTACCGTGGTATTGCCGCCGAACCCCATCGGACCGATGTCGAGTTGGTTGGACTGCGCAACGATGTCCTGCTCCAAAGCATCGATCTCGGGGATAGGGTTGTGATCCGGCAGGGGCCGCAGGAGCTGCCGTTTGGACTCGATATACCCGGAGCTGCGGTCGCCGCCGAAGCAAGCGCCGATGATCCCTGGCGAGCATCCCTTGCCCTGCGCCTTCTGGATGGCGTCGAGGATGCAGCGGCGAACGCCCTCGAGGTTTCGATCGGCCTTCAGTGCCTGGTTCGGCAGCGTGTACTGGGTGCCACAGTTCTCGCAGCCACCACCCTTGAGGAGAAGGCGCACCTCGACCTCGGGGCTGTCCCACTCCTCGCAGTGGACAGTCGGGATCCCGGGCGCCTGACCGTGACCGGTGTTCTTTTCGGTCAGTGGGTCGACAGCGTTGGGGCGCAGGAGCTGCTTGCCGGTGGCGCGCCGTACCGCCTCCTCGCAAGCCGCGACCAGCATGCGCGTCGACATGCCGATCGGGTGGTGGATCCAGAACAGCGGCGTGCCGGTGTCCTGACAGATCGGCTGCCAGTTGCTGGCCGCCAGCTCGATGTTGTGCAGGATCGAGTCGAGCGCCTTGCGCGCCAACGACCCCTCGATTTCGGCGTCACGGCTGCGCCGCAGCGCCTCCACCACGTCGGGCGGCAGTTGTGTCGAGGCGCGGGCGATGACCTCGACCAGCTTAGCGGTCCACTGCTCGGGCGTCAGCATGCTGGGGGTCCCTCCGGCTGACATTGTACCTTTCTTCACTTTGGGTGTAGTCTTCGCAGCACGGGCGGTTGCTCTGGTCGGGGCAGGCGCCCATCGTTGGTAGAGAAGACACGCTCGTAGCGATGGTTACGGTGACGTGTCTTGCGCCGCGGGTAGCCGGTGCGTACCATCCGGCCGGCATGGGAGAAAGGGGGAGTGAGGATGAGCGACCAGGAGGGTGCCCGCAAAGGCAAGGGCGGCACCGTGTTCGTGCGCGTCGAGGTCTGCAAGGGGTGCTCCTTCTGCATCGACTTCTGCCCGACGCACTGCCTCGAGTTCTCACACGGCTACAACAAGAAGGGGTATCACTACCCGGTGCTGACCCGTCCCGAGGACTGCACCGGATGCGACATGTGCGGGCAATACTGCCCTGACTTCGCCATCTTCGGCGTGCGGCTCAAGGACCTGGAGGCCAGGCAGAGGGCTGCCACGCCGGAACCGCTGATTCCCAGTCAACCGTAGCGGTTGGTTTGCCCTCGGAGGTTACCTTGCACGCGGATCCCAAAGG
Organism: Holophagae bacterium; assembly: GCA_012516935.1. Classification (GTDB taxonomy): domain Bacteria; phylum Acidobacteriota; class Thermoanaerobaculia; order Thermoanaerobaculales; family Thermoanaerobaculaceae; genus JAAYVZ01. The sequence continues at coordinate 21,381 of JAAYVZ010000040.1, forward strand.
AGTGATGACCGGCGTCCACTTCATCGACGGCGACCACGCCGCTTGTGAAGGGGCGCTCGCGGCCGGCTGCCGCTTCGTGGCCGGCTACCCGATCACCCCCTCGACCGAGGTCGTGGAGCGGTTTGCCGCTCGCATCCCCGAGGTCGGCGGCTGCTTCATCCAGATGGAGGACGAGATCGCCTCGTCGATCGCCATCTTGGGTGGTGCCTGGGCCGGCAAGAAGGTTATGACCGTGACCTCGGGCCCGGGGCTGTCGCTCATGATGGAGCACGTCGGCTACGCCGCTATCACCGAGACCCCCTGCGTGTTCGTCGACGTGCAGCGGGGCGGCCCGTCGACCGGCCTGCCGACGTTGCCGGCCCAGGCGGACATGATGCAGGTTCGCTGGGGCTCGCACGGTGACTACATGCCGATCGCTTTGTCCCCCAGCTCGCCCCAGGAATGCTTCGACCTGATGATCAGGGCGTTCAACCTGGCCGAGCTCTACCGGGTGCCGGTGTTCTTCATGATGGACGAGGTGGTCGGCCACATGACCGAGCGCGTCGTCATCCCGGAGGCGTCCGAGATCGAGGTGGTGGAACGCCGGCTCACGGCGAAAAGGCCCGGTGAATACAAGGTCTACGGGACAGACGGCAGCCTGGTGCCGGAAATGACGAAGGCGGGAGACGGCCACCGTATCCACGTCACGGGGCTCACCCACGACGAGCGCGGCTACCCGGCGATGAATGCAATGGCGCAGGACAAGCTCGTTCGCCGGCTGCTCGCCAAGATCAACGCCCACGCCGACCAGCTCGTGGACGTGCAAACCGACGGAGTCGAGGGCGCCGACATCGTGGTCGTCTCGTTCGGCATCACCTCGCGCGTCGCCACTGCGGCCGTCGACGCGGCCCGGGCGCAGGGGTACAAGGTCGGACACCTGCGGCTGATCGTCTGCTGGCCGTTCCCGGCCAAGCTCTTCGCCGAGCTGGCGGGCCAGGTCAAAGCGTTCGTCGTGCCCGAGATCAACATGGGCCAGATGGTGCTGGAGGTGGAGCGGGCCGTGGCCGGCCGGGCCCGCGTGGTGTCGGTTCCGCACCCCGGTGGCACGGTGCACGAGCCGGCGGTGATCACGCAGGCGATCGTGGAGGCGGGGCGATGAGCAGCGAGTGGACCAACGCAGAGCTGATCCAGCAGTACGGGATCGAGAACCCGGTCATGCCGTACCTGCGGCAAGACCGCCTACCTCATATCTGGTGCCCGGGCTGTGGCATCGGCACCACCGTCAACTGCTTCACGCGGGCGCTCAGCGAGTCGAAGTTGAACCTGGACGAGGTGGTGATCGTGTCGGGCATCGGCTGCACCGGCCGCGTCGCCGGCTACATGAACCTCGACTCGTTCCACACCACGCACGGGCGGGCGATCCCGTTCGCCACCGGCCTCAAGCTCGCCAACCCCAAGCTCAAGGTGGTGGTGTACTCCGGCGACGGCGACCTCTCGGCCATCGGTGGCAACCACCTCGTCCACGCAGCGCGCCGCAACATGGATCTCATGGTCGTGTGCGTGAACAACTTCACCTACGGCATGACGGGCGGCCAGGTGGCTCCCACGACGCCGCTCGGCCCGACACAGACCACCATGCCGTACGGCAACTTCGAAACCCCGTTCAACCTGCCGTTCCTGGCCGACGCCTGCGGTGCGGTGTACGTGGCGCGCTGGACGATCTACCACGTGCGGCAGCTCGCCAAGGCGATGAAGGAGGGGCTCGAGAAGAAGGGGTTCGTCTTCATCGAGGCGATGTCCCCCTGTCCGACGCTCTACTCGCGCCGCAACCGCCTGGGCGACGGCGTCGACCAGGTCAAGTACTACAAAGAGCGCTCGATCATTCGCAACGGTGCCGACACCAAGGAGGTCGGGCTTTCGTTCCAGGGCGAAATCGTGGTCGGCAAGTTCGTGGATCGCGAGCGGCCAACCTGGCTGGAATCGATGAACGAGCACCTCGGCAGGGTGCTCGGAGACAAGTTCACGCCGTACGGAGTCTGAGATGGCGAAGACTGAAATCCGCGTTGGCGGCCTCGGTGGGCAAGGGGTGATCCTCTGTGGCCACATCATCGGCAAGGCGGCGTCGATCTACGACAACAAGTACGCCACCCTCATCCAGGCGTTCGGACCCGAAGCGCGCGGCTCCGCGTGCTCGGCGCAGGTCTCGGTGGCCGACGAGGTGATCGGCTATCCATACGTGAAAAACCCCGACATCCTGGTGCTCATGTCGCAGGACGCCTACAACCAGTTCATCGGTCAGCTCAAGCCCGGCGGCCTGCTGCTGTACGAGCAGGAGCTCGTCAACCTCGACCAGCGGTTGCCGGCCGGAGCGAGGGCGCTGGGCATCCCGGCGACGCGCTTCGCCGAGGAGCTCGGGCGGCGGCTGGTGCTCAACATCGTCATGGCCGGGTTCTTTGCCGGCGTGACGGGGCTCGTGTCGGCCGAGGCCATCGAGAAGGCGGTGCTCAGCTCGGTTCCCAAGGGCACCGAGGACCTCAACATGCGGGCGCTGCGCAAGGGCTACGAGTACGGGCGCGAGCAGGCCGCTGCACCGACGCAGTGAGGAGGAGTGTATGCACCTCGAAGGTTTTCCCCAGCCCGTGACGCTGCGCGACGGCACCGAAGTCGTGATCCGCCCCCTGTGCGCTATCGATGGCGCCGAGCTGCTCGAGTTCTACCGCGCCTTCACCGAAGAGGAGCGCCAGTTCCTGCGCGACGACGTGTCGAGCCCCGAGTGGCTCGAGCGCTTCCTCAAGAAGGTCGACTTCGAGGAGGTCGTCTCCCTCGTCGCCGAGCTCGACGGTGCGATCGTCGGCGAGACCACGCTGTATCGCACCCGCTACGGCTGGACCCGCCACGTCGGCGAGATCCGCGTCGCCGTGGCTCGTGACCTGCGTCGTAAGGGGCTCGGTATCGCCCTCTCGCGCGCCGTGGTCAAGCTGGCCACCAACCTGGGCATCGAGAAGATGGTCGTGCAGGTGGTCGAAAACCAAGTGGGAGCCCGTCACACCTTCGAGAAGCTCGGCTTCACCCAGGAAGCGACGCTGCGCGCCCACGTCAAGGACATCCGCGGCCTCAAGCGCGACCTCCTCGTGCTCTCCAACGACGTCTCCCATATCTGGCACGCCATGGAGGCAATGGTCGCCGACTACTCTCCGATGCACGAGTAGCGCCGACCTCTGGCCCCTCACCCGGCTCGCAGGTCGATACACTTCCGCGCTTGCTCCCTCGCCCCCGCGGTAGCGGGGGAGAGGCGGGTCTCATCCCTCGCCCCCGCGGTAGCGGGGGAGAGGCGGGTCTCATCCCTCGCCCCCGCGAGAGCGGGGGAGAGGCGGGTCTCATCCCTCGCCC
>JAAYVZ010000285.1 GCA_012516935.1 Holophagae bacterium
CAGGGCGTGGCGGTCACGCGCCGGTGACCGGGCGTTGGGGTGAGGAGGGATCGGCGCCGGGTGGGCTGCGCGCCTCCACCCCCGGTGCGCCAGGTGTCGGAGGATCCTCCCGACCACCCGCGGCTCGGTGATGCACGCGATGATGCGCATTCCTCCGCCTCCGCGCGGGCACACCGAGGGATCGACCTCGGAGAGGCGGCGAATAGGGCGAAGTGCGCGTGCTGCCGTAGCCGCTTGTGCTCAACGTGCCTTGGTGGCGTAGTAATCGCCGCCGTTGGTCACGGTCGTGGGATTCACCGGCAAGTCGAGTCGGCTCATGAACACCGCGCCCTTCTCGCCGCTCGGGAACTGTGTCAGACCGGCGATCCGGTACTTGGTCTGCTTGCCGTTGTCGCGCGTGAGCACCAGCAGGTCACCTTGCACTTCCCAGCGGCCACGCGCGTTGTCGGTCTGGATGTTCATTGCGCCGACTACGCCACTGGCACCGGCGAACTTGTAGTCGTAGCTGCCGTCGGGCTTCAGGTTCAGCTGACCGCCGTAGGACACCGCCGTCATCGACATCGCGCCCGTATAGACGTTGACCCACTGCAGCGACGAACTCGAGCCGAAGCTGTAGTCGCCGACGAGAGCGGTCGGGTCGACGAGCGGTCGTCCCTTACCGCCGGCGCAGCGGACCGCTGCGAGAAATGGTTCGGCCATCTGCGCGCTGGTGCCGAAGCTCATCCCGCCCGACATCGCCACCCCCGAGCCAAACGATGCCGTGCTGTCGGGCTCGTCATAGGTCTGCGCCACCAGCAGCGGCTGCCAGGTCGAACCGCAGTCGAGCACGTACAGCGTGAACATCGTGTCGGCCCGGCGCCCGCTTTCACGGCCTTTGCCGGCGATGAACTGCGCTGGCACGCCGTCGCCCACATAACGCCGGTACACCATCGCTCCGGCCCGCTCTTTCAGCTCCGCCGGGAGGTGCTGCTGCCAGAGCGCACGCAGCGCGTCGCCGATGTTGCCCTGCGCACCCACCGCGGGCAGCACGCGCACGAGTGCCGACGTGATCTCACGGCCGCCGCCGCGGTTCTCAACGCGACTCGCGACATACCAGCCCGACTGCTCCGTGAACCCAGGCGGCGGGCTGAACGCGAAGCCGGCCCCCACGTCGCCTGATGACACCGGCGCGGGCGCCGCGCTGCCGGCGGCTGGAGCGGCTGCTGGGCTGCTTCCGGGTGCCGTCAGGCGCCAGCTCGCCACGAACCTGTCGATGGCGGGCTTGTAGCGGTCGTCGTTGTAGTTGACGAGGATGCTGGCCTTGACGCCGTAGCCGGTGAACACGCTCAGAACCGAGGTGAAGTTGCGCTGCTGTTCGCCCCACACGCGCGCCACGCCCACCGTGAGCTTCCAGCCGCCGCCCCAATCGCGGGTATCCGACTTCAGTTCGCTTCGCAGCTCATACCGGCCCATCAGCAGTTTCCACTCCTCCTGGAAGTCGCGCGCCGGATCGCTCGAGCTGCGGGCGCTCTTGTAGACGGCGTACGTGACGAAGGTGGTGGGCGTGGACTCGGTGAAGCCCACGGCGTCGGGCCCGGCCTCGCGCCGGCCCGCCGGCGGGTCGAAGGTGATCACGTCCCAGGTCTCAGCGCTCGCTGCCGCACTTGCAACGATCATTCCGATTGCGAGCATCAGGCGCCAGCAGTGCCAGCGCAGTCGGCGCGACCCAATTGAGTGGCTCACGACGGGCCCGCCTTGGCCGTCTGCTTCTCGCACAGCGTGCGCGCGACGAGGGCCGGGGCCAGCGGCTGTGGCAGGGAAGATCGATACAACGATCGGTTCGAGTCTCATCTGCTCCTCCAACGTGTTGTTTCGAGGGCGAGTCCGCGCTGCGTTGTGCGTCTGCGTCACTGGCGAGCGTCACTTCGACTTGACCTTGCCGCGCTGAATCTCGAGATCCTCGAGGTCCTCGTCGCCGGCCTGGCGTAGCACGTCCAGATCGCCCGGGTCGCCGACGACGAGATCGACATCGGTCGGCTCGCCCTCTTGCGCCATGCGGCGCAGGATGCGCGTCACGGCATGGCCGCGGCGCGCCAGCTCGCGCCAGGTGTTGATCGCCAGCGCCGTATTGCCGACGACGATGAAGTGGTTCTCGCGTTTCATCCGGGTTCCCTTGCGGTCAACGATGCGCCGCAGGCTGCGATGGATTGGAATTTCCTTTCTCACTGCAAGCACGATATGGCTGGATGGAGATGGAATCAAGGTGTCGGTGAGGTACCGGTGGCGGGGCACTGGGGCTAGGCCGTCGTGGTGGAGGGCGATCCGAGCGGGTGCGGATGCTGCTGGACGGGCCCGAGCCCGGCGGAGCCCCGGGCGGTCGAGACGTGGCGGTCACGCAGCGGTGACCGTGCGCTGCGATGAGGAGGGATCGGCGCCGGGTGGGCTGCGCGCGTCGACACCCGTGGCCGCAAGGTGCGTGAGGATCCTCCCGATCACCCGCGGCTCGGTGACGAACACGATGATGCGCAGTCCTCCGCCAATCTGGGCACCGGTATCGACGACCTGCTGGCCACACGAGCCCCTGGAAAAGGTTGTAGGTCCGGGAGGTGAGGAGGCGGATCCACGGGTCCTGGCGCGCGAGCCGAAAGCCCGAGACCATGTCGTGCGCC
>JAAYVZ010000286.1 GCA_012516935.1 Holophagae bacterium
CCCGCCGGCTGCGGCTGCCAAGCCCAAGCCAGCCCCCACACCGGCCCCGCCGCCAGCGCCTACCGTCACTCCGGCACCCGCACCCAGTCTCGAGATCTCGCAGGTCATGGTGCCGCAGCGCAAGATTCCGCTCGGTCTGGTTGCCGGCATCGTGGTGGTGGTGATCGCTGCTGTCCTCGGGGTGCTCTTCCTCTCCCGCGACCGCAAGCCGGGAGCCGGCCAGGAACCGACAGCGGATGTCTCGCAGGCGGTGCGCGACGCGATCACCAGCGTGCAACAACTGGCGCCCACACCGGTCGGAGAGCCTGAGGCGTCGCCGGTGGTGGCGGTACCGACCGAGGCGCCTCCGGTCGTCGCGGCGCCCACCGCGGTGCCACCGGTCGCCACCCGCACCCTCGCAGCACCTGCCGTCGTGCCCACCGAGCCACCCCAGCCACCGACGCCGGCGCCCCAGGTCCCGGCCACCGTCCCACCAGCCGTACCACCAACGCCGACCGCGGTGCCGGTGGTCGAGCCGACGGCTCCACCAGCCGCGACCCGACCCCCGCTGGTCGCCGAGCAGCCAACCGTACGCACCGGCGACCTCGTCGAGCTGACGCCGGACGTCTCGCCTCCCGAGCCGCTGACCCGGCCGCTCCCGGCCTATCCGCAGATCGCACGCCGGCAATCGATCCCGCCTCGCGGTGTCGTGATCCTCGACGTGCTCGTCGACGAGAACGGCGCCGTATCGGAGGTCAAGGTCCTGCGCGGCATGCGGTCTCAGATCTTCGACAACGCGGCCGTAGAGGCCGTGCGCTCGTGGCGGTTCAAGCCCGCGACCAAGGCCGGGGTGAGAGTCAAGGTTCACACGACCCAGACGATAGCGTTCAATCCTTAAAGGAGGAGGTGACATGGCGGTGCTAAACGAGCAGCAGAGGAAGTTCTACGAGGAAACACGCCGGGTGACCAAGCAGGAGATCTCCGATCTGGAGAACCAGATCCAGGAGGAGCTCCAGCGTGTCAAGCAGCGGATCGCCGAGCTCCAGAACGCACAGAAGGCGGCCCGCCAGATGTACGACGCCGCTTGCCAGCGCCTCGGCATCCCCAACGATCTCGAGGAAAGCGGGAGCGAGTGAGCTGAGGCCCGCGCAACCCTCGGCACTGCTGGCCCACACCACCCGGTGTGGGTCTTTTGCTCTCGCCTTGTGCGTTGCGGCCGCCGCTGCCGGCCAGCCCTCGCTCACCGATCAGGTGGGGCACTCGCTTTCCGTGCGGCCGGTTTCGCGCGTGCTGACGCTCGCCCCGGACGTCACCGAGCTGGCGTTCGCTCTCGGCGCCGGAGCGAAGGTTCCCGCCGTACCGCGCTCCGCGAGCTACCCACCCGAAACCGACGCTCTCCCCCGTTTCGATGAGAACGACACCGAGGCCATCGTCACCTTGCGCCCGGACCTCGTGCTCGCCACGACGGCGGGCACCGACCCAAGAATGGTCGAGCGCCTGCGAGAACTCGGCCTCGAGGTCGCGACCACCGACGTGACCTCGTTCGAACGGCTGGGCGAGGCGTGCCGCCTGCTGGGGGTGCTGCTCGGGCAGCCCGAGCGGGGAGACGCGCTGGCGTCGGACCTCGGCGGGCGGGTCGCGGCAGCCTCGGCGAGGGCCCGGGGTTGGCCCATCCGTGCCGCGCTTTTCGTCGTCTGGTGGGAGCCGTTGATCGTCGCCGCGCCCGGCACCTTCCACGACGACCTCCTGCGGCGTGCCGGTCTGGCCAACCTCGCCCCCAGCGGGGCGGGGCGCTACCCACGAGCCAGCAACGAGCTGCTCCTGGATCCCCGCCTCGAGGTCGTGGTCGCAGCCGACGAACCGCCGCTACGCGACCTGTACAGGTCGCTTTCGACGCGCGCCGAGGGACGTCGTCTGGCCCGGGGAACGGTGCAGGTCATCTGGCTCCCCGCTGATCCGGCAAGCCGACCCGGACCACGTCTCGTCGAGGCATTGGAAGCCCTGGTCGAGGCGCGTGGAGGCTTTCGGTGAGGCGCTCGGCCGACCTGCTGCTCGGCCTGGGCCTGCTCGCCGCCGCCTTGGCGTCGCTGCTCACCGGCAGCGCCGCTTTGTCACCGGCCGAGGTCGGAACGGCCCTGGTCGGCGGTGGGACGGCAGAGGCGCGCCTGGTGGTGGTCTCTTTACGCTTGCCGCGCTTGGCGCTCGCGCTGCTGGTCGGCGCCGGGCTGGCGCTGGCTGGCGCTGCCCTCCAGTTGCTGCTCGCCAACCCGCTGGCCGACCCCTTCTTGCTCGGCATCTCCGGCGGCGGCGCGGCGGCGGCGACGCTCGCCGTCGTGGCGCTTCCGGCGGCGATGCTCGGGCTCGTCCCGCTGGCCGGGGTGGGTGGCGCCGCGCTCGCGACCGGCCTCGTCTGGTGGATGGCCAGGGGGCCGCTCGGCGCCTCGTCGACCCGTCTGATCCTCGCCGGCGTCGCCGTCAACGCCGCCGCCTCGGCGGTGATCCTGCTGGTGCTCGCCCTGGCCTCCGGCAACCGCGTGCCGGGCGCGCTTGCCGTCACCATGGGTTCGTTCGCCGGCGCGTCGGCCTCCCGAGTCGGGTGGCTGCTCCCGTACACCCTGCTGCCTGCCGCCGTGCTCCTGCACCACGGGCGCGATCTGGGGTTGCTCGGCACCGGGGAGGAGTCGGCCGCCGGCCTCGGGGTGGACGTGCTCGTGGTACGCAGACAGGTCTTTCTGGCCGCCGCTGCGCTCTGTGGAGGCGCCGTGGCGTTTGCCGGGGTGATCGGCTTCGTGGGGTTGGTGACCCCGCACCTCTGCCGGCTGGTGTGGGGGCCGGCACCGCGCCGGCTGCTGGTGCGCTCGGCGTTGCTCGGCGCCGCCCTGACCGCCGCCGGTGACACCCTCGCTCGGCGGATCGTGCCCGGTGCCGAGCTTCCCGTGGGTGTGGTCACGGCCGTGCTGGGCGTGCCGTTTTTCGTGGCGTTGCTGCGGAGATCGGCGTGAGCGGCCTGATCGCCCGGGGGCTGTGCGGCGGGTACGGGGCGCGGCGGGTCGTGGGTCCAGTCGACCTGCAGCTCCCGGTCGGACGCTGCACCGCGGTGCTCGGTCCCAACGGCGCCGGCAAGAGCACCCTGCTCCGGCTCCTCGTCGGCATCCTGCGCCCGACCGCGGGAGAGGTCGAGGTGCTCGGGCGCGAGCTGCTCTCGCTGCGGCGCCGGGAGGCGGCCCGCCTCGTCGGCTTCGTGCCGCAGGCGGTGACGGTTGCTTTTCCCCTCACCGTGTACGAGATGGTCATGCAGGGACGGGCGCCGCACCTGGGGCCGTGGCGGCCCGCCGGACCCGCGGACGAGGCGGCCGTCGAGGCGGCAATCCGGGATCTCGGCCTTGCTGCCCACCGCCACACACCGGTCCACACGATGTCCGGCGGCGAGCGCCAGCTCGTGCTGTTGGCCCGAGCGCTGGCCGGCGAGCCGCGGCTGCTGCTCATGGATGAGCCGGCCACCGGGCTCGACGTGCGCCACCAGCTCGCCCTCGTGGATACGGTGCGGGGTCTCGTCGCCCGTGGGGTGGGCGCGGCGGTCGTGCTCCACGACTGGAACCTCGCCCGCCGGCTGGCGGACACCGCGGTGGTGCTCGACCGGGGACTGGTCGCCGCCGAGGGACCGCCCGACGAGGTGCTCACCACCGCGTTGGTGGCCCGGGTGTTCGGCGTCACCGTCGAGCGCGTCGCGGCTTCTGAAGGCCCGGTGCTGGTGCCGCAGCACGCGAGCGTGGCTGCAAGCTCGATCGGTGCTCCGAAAGCGCCCGGCGGCGGTCCGGCTTGCCGTTCGGACCGAGCGGCAACGCGTCCACCCACGCCACCAGACGCGGTCGCTTGAACGGTGCGAGCCCGGCCAGCGACTCGGAGAGCTGGTCGGGCGCAGCGGGCCCTCGGGGTCCGGCGACCAGCAACGCCGCCACCACCTGCCCCCACGGGTCGGCCTCGACCCCGACCACGAGCGCCGCTGCGATCCCCGGGCAGGCCGCAAGCGCCCGCTCGACCTCACCCGGAAAGACCTTCTCGCCGCCGGTGACGATGACCTCGTCGGCCCTGCCCAGGACGACCAGGCGACCGCGCTCGTCGAGCCGCCCGAGGTCCCCGGTGTCGAGAAACCCATCCTCACCGAGCGGCTCGGCATGCCGTCCGCGCGGGTAGTAGCCGCTCATGAGCATGGCTCCCCGCACCTCAATCCGACCGTCGGTCACCCGCAGCTCCACGCCGGGCAACGGCGTCGCCCCCACATCCCCGACGTTTCGAGCCTCAGCCGGGTCTTGAGTGGCCACCTGGGAGCAGGTCTCGGTCAACCCGTACGTCGCCAGCACCGGCCATCCGGCCTTTCTGGCCCGTCGCAGCAGCGGCTCTGGGCACGGCCCGCCTCCCACCAGCACCGCCCGCAGCCGCGGCGGCACGGCGCCACCGTCGAGCAGCCGCTGGAGCTGCGGGGCGACGGCCGAGGCCAGCGTCACGCCCGCCTCGTGCATGAGCGCCACGGTGGCGACCGGATCGAGCCCCTCCCCCAGCACCACCGGCCGCCTGGCGAGCAGGCACCGCGTGAGCACCGACAGCCCACCCACGTGCGCCGGCGGCAACGACAGCAGCCAACGATCGTCGCCCCGCCAGCCGAGCCGCGCCGCGCTCGCCTCGGCCGAGGCCACGAACGCCCCCCGGCTGAGGATCACGCCTTTGGGCCCTGCCGCACTGCCGGAGGTGAAGAGGATGGCGAGCGGGCGCTCGGGCGGGATGCGCACCGACGGGGCCGACGGCACGATCCAGTCGACCCGGGCGCCGGCCGGCAGCAAGTCGAGATCCCAGGCGGAGAGGTCGAGCGCCCCCACCGTCGCCCGCTCCGTGGCGGTCCACCGCGGATGCAGCAGCACCACGGTGACCCCGAGCTCGGCGAGCGCCCAAAACCGCACCACGAACTCCGGCGTCGCGCGCGCTGTCAGGCGGACCCTGGGCGGCCCACCCGGCCGTCCGAGGCCGAGCCGCCCGAGGGTGCCCATCTCGGCCGTCACCCGCCCTGCAAGGTCCGCCCAGCTCCACGCCCCACCCGGCCAGAGCAGCGCCGGCGCCGACCCGGCGGCGGCGGCAGCGGCGAGCACCGACAGCTCGCTCACGTCGCTCCCGCTCGAGCCGAGGGGCTCACGCCAGGACCCCGACGCTCCAGAGCAGGCTGTGCAGGAGCAGGAGCTGCCCCGCCCGCGCCAGCTCCCGGTTGAGCGTCGGCCCATCGTCGCAGGTCGCGACGCGCCGGACGAGGAGCACGCCCAGCGGCGCGGTGACGAGCGCTCCGAGCACCCAGGCACCGACCGCGCGCGAGAGGACCGCACCGATCGTGGCGGCGTGCGCCAGGACGAGAAACGCCGCCAGCTCGATGACGCCGGCCCGCTTTCCGAGCCGCGCCGGTAGCGTGCGGCGCCCGGCGGCGCGGTCGGTGGCGTGGTCTCGGGTGTTGTTGACGACGAGGATCGCGATCGACAGCGCCCCGCACACGAACCCACCCCACCACGCCGCCGCCGGCACCACGAGCGCCTGCACCCAGGCCGTCCCGCAGGTGGCCACGAAGCCGAAGAACACCATGACGAAGGGCTCCCCCATCCCCAGCTTGGTGAGCGGGAACGGCCCGGCAGAGTACGCGAATGCGGCCAGCATGGAGGCGGCGCCGACCGCCAGCACCGGCCACCCGGCAACCCACGTCAGGTACAACCCGGCCAGCGCCGCCACGCCGATCGTCGCCGCCACACCGGCCCACATCTGGCGTGGGGTGAGCCACCCCGCCGCGGTCGCCCGGGTCGGTCCGAGCCGCCCGGCCGTGTCGGTCCCCTGCTCGTAGTCCGCCACATCGTTGATGTAGTTCGCCGCCACCTGCAACGCCAGCGCCCCGATCAGTGCCGCCAGCGCCGGCCCCGCCCGAAAACCGCCCGCCGCCGCCGCGCACGCCGTCC
>JAAYVZ010000287.1 GCA_012516935.1 Holophagae bacterium
ATCGAGTACCTGCGGCAACAGCACCGTCGTCGGGACAGCGCCGGTATGCCCACCGCCTTCGCCGCCCGCTATGCCAACGAGACAGAAGCTACCGCCCGCTTCGCCCGCCGCTCGGCGCTGATGCTCTGGAAGACCACCACCGAGCTGGCTGCGGCCGACGGCGTGCGCGACTGCGGCAGCTACATGTACTACGCGTGGGACGAGGACGAGCACGTGCTGACGCGGGACGTGGACTGCCCGACCTCGCCGTGCGGCGACGCCGACGTCGATCCCAACCTCTTCCCGTTCCGCACCCAGCTCGTGTCGTTCGATGCCGCCAACTTCGACCTCCCGGGGCGGTCGGGGTGGATTCTCCTGCTGCTGCCGCCGTCGTACCGTGGGTTCGTCGAGGACCCCTCGCCCGGCCCGGCAACACCCACGACGATCCAGGGTGTCGCCGCCGTCCACCACGAGGTGACGCTCCCCGGGGGCACGGGCACCGCCTGGTCCGAGGCCGCGGTGATGGGAAACGCCCACTGCGAACCGGCCCGCCCGCCCACCGCCCCGCGCCGCCGGCTCGGCAGCCGGTGAGCCCACTCGCTTGACGGGGAGCCGCCCACCGGGCTAGCGTGCGGCGCCCCCTGTGGGCGTGGGATACGCGATTGGAGCTGACGGTCAAGGACGTGGCGCGGGCGCTGGCGATCGGTGAGGACGCCGTCTTCGAGCTGGTGGACAGGCAGGGGCTGCCCGCCCAGCAGGTGGACGGTGGGCTGCGCGTCCACCGGGCCGAGCTGCTCGCCTGGGCGAACGCGCAGGGGCTGGCGGTGGCGACGGAGCTGTTCGCGCCACCGGCGGCGGCGTTGCCGACGCTTTCAGCCGCGCTGGCGGCGGGTGGGGTCGTGCACGACCTGCCGGGGGACGACACCGCCTCGGTGCTGCACCACCTCGTGGCGGCAATGCCGCTGCCGGCACAGGCGGATCGCCAGCTCCTGTACTCGGTGCTGCTCGCCCGCGAGGCGTTGGGCTCGACCGGGATCGGCGACGGGATCGCCATCCCCCATCCGCGGAACCCGATCGTGCTGCACGTCGACCACCCGCTGGTGACGCTCTGCTTCCTGCGCCGGCCGGTAGATTTCAGCGCCCTGGACGGCAAGCCCGTGGTGGCCCTGTTCTCGCTCATCAGCTCGACGCCGAAGATGCACCTGCACCTGCTCTCGCGCCTGGCCTACGTGCTGCGCGACCCGGGATGCAAGGCGGCGATCGCCCGGCGGGCTGACGCGGCGGCGATCCTCGACGAGGTCCGGCGGGTCGAATCGGGGTTGGGAACGTGAGCGTCGGGAAAGGCGGCCGATGACCCTGGTCCTGCTCGCGATCGGAGTGCTCGTGGCAACCGGGGTAGCTGCCCTGCCGGTGCGCTGCGGCACTCGAGCCGGCACGGTCACCGCAGCCGGTGCGGTCGGCGCGGCGACGCTGGTCGTGGGGCCGGCACTGCGGGCGATGCTGGGTGCGTCTCTACCTGGGATCAAGCGCGTCTGGTCGGTGCCGCTGGGCACGTTCTCGCTCGGCATCGACGCGCTCACGGGTGTTTTCCTCCTGATCATCGTCACGATCGGCGCGCTGGGGGCCGTGTACGGGGTGCCCTATCTGACCCGAACCGCGCCGGGGCGGAGGTTGGGCGTGCCCTGGTGCATGTACAACCTGCTGCTGGCCAGCATGCTCGTGGTGGTCACCGCGCGCGATGGGGTGCTGTTCCTCGTGGCCTGGGAGGTGATGTCGCTGGCCTCGTTCTTTCTCGTGACCTTCGACGACCGCACGGAGGAGGTGCGCGAGGCGGGGTGGACGTACCTGCTGGCGACACATATCGGGACCGCCTTTTTGCTCGCGATGTTCCTGCTGATAGCTGAAGGCGGGCCGCTGAGCCTGGAGGCCCAGGTTGTCCGGCCGACACCACTCGCCAGCGTCGCGTTCGTGCTGGCGCTGGTCGGCTTCGGGACCAAGGCCGGGTTCTGGCCGCTGCACGTGTGGCTGCCGCAAGCCCATCCGGCGGCGCCGTCACACGTCTCGGCGGTGATGTCGGGGGTGATGCTGAAGATGGGCGTCTATGGGCTGCTGCGGGTGCTGCCGCTGCTCGGGCCGCCAGCGGTCTGGTGGGGATGGGTGCTGGTGGGCGTCGGCGCCGTCTCGGGTGTCGGCGGCGTGCTGTTCGCCCTCGCACAGCACGACCTCAAGCGGTTGCTCGCCTACCACAGCGTGGAAAACCTGGGCCTCATCGCGCTCGGTCTCGGCCTGGGTACGCTGGGCCTGGCGAGCAACCTCCCGGTGATGGCAGCCCTGGGGTTCGCCGGCGCCCTCCTGCACGTGGTCAACCACGCTATCTTCAAGAGCCTGCTGTTCTTCGGAGCGGGTGCCGTGGTCGCGGCGACGGGCACGAGGGACCTCGACCAGCTCGCCGGGTTGGGACGGCGGATGCCCGTCACCGCCCGGACGTTCCTGGTCGGGTCGGCGGCCATCTCGGGTCTCCCGCCGCTGAACGGATTCGTCTCCGAGCTGCTGATCTTCCTGGCGGCGCTGGCCGGTATCAGCGAGCGCACCGCGGGGGTGGTCGCTCCCGCCGCCGCCGTGCTCGCAGCGCTGGGCTTGATCGGCGGGCTGGCAGCGGCGTGCTTTGCCAAGGCCTACGGGGTGAGCTTCCTGGGTGAGCCGCGGCAACCGCTGGCAGCCCACGATCCGGCGCCGCCGATGCGCAGGGTGATGGTGCTGCTGGCGGCGCTGTGCGCGCTCATCGGCCTGGGAGGCGCCTGGGTGGTACCGGGCCTCACCGCCGCTGTGGCGACGCTGGTGAGGGTGCCATTTCTGGAGCTACAGCCCGTACTCGGCGGCGATGTCGGGCGGATCCTGGCCGCTGTCGGCGCGCTGGGTGCCTTTTTCTGGGTGTTGGTGCTGGTGCTGCTCCGGCTGCGCAAGGCGGTGCTGGGGGAACGGGAGGTGGGCGCGTCCCCGACCTGGGACTGCGGCTACGCCGCGCCCTCCCCGCGCATGCAGTACACCGCCTCCTCGTTCGCCCAGCCACTGGTCGAGCTGTTTCGCGGCGTGCTGCACACCCACCACGACGTCGCGCCGCCACATGGCATCTTCCCTCGCACGGCCCGGCTCGCCACCGAAACCCCGGAGGTCGTCGAGGTCGGGTTCTTGCGGCCACTTTTTGCCGCCATCGCTCGTCTCGCACAGCGTCTTCACGTCCTTCAGCACGGTCGCGTGCAGCTTTACGTGCTGTACCTCGCACTCGCCCTGCTGGCGCTGCTGGTATGGCAGCTCGGGGGGGGATGGTGAGCGCCTCGATCGTGGGTGTGCTCGCCGGCCTGATCCTGGCCCCGCTGCTCGGGGGGATCATCAACCGCGTCAAGGCGTTGTTCGCCGGCCGCAGCGGTCAACCGCTCCTGCAACCGTATCGCGATATCGCCAAGCTGCTGCGTAAGGGTGCGGTTTTTTCGACCACGACTGGCGAGATGTTCGGGGTCGGGCCGGCTATCGGCGTGGCCGCAGGGGTCGTTGGCCTCACGCTGCTGCCGCTGGGCGGGAGCCGGGCACCGGTGGCGTTCTCGGGCGACTTCCTGTTGCTTCTCGGCCTGCTGGCGCTGGCGCGTTTCTGCATCGTGTTGGCGGCACTCGATACCGGGTCGGCGTTCGAGGGCATGGGGGCGAGCCGCGAGGTCGCCTTCTCCGCCCTCGCCGAGCCAGCGATGCTGCTGGCGGTGGGAGCGCTCGTGCGGGCCACCGACGCGCAGTCGCTTTCGGCCGCCGTCGGTGCGGTATGGAAACAGGTGTGGCAGCCGTCGATGCCGGCGGCGGTGCTGGTGGCGGCAGCGCTGGCGGTGGTGCTGCTGTGCGAGAACGCTCGCATCCCGTTCGACGACCCCAACACCCACCTCGAGCTGACGATGATCCACGAGGTGATGGTCCTCGACCATTCGGGCCCGGACTTCGGGCTCGTCCTCTACGGTGGAGCGCTCAAGCTGTGGATCTTCTCGGCCCTGCTCGCCGGCGTGCTGGTGCCGGTGCGGTGTGGCTCACCGTGGCTCGATGCCGTTGCCACGGTGATCGGTACGTTCTGCGTTGCGGCGGGGGGGGGGGCGGTCGAGTCGACGATGGCCCGGCTGCGCCTCGTGCGGGTTCCGCAACTGCTGGTGGGGGCCGCGGTCATGGCGGCCCTGGCGGTGCTGCTGGTGAGGTGAGCGTGGGCTGGGAGATCGACCCGATCTTGGTGACGCTGGTGCTCGTCAACCTCTTGCTGCTGGGGGGCAGCCGGCTGGTCACCTGCATCCGTCTGGTGGCGGTGCAGGGTGTGCTGCTGGGCATACTGGCGCTGCTGGTCCAGGTCGGGTGGTCGCCGACACGCGCGGTGCTGCTCGCCGGAGGGAGCGTGCTGCTCAAGGGCGTGGTGTTCCCACGCCTGCTATCGAGAGCGTTGCGGGGCGCCGAGATCCGCCGCGAGATGGAGCCCTACGTTGGCTACACGCCATCGGTGCTGCTCGGGCTTGCCATGCTGGCGCTCACGGTGTGGGTATCGTCACGCCTCACCCTGCCACTACCGGCCGCGTCGCATCTGCTGGTGCCGGTGGCGCTGTTCACGACCCTCACGGGGCTGTTTCTCATCGTCGCGCGGCGTAAGGCAATCACCCAGGTCTTGGGGTATCTCGTGCTCGAGAACGGCATCGTGACGTTCGGTATCGCCCTCTCGCACGAGGCCCCGTTGTCGGTCGAGCTGGGGGTGCTGCTCGACGTCTTCGTGGCCATCCTGGTGATGGGGATCATCGTCCACAACATCCGCGAGGACTTCGACCACATCGACACCGACCGGCTGGCGAGCTTGAAGGACTGATCGTGCTCATCCTCCTCGCCCTCGCGCTCCCCACCCTGGCCGGTCTCGCGGCGTTCGTGGTGCGCGGCGACCGACTACGACGCTGGGTTCTCGTGGGGACGGCATGCGGGCACCTCGCGCTGGTGGCGGCGATGTGGGTTCGGCGGCCCCGCCCCTTGTGGGGCGACTGGCTGGTCATCGATGCTTTGGGGCTTTTGTTGCTGTCGATCACCAGCGTTCTTTTTGCGGTCGCGAGCGCTTACGCCCTGGGCTACCTCGACCGCGAGGGCCACCAACCGCACCGCGACTTCGAAGAAGGCAAGCTGTTCTCGGACGCGCCCGAGGCGCGGTTCGTGGGCTGCCTGCTGCTCTTCCTCGCCTGCATGACGCTCGTCGCTTCGACTCAGCACATGGGGCTTTTGTGGGTCGCGATCGAGGCGACGACGCTGGCCTCCGCACCGTTGATCGCTTTCCACCGTCACCACCGTTCGCTCGAGGCGACGTGGAAGTACATCCTCATCTGTTCGGTCGGGATCGCTCTCGCGCTTTTGGGCACGTTCTTCGTCGCGGTCTCGGCGGCGCGGCCGGGTGGCGAGAGTTCGAGCATGCTGCTCGCCGACCTGATGAGCGAGGCGACCCGTCTGAACCGCGGGTGGCTCGAGGCCGGGTTCATTCTGCTGCTCGTAGGGTACGGTACCAAGATGGGGTTGGCGCCGCTGCACACCTGGCTGCCGGATGCCCACGCCGAGGCACCTTCGGTGGCCTCGGCGCTGCTTTCCGGGGCGCTGCTCAACTGCGCATTGCTGGGTATCCTGCGCAGCCAACAGCTTCTCACCGCCGCTGGCCTGGCACCGTTCGGGCAACGCCTGCTGGTGGTCCTGGGGCTGGTGTCGATGGCCTGGGCCGCGGTGTTCGTCATTCGGCAGACCGACTTCAAGCGGCTCCTGGCCTACTCCTCGGTCGAGCACATGGGGATCGTGGCGCTGGGCGTGGGCCTCGGCGGTGCCGCCACCTTCGGCGCCTTGCTACAGGCTGTGAACCACTCGTTGGTCAAGGGGATGCTGTTCCTCGTCTCGGGCAACCTCCTGGCCGCCTATCGCAGCAAGTCGACGCGGGCGGTGCGGGGAGCGGTGCGCGCCCTGCCGGTGTCGGGCGTGCTTTGGGTGGCCGGCCTGTTCGCCATCACCGGCTCGCCACCGTTCGGGACGTTCTTGTCGGAGCTGGCAGTGCTCAAGGGCGCTATCGACGGCGGCCGCTGGTGGGTGGCCGCCGCCTACCTCGGGCTGCTGGCAGCGGTGTTCGCTGGGATGGGACGGATCATGCTGCGCATGGCCCAGGGCGAGCCGGGTGAAGGCGTCGTGCCGGCGCGGCGGGAGGCGTGGTCGGCGGTGCTGCCGCCTTTGATCCTGCTCGGGTTGGCCCTGATGCTCGGCGTGTGGGTGCCGCGCTGGCTCGCCGAGCTGATCGCGTCCGCCGGGCAGGTGGTGGGAGGTGGACCGTGGCGGGTGTGAGCTTGGCCGAGCTCCACAACGGCTTCTCCCTGCCGTCGTCCGAGGTGCCTCGCTGCGGGTGGGACGAGCTGTGCACCGAGATCTGCACGCACATCGGCAGTGGGGCCAGGCTCGCCGCCCTCGCCGGCCGGCCGGTCAACGACCGCCTCGAGGTGCTGGTGGTGCTGGTCCGTCCCGAGCACGGCACCCTCGCGCTCGGCCGCGCCGAGGTCGGGGCGCGCTTCGCGTCCCTCACACCTGCGTGCCCGGCGGCGCACATGTTCGAGCGGGAGCTGGCCGAGCAGTGGGGGGTGGTGCCGGATGGCCACCCCTGGCTCAAGCCCGTCCGCTTCCACCGCTCGTACCGGCCCGGCCACGATGCCTGGAGCCGGGCCGTCGACGATTCGATCCTTCCTTGCGTCACCGACTTCTTCCGCGTCGATGGGGAGGAGGTCCACGAGGTGGCTGTGGGGCCGGTGCACGCCGGTGTGATCGAGCCCGGGCACTTCCGCTTCCAGTGCCACGGCGAGCACGTCCTGCACCTCGAGATCGCCCTTGGCTACCAGCACCGAGGGGTCGAGCGGGCGCTGCTCGCCGCTGACCCCCGGCGCGCGATTCACCTCGCCGAGACGCTGGCTGGGGACTCGACGGTGGCGCACACCACGGCGCACTGCGTGGCGCTCGAGGCGCTCGGGGCCGGGCAGGCTCCACCTCGTGCCGAGGCGATTCGGGCGATCGCGCTCGAGCTCGAGCGGCTGGCCAACCATGTCGGCGACCTCGGCGCCTTGGCCGGTGACGTAGGGTTTCTACCGACGCAGTCGTTTTGCGGCCGCCTGCGCGGGGACCTCCTCAACCTGACCGCCTTGGTGTGCGGGAACCGCTTCGGCCGCAACCTCGTGCGCCCCGGGGGCGTGGCTTTCGACCTCGAGCCCGAGCGAGCGAGCGAGCTCGGAGCCCGGTTGCAGGAAATCCTCCAGGATGTGCGTGGGGCGCTGGAGCTGCTGTTCGAGTCCTCCTCGGTCCTGGTGCGCTTCGAGGGTACCGGCTCGGTGTCCAGCTCCCTCGCCACCGAGCTCGGTCTGGTGGGCGTGGCGGCACGGGCCTCGGGGCTGGAGCGCGATGTCCGCGCCGAGTTACCGGTCGGGATGTACCGTTTCGCCCAGGTGCCGGTATCGACCTGGCACACCGGCGACGTCTTCGCCCGCGCCTGGGTGCGCTGGCTCGAGGTGCAGCGCTCCGCGGTGCTCGTGAGCGACCTCCTGGCAGCGCTCCCTACGGGAGGGCTGGCGACACGGTGCCCGGCGCCGAGAGGGGATCGGATCGCGGTCGCCATGGTCGAGGGGTGGCGTGGCGAGGTCTGTCACCTGGTCCAAACCGACCCCGGTGGCCGCATCGCCACCTACAAGGTCGTGGATCCCTCGTTCCACAACTGGATGGGTCTGGCGATGGCGCTACGCAACCAGCAGATCTCGGACTTCCCACTGTGCAACAAGAGCTTCAACCTCTCGTACTGTGGACACGACCTATGACGAAGGACGCGCAAGGGCAGACGCCGAGAGCCGAGCGCCGGCCGGACAGGTGCGGGGCCTTCGACCGTCGACGCTGGAGCGGTGGAGGTAGCCGATGATCCGGGCGATCAGGGAGCGCTGGCGGCAGGGATACCGCACGATGCCCTACCCCGAGCAGCCGCCGGTCCTGCCCGACCGCGTCCTCGGGCGGCCGCATCTCGACCCCTCCCGCTGCCCGGCCGACTGCCACGCCTGTGGCGAGGTCTGTCCAACCGCGGCTGTGACCCGAAACGGCGGGCTCGCGCTCGATCTCGGACGATGCCTATTCTGCGCCGCCTGCTCGCGGGCCTGCCCGACCGGGGCGATCGTCTGGAGCGGCGACTGGCGGATGGCCACCCGGACCCGGAAGGCAACGGTTGTACGAGGACGCGAGATCGAGCTGGCTGAAGCTCTCGACACCCGGCTGCGGCGGCTGCTCGGACGCTCGTTCAAGATTCGTCAGGTTTCCGCCGGTGGGTGCAACGCCTGCGAGGCCGATGTCAACGTGCTCTCGACCATTGGCTGGGACCTCGGACGGTTCGGCATTCAGCTCGTCGCCTCGCCCCGCCACGCCGACGCCCTGCTGGTGACCGGGCCAGTCCCGCGGAACATGCAGCTGGCATTGCAGAAGACGTACGACGCCACCCCGGCGCCCAAGCTCGTCATCGCCGTCGGCGCCTGCGCCATCGCCGGCGGGCCGTTCGCGGGCCACGAGGAGATCACCGGCGGCGCCGCGGCGACGCTGCCGGTGGACCTTTTCATCCCCGGCTGTCCACCCCACCCGGCCACCATTCTCGACGGCCTGCTGCGTCTGCTGGACCGGCTGCCGGCAGCCACTCGATGACGAAGCCCCAGTCCAGCCGTCCCGAAAGTCTTGCGGCCTTCGTGGTAAGCTGATACGAAGTGGAGGTCTGACATGAACCGCATGACCCCTCTGGAGATCCAACGCGCATCGTTTCCCTTGCGTTGGAAGGGAATGGATTCCGATGCCGTGCGCGCATTGTTGTCGCAACTGGCCGAGCAGGTCGAAGAGGAAGCTCGCGTTCGCGGCGAGCTCAAGGCCCAGGTAGCCCGCCTGTCGGGCGAGGTCGAGGAGTACCGCCAGCGCACCAACGCCCTCAACGAGACGCTGGTGGCCGCTCAACACACCGCCGAGGCAATCATCGGGCGGGCGGAGGCAGAGGCCCAGCGGATCGTCTCCGAGGCGCAGGCACTGGCGGACCGGGTCATCGACGACGCCATCCACCGGGCGGAGAACCTCGAGCTCATCATCGGCCAGCTCCGCTCCCGGCGGCGTGCGGCGCGGGCCGAGGTCAAGAAAGTCATCGAGCTGCTGCAGGGGTTCATACGCGATGACGAGGCAGCCGAGGAGCGGGAGGTGCAGGTCCCATCGGTGGCGCTCATGCGTCCGCGGGTGCGCGAGGGGCAGGCCTCCTCGTGAGCCTGCTCGTCGTCAACGCCGCCCAGGTGGTGACGCCGCAGGGCCGAGCGGCACGGTCCGGCTCCCGGCAAGGCGAGGTAGCACGGCATCCACGTGCGGTGGTGCGCGCCGAGGGCCCGACCGTTGTGTTCGTCGGTGAGCGAGCCGAGCACGACCGGAGATTCGGCCCCGCCAATACGGTCGTGGATGCGGAAGGTGGCTGTGTCATCCCGGCGTTCGTGGACCCCCACACCCACCTGCCGTTCGCCGGCTACCGCGAGGCCGAGTTCGACCGCCGCCTGCGAGGCGAAACCTACGCGCAGATTGCCGCCTCCGGCGGCGGGATCGTCGCAACGGTGGCGGCGACGCGGGCCGCCAGCGAGGACGAGCTGGCCGCAGCCACCAGCGAGCGGCTGGACCGCCAGCTCCTGTGGGGTACCGCAACCACCGAGGCCAAGTCAGGCTACGGCCTCAACCTCCAAGATGAGCTCAAGCAGCTGTCCGCCCTCGCACGCGCCGCGGCGCAGCACTGCGTGGAGGTCGTCTCCACGGCGATGCCGGCCCACGAGGTTCCGCCGGAGTGGCGCCACGATCACGAGGGCTACGTGCGTCTGGTGGTGGAGACGATCCACCCGGCGATCGCCGCCTCGGGCCTCGCCGAGGGCGTCGACGTCTTCTGCGAGCAGGGAGTGTTCTCCCCTGACCAGACGCGTCGCCTGCTCGCCGATGCGCCGCGCCACGGGTGGCGCATCCACCTGCACGCTGACGAGCTCTCGAACCTCGGCGGAGCCGAGCTCGCGGCCGAGCTCGGGGCGGCCTCGGCCTCGCACCTGCTGCACGTCTCGCAGGCCGGGATCGCTGCCCTCGCAGCCGCCGGCACCGTGGCCGTGGTGCTGCCCGGCGTCTCGTTCTTTCTGCGCGACCGCTTCGCTCCGGCGCGCACGCTCGTCGCGGCCGGCGTCCCGGTGGCGCTCGCCACCGATTGCAACCCAGGCTCCTCGCACACCGAGTCGATGCCGGCGATCATGGCGCTCGCCTGCCTCGGGGCCGGGCTGTACGCCGAGGAGGCGCTGGTGGCGGCGACGCTCAACGCCGCCGCCGCGCTCGGGCGAGCCGACCGGCTCGGCTCGGTCGAGGTCGGCAAGCAGGCCGACCTCGTGGTGCTCGAAGCCACCGACCCCAAGCACCTCGTGTACCACTTCGGGGTCAACCTCGTTCGCCACGTCATCAAGGCCGGTCGGGTCGTGGTCCGCGACGGCCGACTGGTGCGGTCGTCAGCTCCCGGTATCGCTTGACGCTTGCTGACGCCGGTTGCGGACACCGACCATCAGCAGGATATTCGTCGCCAGGATGAGCAGCGAGGCCAAGCCGAGGAACGTGCCGTCGGCGTCGAGCCCGAGGTGGGCCGCCTCGATGGCCAGCACGGCACTCACCAAACCCCGCGGTTGGACCAGGAGCAACGTCCGCCGGGCATCGGCATCGATCGTTCGGAGGACCCCCGACCCCAGCAACTTGAGGGCTAGCCGGCGGGCGAGCAGGAAGCCCCCGAGTATTAGGACGGCCTGAGCGTACTGCGCGATCGGCAGGCGAGCGAACCGCACCACCACGCCGAGGAAGACGAAGAAGAACGCCCGCACCAGGAACGTCAGCTCACCGATGAACCCGTGCAGTCTCTGGACCGCTTGGCGGACGACGCCGGCCGTGGGTTCGTCGACGAGGCGGAGCAGGTGGAGCAACCTCCGCTCGTTGGCCAAGGTAAGGCCGAAAACGAGGACGGCAAGGGCACCGGAGGCTCCCGGAAGCTCCACGACACCGTACAAGACCAGCGCCAAGCCGAAGGTGAGGACGTCCAGGAACCGCCGGTCACCGAGGCGGCACAGCACCCGTGGCCAGATGAGGCCGAGCACCACCGCGAGCAGAACAGAAAACAGCGCTGCCAGCAGCGAGCCGAGCGCGAGCAAGCCGGCAAAGCCGCCACCGGTCACGAGCTGGCCGGCGAGAACGACGCCGAGCACACCGAGCACGTCCGCGAGCGCCGCCTCGAGCACCATCAGGGTGCGCACCTCCTCGTGCAGACCGAGCTTGCCCGCGAGAGGGATGACGATGGCCCCGGAGATCGGTGCCAGCACGATCCCAAGGACCAGCGCCCGGGCCACCGACAGCCCGAAACAGACAGCTACGAGGGCGACGGTGACGAGGGCGAGGGTGAAGCTCACCACGGCCAGCAGCAGCCCGGCTCTCCAGCGGCCCAGGACCTGCTGCAGCTCGAGCTCGAGCCCGCCCTCGAAGAGGATGAGAAGGAACGCCAGGGCGCCGAAATGCGGCGCCACCTCCGAAAAGCGCTCGGCCGGCAGGAGCTGCAGTCCCGGGCCGAGCACCAGCCCGCAGCCGATGAGCACCAGCACGGGCGGCAGCCGCAGCCGAACGAACGTCTCTTCGGCGAGAAACGCCAGCACGAGCAGGCCACCGAGCAGGATGAGAAAGGTATCGCTCTCCACGGACGTCCGTTCCCCCATGGTATGGTACCTGGGGGAGCTACCCCAACAACAGACAGGGGAGACGGGGCATGAGCGACTTCAAGCAGAGCGGCACCATCGTCACTTTCCCCCGCCTGCGACCCCGCGACGAAGCTCAGCGCGAGAAGGAGCTGGTCACGCACGCCCGGCGCACCCCCCTCGCGCTGATCATTCCGTGCCTGGTCTCGGAGCTCGAGCAGCCGGCCCTGGCCGGGATGGTGGCGAGGCTCGCTGGCACGCCGTATCTCGACACGGCGGTGATCTCGCTCGACCGCGCCGATGCGGCCGGGTACGCGCGGGCGCTCGAGTACTTCCGCGCTTTGCGCCTGCGCACGATGGTGGTGTGGAACGACGCTGAGCCGGTGGCGGCGATCATCCGTGAGATCGAGATGGCAGTGCTGAACCTCGGGCCCCGCGGCAAAGGGCGAGCCGTGTGGGTCGCCCTGGGAGCCGTGATCGCCGAGGAGCGGGCCGAAGCGGTGGCGTTTCTGGACGCCGACGTGGTCACGTTCGAGCGCTCGCTGCTGACCAACCTCGTCTACCCGATCCTCCACCCTGCGCTCGACTTCGACTATGCCAAGGGCTACTACGCCCGGTACTCCGACCGCCTGCACGGGCGGGTGACGCGGCTCATGGTCCGCCCGCTCCTCCAGGCGCTGCTCAATACCGTGGGCCACCATCCCTACCTCGAGTACGTCGACTCGTTCCGCTACCCGCTCTCGGGGGAGTTCGCGGTCCACGCGACGCTGCTGCGGCGGCTGCGCATCCCCTCCGACTGGGGGCTCGAGGTAGGGCTGCTGTTCGAGGTGCTCCGCCACCGCTCGCCACGCCGGATCTGCCAGGTGGACGTGGCCGACCGCTTCGACCACAAGCACCAGGCGCTTTCCCCCGACAACCCGGGCAGCAGCCTGCACCGCATGGCGATCGACATCACCAAGCACCTCTTGCGCACGCTTGCCGCCGCCGGTGTGATCGTTCCGTCCGGCAGCTTCAAGGCGCTGCAGGTGGCGTTCCAGCGCTATGCCGAGGATGCCGTGGCCGACTCGTTCGCGGTCGCGGTGTTCAACGGGCTTGCCTTCGACCGCCACGCCGAGGAGGAAGCCGTCGATGTCTTCACGCACGCGTTCGCCGAAGGGTGCGAGCAGTTCGTCCAGGACCCCCTGGGCACCCCCGCCATGCCCAACTGGGCGCGCGTCCTCTCAGCGATGCCGGGTATCGGCGACCGCCTCTTGGCGGCGGTGCGCGAGCTCGGAGGAGTGCTCGAGCCGTGAGGGTCCGCGCCATCCTCACCGATCTCGATGGGACGTTGCTCGAGCCCGATGGCCGTCTGGACGTCGAGGCCCGGGTAGCGCTCGACACGCTCGCTGCGGCCGGCGTGTCGGTGGTGCCGGTGACCTCCAAGACCGCGGCCGAGGTCGGCTGGTTGCTCGCCCAGCTCGGGCTTTTCGGTCCAGCCGGGTTCGAGAACGGAGCCGGTGTGCTCGGCCGCGACGGCCTCGCGCGGCTGTCGCACGCCGCGGTGCCGATCGCCGTCCTGCGCCGGGTTGCCGACCAGCTCCGAGCAGCGACCGGAGCACCGGTCCGTACGTTCGAGGAGCTCGGCGATACCGAGCTCACGGCGATCACGGGTCTGGCTGGGCCAAAGCTCGGGCGGGCGCGTTGTCGCCAGGCGACGTTGCCGCTCGCGGTCGACAGCAGGTGGGATGAGGCGCTGCGAGCCGCCGCACCGCCCGAGGTCGCCCTGGTTCGCGGCAACCGCTTTCTGCACCTGCAGGGACGGCATGCCAAAGCCGACGTCGTGCCGGCGCTTCTGGCCGCGGTGCCGGGTGCGGGAACCGTGGTCGCGTGCGGCGATGCACCCAATGACGTGGAGCTGCTCAGCACCGCCGACGTGGCCGTGATCATCCCCTCGGCGCACGGTGTGCACGCCGGGCTGGGCGCTGCCCTGCCAGGAGCGCGGGTGGCGCCCGCGCCGCACGGACGCGGCTGGGCGCTGGCGGTGCTGGCGCTGCTCGCCGAGGCTGGGAGGCCGCGGTGATCGACCTGTCGTTTCTCCCCGAGAGTCTTCGCCGACAGCTCGCCGACGTGGGCCAGGTGGACGTGCTGGTGGGGATCCCGAGCTACAACAACGCGCGCACCATCGGGCACGTGGTGCGGGCGGTGCAGGGAGGGCTTGCCAGGCACTTTCCCGAGCAGCGCGCGTTGCTCGTCAACTCAGACGGCGGCTCGACGGACGGCACGCCGGACGTGGTGCGGCAGGCGTCGATCGCTTCGTTCGAGACGATCCTCGCTGCCCACCCGCTGCGCGCCGTCCACCGCATCGTCACCCCCTACCACGGCATCCCCGGCAAGGGCAGCGCCCTGCGCACGGTGTTCGCCGCGGCTGCCGTGACGGGGGCGAAAGCCTGCGCGGTGGTGGACTCCGACCTGCGGTCGATCACGCCGGAGTGGATCGAGCTGCTCCTCGAGCCCGTGCTCGTGCAGGGGCTCGACTTCATCGCGCCGCTGTACCACCGGCACAAGTACGACGGGACCATCACCAACTCGATCGTCTACCCGCTCACGCGGGCGCTGTACGGCGCCCGGGTACGACAGCCGATCGGTGGCGATTTCGGGTTTTCGGGGCGGCTAGCCGAACACTACCTCACCCACGACGTGTGGTCGTCCGACGTCGCACGCTACGGCATCGACATCTGGATGACGACCACCGCCATCACCGGCGGCTACAAGATCGGGCAGTCGTTTTTGGGGGCCAAGATCCACGACGCCAAGGACCCGTCCGTTGACCTCTCGGCCATGCTCATGCAGGTAACCGGCGCAGTGCTGTCGCTGATGGGAGTTCATGCGGCACGGTGGCGCGAGGTGCGGGCATCGCACCCGGTGCCGGTGTTCGGGTTCGAGTACGCGGTCGGGCTCGAGCCGGTGCCGGTCAACCTCGCGCGCATGCTCGAGCGCTTTCGGACCGGCGCTCGGGAGCTGGGGGAGATCTGGCAACACACGCTGCATCCCGCGACAGCGCGCGAGATCGCCGCGGTCGCCGCAGCCTCGGACGAGGAGTTCGCGTTTCCGCCGGCGTTGTGGGTGAGGACGATGTACGACTTCGCAGTGGCCCACCAGCACGGGCGGCTCAACCGCGAGCACCTGCTCCGCTCGCTCACCCCGCTCTACCTCGGTCGCACCGCCGCCTTCGTCGTGCAGACTCGGGAGTCGGGGGCCGAGGAGGTGGAGCAGATCCTCGAGGAGCTGTGTCTGCAGTTCGAGCGGGAGAAGCCGTACCTGCTCGAGCGGTGGGACGAGACGGGAGGTGGACGATGACAGCAACCTTCACCGAGCGGCTGATCGGCTCGCTCAACGCTTTCTTCGAGACGGTGCTGCACTTCCTGCCCGGGTTGCTGGCAGCCATACTGATCTTGCTGCTGGGGCTGCTCGTCGGCTGGGTGCTCAAGACCCTCGTCTCACGCCTTCTGCGCGTGGCTCGGTTCGACCGGGCTTGCGACAGCAACGGCATTACCCAGGTGCTCGATCGCGCCGACATTCGCACCCCGCCCTCGACGCTCGTGGGAAAAGGGCTGTTCTGGCTGGTATTCGCGAGCTTCGCCATGGCCGGCTTGTCGGCCTTGCACGTGGGCTTCGTCAACCAGCTCATCGCTGAGTTCTTCTTCTACCTTCCCCGAGTCCTCTCCGCGTTGCTGGTGTTGCTCGTCGGCTTCCTGCTCGCCAACTTCCTCTCTCGTGCTGCGCTCCTGAGTGCCGTCAACGCCGGCTTGCCCTCGCCGCGCCTCATAGCCCTCGTGGTCAAGCTGCTCATCCTCGTGCTCTCGTTCGCGATGGCGCTGGAGCAGCTTCGGATCGCCACCTCGATCGTCCTGGCGGCGTTCATTATCGCCTTCGGAGCCGTGATGTTCGGCCTGGCCCTGGCCTTCGGTCTCGGCGGGCGGGAGGTCGCGAAGCGTGCACTCGAGCGGCAGCTCGACACCCGCAACGACGAGGCGGCAGACGGCTTTTCACACCTTTGACCACCTCCTGCAGCCGGTTGCTGAGCCCAGGAGGTGACCGGGCGAGCACCGTCGAGGCCGCATCTGCCCCCGACGGCCTGGCGGTGGCGCTTAGGCCCGGGCGGTTGCAGCCTCCGGCCCCCAGGCAAACGCGCAGTAAAGATCGCAGACGTTGGTGCCGGTCGGACCGGTGATGAGGTGGTCCCCAAGCGCCGCGAAGAACGGGAAGCTGTCATTGCGGTCGAGATGTGTCGCCGCATCGAGCCCCAGGCGGCGGGCACGGGCGACGGTCGTCCCGTCCACGGCGGCGCCGGCGGCCGGTGTCGGGCCGTCCCCACCGTCGGTGCCGAGGCAGGCGACGGCGACACCCGGCACGCCGTCAAGGGCGATTGCAGCGGCGAGCGCCACCTCTTGGTTGCGGCCTCCGCGCCCGGGGCCGCGCACCGTGACCGTGGTCTCACCACCCAGCACCACGCAGGCCGGCAGCGGAAGCGGCCCGCGGCCCGCGGCGAGGTCGAGGGCGAGGCGCGCGAGCTGCGCACCCACCTGCCGCGCCTCGCCCTGCACGCCAGTGGTGAGCACCGCTCCCGACAGCCCGAGCTCGCGCACCCGCTGGGCCATCGCCTCGGCCGCCAGCCGTTTGCCCCCGACGATCACGTAGTGGGTGCGCGCAAGCGCCGCATCACCTGGCTTGAGCGTGTCCAAAACCCCGCCACGGGCACCTCGCCGCAGGAGGTCGGCGACCGGCGCGGGGACGACCGACCACAGGCCGTAGCGGGCGACGACCTCGCACGCGTCGGTGAAGGTCGTGGGATCGGCAACCGTGGGACCCGACGCGATCACCGCAGGGTCATCGCCGACCACATCGGAGAGGGCGAGCGTGAGCACGGGAACCGGGCCGACCAGGCGGACGAGCCCCCCGCCCTTGACCCGATCGAGATGCCGGCGCACGACGTTGAGCTCGTGGATCGAAGCTCCCGAGCGCAGGAGCACGTCGGTCGTGGCCTGCAGGTCAGCCAGGGTCAGCCCCTCGGCCGGCCAGGTCAGGAGCGCCGAGCCACCGCCAGAAAGCACGACCAGGAGCAGATCGTCGCTGTCGGTTCGGCGAGCGAGGTCGACGAGGCGCCGCGTCGCCTCGACGCCCCGCCCGTCGGGCACGGGATGCGAGGCTTCGCAGAGCTCGACGACCCGCGTCGGCACGCGATGGCCGTCCTTGACGATCACGATCCCCTCGTGGACAGAAGCCCCGACCCGATCCTCTACGGCTGAGGCCATGGCGCCGCCGGCTTTGCCGGCCCCCACCACGACCACGCGGCGCGGCGCCGCCGACCAGCCATCGACGGCGAGCCTGCCGTCGGCACACCGCAGAAAAGCGTGGACCGCGGTCGCTGGGTCGGCCGCCTCGAGCCCGGCGGAGAGGCTTTCGAGGATGCTGCGCCGCACCTGCTCAGGGATCCCATGGCCGGCGAGTGCGCGACTCTCACCCAAGGTTCGCATCGCTGTCCGCTCCGAGCTCGGAGGGTGGTGAGCATCGGCGGATGGTGGCGCGCAGCACATCTCGGCGGGCCACGAGGCCACACGGCCACCGATCGGCCTCCGATGCCACGACCACCAACTCGTCCCACCCCCCAACCAGATGCTCCGCGGCCTCTCGGACCGGAGTCGAGGGTGTCACCAGTGGGCATTCGACCCCCAGGTCGGCGGCGACCACAGGTAGACCGCGCTCGGTCCCGGCCAGTATCGCCCGCAGGTCCGCAAGCCGGAGCACGCTCCCGCACTCACCGTTCACGCCGACCACCGGCACCACGTGCTGGCCGGTCTCCGCCATCGCGGTGAGAGCTTCGGACAACGAAGCCCGCTCGTCGAGCGTAACCTCCACGGGCCGCATCAGGGCTCGCACCGCAACCTCCTCGAGCCCGTCGCCGGGCCGTGCGTCGTCCACCGGCCCGCCCAGCGCCCGCAGTTGGTGGTGGTACAGACCCAGCACGTCGAAGCGGCGAGCGACGAAGGTGGCGGTGGCGACGCACACCATGATCGGCAAGATGACCTGGTAGGAAGACGTCATCTCGAACAGCAGCAGCACGGCCGTGGCCGGGCACCGCACGACCGCGGCGAGCACACCGCCCATCCCGACCATGGCGTAGGCGCCCGCTCCGGCCATGGCGTGACCGAGCACCGCCTCGAGCCCCCGGCCGTAGGCTCCACCCAGCATCGCACCCACGAACAGTGTCGGGGCGAAGTCACCACCCCAACCACCGGACCCCAGGGTGAGCGCCGTGGCGATGATCTTGCCCGCAGCCAGTGCGAGCAGGAGCTGCTGCGGCAGCTCCCCCAGGCAGGCCGCGGCCGTCGTCTCCTGGCCGTTGCCGAGGATGCCGGGGAGCAGGAGCCCCAGGATTCCCACGCCGAGGCCTCCCAGACTAGCTCTCCACCACCCCTGCCACGGAAGGGAATTGAAGAAGCGCTCGGCCAGCTCCGTGCTACGCCGGAACAGCACGCCGCCGAGCCCGGCAACGACGCCCAGGCCAACGTAGAGGCCGACCTCCCACCAGGCGACGAGCTCGTACGCAGGGACCCGAAAGTGACCAGCGCTCACGTTGCCTTCGGCCGCCTGGCAAACGACGGTTCCCGCCACAGCAGCCAGCATGACCGGAGATAGGGTGGCTGCCGACCACTCACCGAGCACCACCTCGAGGGCGAAGAACACCCCGGCGAGCGGAGCATTGAAGGCCGCAGCAATCGCTGCCGCCGCCCCGCAGCCGACGAGCAGCCGGCGCTGATTGGGCGAGGCCCGGAGCCATCTCGCCACCCACGCACCCAAGCCGCCACCTATGGCGACCACGGGTGCCTCCCGGCCAGCCGAGCCACCGCTGCCGATCGTCAGGACGCTGTTGACGAACGTCGCCGGCACGTAGCGGAAGGGGATTTGCCCCCATTGCTGTCGAGCGTCCAACATCACCGATGCCACACCCAACCGTGCCGGAGTCCGAAAGACGTACATGGCGGCCAAAGCCGCCAGGCCCGCACCCAGCGCCGGAAGAAACACACGCCACTGCAGCCCAGCGGGCATCGGCAATGCTCGATCGAGGCCGCTGGCCAGGTAGTAGTTGAGGGCTGCATCGAGGGCGGCAATGGCGTTCCAAAACGCCACCGACAACAGCCCGGCGGCCGCTCCGAGCGCGGTGGCGAGAGTCAGCACCGCGGCGAACCCCCGCCCCGCCAATCGGCGCCGTACCGCCACGAGCCAGGCGATCGAGGCTGGGCGGCCAGCAGTAACCTCATGATCGCGCATCGTCATCGGCCCCAGACTACCGAGAGCGCACCTCCCCGAGCAACCCCGGTGGAGCCATCCGCCCGCCGAGTCCGGCTCCCGCCGCACTCCAGGACCGATTTCGACTGCCGAGCGGCCTCCGCCACGCGCTTCACACCGGCTGTAGGTTTGCGAGTGCGGGGATCAGGGTCTTACGACCGAAGCGGTCGAAGTAGACCACCAGTCGCGTCTGGGCACCACCACCTTGGACCTGAAGAACCACACCGGTGCCGAAAGTGGGATGGCGAACCTTGAGGCCAGGCCGCCAGGCGCTAGCCGAGCCCGGTCTCGGGGGTCCGGGTTGCGAGCTCCGGCTATCTCCCTCACGCCCGGAAGAGAGGGGAGATGGGAGAGGGGAGCGTGGCTCGCTACGGCCACGATAGGCGCGGCGCCGGCTGCTAGCGGGCTCAGCATCGGGTGAACGACGGAGGGGGGAGCTGCGGTCGTCGAGGGCCTCGGGCGGTACCTCGAAGAGGAACGGAGAGGGGCGCCCTCCCAGAAGCTGGCCGTTGACTCGGCGTTGACGGGCACACGTGAGGTGCAACCGCCGGCGGGCGCGCGTCATCCCCACGTACGCCAGGCGCCGCTCTTCCTCCTCGTCATCGGCGTCCGAGCCCTCCCGTCGCAGCGGCAGTAAGCCATCGTCCATACCGACGAGGAAGACGGTGTCGAACTCGAGACCCTTGGCGGCGTGCAACGTCGAGAGCTGTACGGCGTCGGGGGAGACCCGGGCGTCGGCGTCGGTGAGCAAGGCCACCTCGTCCAGAAAACCGCTCAGGTCGAGCCCTCGCTCCGCGGCTTCAGCGGCGGCGGCCACGAGCTGGTCCTGGTTGTCGCGCCGCACGCGGTCCTCCTCGTCGGACGAGACGTACTGCGCAGCCAGGCCCGAGCGCTCGAGCAGCTCGCGCACGACCTTCTCCGGGGTGGCCTGGGTCGCGATCAACACGAGCTCATCGAGGAGCGCGAAGAAGCCCTGGAACGACAGCCGGGCGCGCGACGTGAGCGTCGGCGGCAGCGTTCGAGCGGCGGCCGGGAGCGACAGCCCGCTCGCGAGCGCCGCCTCCTCGACGTGCTCCAGGGCGACCGCACCGATTCCCCGCGAGGGCACCCCGACGGCGCGCCGGAAGGCGAGGGCATCGTGAGGGTTGGCGAGCAGGCGAAGGTAGGCCAAGGCGTCCTTGACCTCGGCCCTTTCCCAGAATCGGGCTCCGCCGACCACGCGGTACGGGACAGCGCGCCGAACCAGCTCCGCCTCGAACGGCCGCGACTGGGCGTTGGTGCGGTACAGCACCGCGATACCGGCGGCGCCGTCGCGGCGCGCCTGTTCGATGCCCTCGGCCACGAACCGTGCCTCGTCGATCTCGTCGGCGGCCTGGAAGACGATGACGAGGTCGCCGGGACCGGCGTGCGAGGTCAGGTGCTTGGCGCGCCGCCGGCGGTTGCATCCGATCCCCCCGGCCGCTGCCGCGAGGATCGGCTCGACCGATCGGTAGTTGCGACCGAGAATCACCTCGCTGGCGTCCGGGTAGGTGTGCCTGAAGTCGAGGATGTTGGCGACGTCGGCGCCGCGCCACCTGTAGATCGATTGGTCCTCGTCGCCGACGGCCGTGAGGTTCGGGTGCCGACCTCCGAGCAGCCAGAGAAGCTGGGCCTGGGCCGCGTTGGTGTCCTGGTACTCGTCCACCAGCATCCAGGAGAACCGGCTGGCGAGCGCTTTGCGGATGTCCTCGTGCTGCTCGAGAAGCCGGACCGACAGCAGCAGCATGTCGTCGAAGTCGACGGCGCCGGCTGCCCGCAGCGCCTCCTCGTAGGCGGCATACAGGTCGGCGAGCAACGGAATACCTGGCCACGCCCCGGGAGCCTGAAGCGCGTTCTTGGCCGCTGAGATCCGGCTGCGTGCCTGGCGTACGGGCAGCCTCTCGGTCGACAGCGAGAGGCGTTTGTACACGCTCTCGAGGAGCTTGCGTTGCTCGTCCTCGTCGGCGATCGAGAAGCGCTCCGGCAGGCCGGCCTCACGTGGGTGCCGGCGGAGGAGCTGGAGTGCGAAGCGGTGGAAGGTCCCGACGAACCCACCGCAAAGAGGCTGCCCGAGCAGCGCCTCAACCCGCTCCCTCATCTCGTGGGCTGCTTTGTTGGTGAACGTCACAGCCATGATCTGGTGGGACCTCACCCGTCCAGCGGCGAGCAGCCAGGCGATCCGATAGGTCAGGACCCGCGTCTTGCCCGAGCCCGCTCCAGCGACGACGAGCAGCGGCCCTTCGCCGTGGGTCACGGCTCTCCGCTGATCTTCGTCGAGCCTGGAAAGCAAGCTCCCGATGCGATCCACGCGACCTCCAGACGCGTCCGACCCGGACGGCGCGAAGGATGGATTGTACCCCGGCCGACGGGCTCGGCCGGAGACCCTGTAGGATGGCAGGAGGTCCACCCATCGGCCGTCCCGGGAGGTCACCGTGAAGAAGCTCCTGATCCTGGTCGTCGTCGTCGTTGTCGCAGTGCTCGCCGTCCGCAAGTTCGGCCAGTGGTTCTCCGTCGACCGGCCCACCGAGGACGCCGTGCAGAGGGTCCAGAAGATGATCGGCGCCATGGAGGGCACCCCACGCGACGAGCAGACCGCCCTCTGCCTGTGGGCGCTCAACCGTCAGGCGCTGGATGCCGACACGATCCGCGCCTACGCGAATCAGTGGGAGGAGTTCTGGCGCCGGTCCGGGCTCGGCGCAGCGCGCGGGTGGACGGTCTCGGTCGTTGAGCCGGCCAAGGCCGGCATGACGACGGTGATGGCACGAAGTGGTGATCTGGAGGTCCGGATGTACGTTCCCGAGCGGGCACAGATCAGCCTGACGCCGTAGACCGCGTGCACCGCTCGGGTCCCCGTTGTATCCTCCTCGACAGGATGGAGAGCGCCTCCTCGTCGGCCGTCGCGCTGGCCTTCGGCGTGACGCTTTTCGCCGGGCTCGCCACCGGTATCGGCAGTGCCCTCGCCTACTTCGCCCGCCGCACCAATCTCTCCTTCCTCGCCATCTCGCTCGGCTTTTCCGGCGGCGTCATGGTCTACGTGTCGTTCACCGAGATCCTGCGCAAGGGCGAATCCCTGCTGGTGACGCTGCACGGGCCCACGACCGGCGCCTGGATGACGGCAGGCGGCTTTTTCGCCGGGCTGGTGACGATGGCGATCATCGACTGGCTGGTCCCCGACACGAGCAACCCTCACGAGTTCACGCCCCGCGAGGAGCTCATCGACTACCAGACCCACCACGACGCCACGGTGCCCCAAGCCAAGCTGCTCCGCATGGGCTTGTTCTCGGCCCTGGCGATCGCCATCCACAACTTCCCGGAAGGCCTCGCCACCTTTCTCGCCGCCCTCGAAGACCCCCATCTCGGTGTGGCGATCGGCATCGCCATCGCCATTCACAACATCCCGGAGGGAATTTCGGTCTCGGTGCCGATCTTCTACGCCACCGGTAACCGCCGCCGCGCGTTTGGGTTGTCGTTCCTTTCGGGGCTCTCGGAGCCGGTCGGCGCCGTGGTCGGGTACCTCATCCTGCGGACGTTCCTCACCCCGGGAGTGCTCGGGATCACCTTCGCCCTGGTGGCCGGAGTGATGGTCTACATCTCGCTCGACGAGCTGCTGCCCACCGCCCGGGAGTATGGTGCCGGCCACCAGGTGCTCGGCGGACTGCTGGCCGGCATGGCCGTCATGGCGCTGTCGCTCCTGCTATTGAAGTAGCGGCCGGCGGCCGCTGGGTCGCTACTCGACGGTGACGCTTTTGGCCAGATTGCGAGGCTGGTCGACGTCGCAGCCGCGGCGCACCGCCACCTCGTACGCCAGGAGCTGGAGCGGGACCGCTGCCACGATCGGCTGCAAGGGCCACGGCAAGGACGGGCTCGGGATGACCTGACGCGCCAGTGACACGAGCTGCGCGTTTTCGGCATCACCGAGCACGTATACCGGAGCCCGGCGGGCGCGCACCTCCTCGATGTTGGAACGCAGCTTCTGTTCGAGCTCGCCTGGCGGGCACAGCGCGATCACCGGGAAGCTCTCGTCGAGCAGCGCGATCGGCCCGTGCTTCATCTCCCCCGCCGGGTACCCCTCGGCATGGAGATACGAGATCTCCTTGAGCTTAAGAGCCCCCTCGAGAGCGAGGGGATAGAGCACCCCGCGGCCGAGGTACAACGCGTTTGAGGCGTGCTCGAGCTCTGCCGCCACCGCC
Organism: Holophagae bacterium; assembly: GCA_012516935.1. Lineage (GTDB taxonomy): Bacteria > Acidobacteriota > Thermoanaerobaculia > Thermoanaerobaculales > Thermoanaerobaculaceae > JAAYVZ01. The sequence goes on from JAAYVZ010000287.1 coordinate 23,324, forward strand.
GCCACCTGGGGCGCCAGCTGCAGCGCCGCCTCGAGATCGTACGGCAGCCCCCCTGCACGGTCCGCGAGCCCGTCAACGCCGAACGTCGTCCGCTGCCGCGCCGCGCGCCAGGCCAGGGCCAGGGCGAGCAGTGCCACGAGCTGGGTGGTGAACGCCTTGGTCGAGGCCACACCGATCTCGGGCCCCGCGTGGGTAGAAAGCCGGAAGTCGGCCAGCCGTTCAGCGTGGGCGCCGCGCACGTTACAGATGGTTGCCAGCTTGCATCCTGCAGTGTGGGCGAGCTGCATCGCCGCGAGGGTATCCGCGGTCTCGCCCGACTGGGTGATCCCGATGACGAGGGCTTGAGGCTCGAGCAGCGGCTCTCGGTAGCGGAACTCCGACGCGTAGTCCACCTCGCAGCGCACCTGCGCCAACCGCTCGAGATAAAACTTACCGACCAGCGCCGCGTGCCACGAGGTGCCACAGGCAACCAACCGCACCTCGTGGAAGCGCTGCAGCGTCTCGGCGCCCAAACCGAGATGCTGTAGCGATGGCGCCGCCGGGTTCGGCAGGAGCGCATGCAGGGTCTCGGCCACGGCCGTGGGCTGCTCGTGGATTTCCTTGAGCATGAAGTGGCGGAAGCCACCCCGCTCGACCTCACCGGGCTCCCAGTCCAGGTGTGACACGGGTCGCGCCACCCGCCGTCCCGCTGCATCGAGGACGCGGACGGAACCGGCCGTGACCACAGCCATATCACCGTCCTCGAGGTGGATGCAGTGCCGGGTCAGGGCCACCACCGCAGCAGGATCCGAAGCAACGAGGTTCTCGGCCTCGCCCATGCCGATAACCAGGGGCGGCCCGTTACGAAACGCGACGATCGTGTGCGGGTCGCTCCGGCTGATGGCAGCGACGGCGTACTGCCCGCGCAGCCGGGGCCGCAGCGCCAGAACTGCGGACTCGAGATCAGCCCCGTGCGTCGCCAGCATGTGGGCGATGACCTCGGAGTCCGTGTCGGACGAGAACCGCACCCCGGTGGTCTCGAGCTCCTGCCGCAGCTCGCGGAAGTTTTCGATGATCCCGTTATGGACGACGGCAACCCGGTTATCGCCGTCAGTGTGCGGATGGGCGTTGCGCTCGGTCGGGGCGCCGTGGGTCGCCCACCGGGTATGGCCGAGGGCGAGGTGCGTTTGGAAACCAGCAGCGTACGCTTTCTCGACCAGGTTGATGAGCTTGCCGGGCGCCCGCAGGACCTCGAGAGCGGATGCCTGATGGACCGCGAGCCCCGCCGAGTCATAGCCGCGGTACTCCAGATATCTCAGCGCTTCGAGCACGACCGGCACGGCCTGCCGCGGCCCGACGTAGCCGACGATTCCGCACATCTCATGCCCCTTTCGCGGCAGCGGGATCCGAGGTCTTGTAACTGCGAAGCCCGTCGATGCACACGGTCCCGAATTCTACCCTCGGTTCCTTCCCGAGCCACGGTGGTGCCCGAAAACCTCCGAGCCGGCCAGAGCTCGCTGCGGCTCAGCGCCTCCGACCCAGCACCTCACCCAGCGCTCCGGCCAGGAGATCGACGTTGTGGCGCACCGTACCCTCTGCGGTCACACCCAGTAGGTGCCGTTGCAGGAGCACACCGGGACCGTGCCAGGTACCGCTCGTGCGGACGAGCTCGGCGCCGGTCGCGGCATACAGGGGAGCCACCTCGGCAGGCAGCGGGCTCGTGTTGAGCAACACCACATCCGGGTCCAGCCCCGGTGCATAGCGAACAAGCTCTGCAAGGTGCTGCTCAAGGGCGTAGCCATCCGTCTCGCCGGGCTGCGTCACCAGGTTGGCAACATAGATCTTGCGAGCTGGCGCGCGCACCACAGCCTCCCGTAGCCCCGGGACGAGCAGGTTCGGAACCAGGCTGGTGTAGAGCGAGCCGGGGCCGATGATGATGACCTCTGCGGCGGCGATCGCGGCAAGCGCCTCGGGCAGTGCTCGCGGTGTTGCCGGCTCCAGCCAGACCCGGCGAGGCGGCCCCCCGTGGGTGATTGCCGTCTCGCCCACCAACACCCGACCGCTGGCACTCTCGCCGATGAGCGTCACTTTGTCACCGGTGGCCGGCAGCACCGCACCGCGCACCCTGAGGACCTCGGCCGCGAGGCGAACGGCGCGTGGGAAGTCTCCCGTGAGGTGGTGAAGGGCGGTCATGAAGAGGTTCCCCAGCGGATGCCCGCCGGTCGGGCCCTCGCCCGGGAGCCTGAAGGCGAACAAGCGAGTCAGCAGCTCGTCATCCTCGGCGAGCGCCACCAGACAGTTCCGCACATCGCCGGGGGGCGGCATGTCGAACTCTTGGCGCAGGCGACCCGAGGAGCCTCCGTCGTCAGATACGGTGACGATGGCCGACAGCGAACCCAGCGGTAGGCGCTTGACCGCACGCAGCAGCGTCGCCAGACCGGTGCCGCCGCCGAGGGCCACCAGCCGGGGTGGTGAGCCGCTGTCGTCCATGGGCTACTTCTTGGAGAGCTCGTGCAAGACCTGCTTGGCCACCGCCTTGAGCGTCTCGAACACGCCTTGGCCCTTGGTCGCCACCGCCTCGAACGTCGGTTCTCCCTTGATGTTGAGCTCGCGGAACATGAGGTCGTAGGGCATCGCGGTGGGCATGTCGCGCTTGTTGAGCTGCAGCGCATAGGGTACGGTCGCGAGATCGAAGCCGTTTTCCCGCAGGTTGATGCGCAAGTTGTCGAGCGACTCGAGGTTGGCGTCCTGGCGGGCCTCCTGCGAGTCAGCGACGAAGATAACCCCGTCCACGCCCTTGAGAATGAGCTTGCGGGACGCGTCGTAGAAAACCTGGCCGGGGACCGTGTAGAGGTGGAAGCGGGTACGAAACCCGCGCACTGTCCCGAGGTCGAGCGGCAGGAAGTCGAAGAACAGCGTCCGGTCGGTCTCGGTGGCAAGTGAGATGAGCTGGCCTTTGTTCTGGGGGTTGGTCTTCTCGTAGATGAACTGCAAATTGGTGGTCTTGCCGCACAGACCGGGCCCGTAATAGACGATCTTGCAGTTGATCTCACGCGAGGCGTAGTTGATGAAGCTCATTCGGAGAAGAGAGCGTCGATGTCTTCGTCGGTAATCTCGGCGAACGGCGACGCCTGGGCCTGCCCCTCTTGCGCCGCTTTGGTGGCCATCTGGCTGAGCACCTCCTCGAGCTCAGCCGCGCTCTTGCGGACCCGCAGGCGTACCAGCCCGAGAGATGAGCGCTCGTCGAAAATCACGACCAGGATCAATCGCTGCGCGACGATGGAGATGTGGATGTTGTCCTTCTCGCCCTCGTGGAAGAGGATCGAGAACTCCTTCTCGCCGATCAGGCGGGCCAGACCGTCGGTAGCTGCAACGTTCCCAGCCGTCAGGGAGGCGAGGGAGGTGGCATCGACCCTTTCGAGATCACCTTTGGCGGCGATTTGCTGGCCATTCTTGTCGACGAGAAAGACGATCTTCGCGTTCGCGTCGACCCACAGACGACCGAGGATCGAGTTGATACGATCGAACTCCTCCTCGTACATCACAAGGTTCGATCCCATCAATGCCATGCTTTACGGCCTCCGCCCATCCGTTCGCGAGTATAGCGCCCTCAGCAGGATCAATCCATCCCCCGTCTTCCGGCCAAGGAACGCGTCAACGTCACCTGGTCGGCGTACGAGATCTCGCCACCCGCCGGCAGGCCGAAAGCAATTCGGGTGAGGCGAACCCCGGTCGGCCGGAGCACCCGAGCCAGATAGTGGGCGGTTGCTTCTCCTTCGACCGTCGGGTTCGTAGCGAGGATCACTTCGCCAACGACGTTTCGCTTCACCCTCTCGACCAGCGCCGAGACCGTGAGCTCGTCGGGCCCGACGCCATGCAGAGGGTCGAGTGTACCCCCAAGGACATGATAAAGCCCGCTGTACTCGCCCGTGGCCTCGACCGCCCAGGCGTTGAGCGGGTCCTCGACGACACAGATGACCTCACGGTCTCGAGCCGGATCCTGGCAGAGTCGGCAGCGCTCCTCCTCGGCCAGCAGGAAGCACTCGCGACAGTGACGCACGATCTGGGCCGCGCCGGCCACCGCCGCGGCGAGTCGGCGTGCGCCGCTGGGATGCCGCAGCAGGTGCTGAACGAGACGAGTCGCCGTCCGCGGGCCGACGCCGGGGAGCTGCTCGAGCTCTTCGAGCAGCGCCCGCACCGAAGGAGGGCGCAGATCCATCAGAACAGGCCGACCAGGCTCGAGGGCATGCCCATCTTGCCGAGGACCTCGCGCTGCTTGACCTCGAGCTTGGCAACGGCGTCCTCCCAGGCCGCCATGACAAGGTCAGCCACCAGCCCGACCTCCTCACCGGCCAGGGCCTGGGAGTCGATATGGACGCCCCGGAGGTCTTTCAGCCCGTTGAGACGCACCTTCACCAGGCCGCCGCCGGACGAGCCCTCGACCTCCAGCTCGCCCATGGTCTTCTGCATGTCGGCATGAGCCTTCTGAGCTTCTTGCATGAGCTTCGCGATGTTCATCAGCACTCCTCGACCGACTCGATGCGGCCGCCGAAAACGTGGATGGCGCGGCGGGCCCCCTCGTCGGCTTCAACCTTCTGGCGGAGAGAACCGGGGGCATGGATGGGTGCCGCGTCGTCCTCGACCTCGATACGGGTCGGCAGTCCGGCCCGCTCGGCCGCCGCCCGCAACTGCCCCATGGACTCACGAAGCGACTTGATGGTCGCCGGGAACGCCCCCTGGAAAAGGAGGCGCAAGACACCGTCCTCGACGACCACGCTCTTGGCGCCGGCTACGCGCCCCGCGACAGCACTCGAGCCCTCCGCCTCGAGCGCGGCCTGCAGCCGAGCACGTGCCGAGGTCGGGGGAGACTCGCATCGACCCGATACCGGCCCGTGCTCGGAGGGGGAGGAGCTCGGCGCCACCGCCGGAGATGAGCCGCCGAGCGCCACCTGGCCGGCCAGCAGTGCCTCCACCCGGACCAACCGCGGCCACAGCGCCATTCGACCGAGCGCCACCGCTACCGCCAGTCCCGAGCTGTCTACGCCCAACAGCAGGCCTCTCTGCTCCACAGCGTGCCCGAGCAGGCGCAGGAGCAGCGGTGCGCCGAGACGTGCCGCATCGGTTCGCAACGCCTCGAGGTGCGACATCGGCAGGGCACCCGTGGCCTTCGGATCGCAGGCGAGGAGCACCAGAGAGTGAAGAAGCTGGACGAGCTGCTCGAAAAGCACTTGAGTGTCGCGACCGGCCTGCCTTTCCCGCTCGACTACGGCCAACGTACCGGCCACGTCTCCCGCCACCAGATAGCGCCAAAGCTCATGTAGAACCTCGAAGGGAGGCAGCCCGAGGATGGTCGCGACGGCGTCCTCATCGACGTCGCCGCCGGCGAATGCTCGCACGCGATCGAGCAGGGAGAGCGCGTCGCGGAGGCTCCCTTCTCCGGCACGGGCGAGGAGATGAGCGGCAGCCTCGGTGAGTGCGAAGCTCTCGCCGGACGCGACCGCCCGCAGCCGGGCCGCAACCACCTCGACCGGGATCGGACGGAAATCGACCTGCAGGCAGCGCGAGAGGATCGTTGCCGGGAACTTCTGCTTGTCGGTCGAGGCGAGAATGAACACGACGTGGGCCGGGGGCTCCTCGAGTAACTTGAGGAGAGCGTTGAAGGCGTCGTGGGTGATCTGGTGCGCCTCGTCGAGAATCAGGACGCGGTAGAGGTCGCGCAGCGGCAGCACGCGGGCGACCTCGCGCAGCTCGCGGACGTCGTCGATGCGGCGGTTGGAGGCGGCGTCCAGCTCCAGCACATCCATCGACGAGCCGTTGGTGATGTCCTGGCAGGCGATGCACGCCCCACACGGCTCGGGCGTTGGGCCCTGCTTGCAGTTGAGAGCTTTGGCAAAAAGCCGAGCCACGGTTGTCTTGCCGACCCCTCGTGGCCCCGAGAACAGATAGGCGTGGCCGATCTGGCGGGAGCTCAAAGCGTTGCGCAGCGTGCGCACCACCACGTCCTGGCCTACCAGCTCCTCGAACCGCTGGGGGCGCCAGCGTCGGGCCAGCACCTGATAGCCTGCCATCGTCACTCCCCATCGTGCAGCGTGGCGAACCAAGGAGCCCGGGGACACCGCGGCACCCGACGCAACCCCCTAATGGCTGCTCCCTTCCGGGCCTGACCAGGTTCGGGGACGCCGTCGCGCGGGACCCGGGCTCCTTGCTTCCCACGATACACGCCTCCGCCACGCCTACCGTGAGCGCGAGCCAACGCCAATTATCTGGCGGAGAGGGCGGGATTCGAACCCGCGGTACGGTTGCCCGTACACACGCTTTCCAAGCGTGCTCCTTCGGCCACTCGGACACCTCTCCGCTCACCTCAAAGATCGGTTTCGGGCTCGGTGAGGCGACGAGTAGCTTCGTTCTCCGCCACCGTCGCAGCACCCCGGTTCGCCCACCCCCACATCACTGTCAACGGTGGGAGGACGCTTTCGTCTCCCGCCCCGCCAGTGTGCGCGATCACACGCACCGCCCTACCTTGCCGCAGCCCCAGTGTGCCGGTCCGAGACCACGGTCACCACTGCGAGACACCTGGTCGTGGGTCCCAGGCATCGCAAATACCTGGCGGAGAGGGTGGGATTCGAACCCACGGACCCCAGCGGGGTCAACGGTTTTCGAGACCGTCCCGATCGTCCACTCCGGCACCTCTCCGAGCCGGGCCGCCAAGTGTACCTTCCGTCCTTTCGGCGCGCAACCAACCCGCGACCCCGCCCCTCCGATCGCCGAACTCCTCAGATGCGTGCTGCCCTGGCGTCCCCCGGGTTCGACCGCCCACCGGCACGCTGGCGCGGCAGCGGCGGCACCTTACCGAACGACACGAGGCCCGGCACACGCCGGGCCTCAGGAGAAACGCACCGCGAGGAGAATCAGGTACCGGTCTGCACGCCCTCCGGCCACTGCACGAACGAGCCCACCGCGTAGACGATGTCGTCGTTGAAGTCGGTCCGGGGTCCGCCGCCCTGCCAGGCGAAGGCTGTGTTGCGATCACGACCGCCCGACCAGATCGTGTAGGAGTTGCCGGCTGCGGTATCGCCGATCCAGCCGATAGGCGTGTTCCACCCGTCGTTCGGTGGAATCCGACGGATGTAGGTCGGCTCGAGATAATGCCTGAGGTCACCACTCACGACACCGGTAGTAAGCCTCGGATAGAAGTTGTTGTCCACCGTGTACGCTTCGACGGCCGTCGCAATGGAGCGAATATCGGCCATGGTCCTCTTTTGCCGCCCGCGGTTGATCGCGTTCAGCAGGTTGGGGATGGCGATTGCAGCGATGATGCCGATGATCGCCACCACGATGAGCAGCTCGATGAGCGTGAAGCCCTTTTGCCTTCTCATGAGGCCTCCTTCCGTGGTCCAATTTAGCAAATCAAATGCCAGCACCGCTCCGCCATCGTGAGCACGACGATGACGTCGAGCGTCACTCGACCGCGTGCTGGGTGCCGCAAGATGGCATCGCACCGACGGGACAGCAGCCTGGACTACACTCGCCAGGTGAGGCTACTGCGCCGCAGCACCCTGGCCATCGGGCTACTCGCCTGGGTGGGGCTGTATGCACCGCTCGTGGTGCGGGGATCGACGCTCGCCTCCCGGGATCTGGGCGCGACGGCTGCTCCGTGGCGCACGGCCTGGGCCGCGCAGGTTGGTTCGCTCTCGCTTCCGCTGTGGGATCCTTTCTCCAGTGGGGGCCGCTTGTTGCTGGCCAACCCCAACGCCATGGCGGCCTACCCGGGCACCGTCCTGTTCCTCCTGCTGCCGCCCGAGCGAGCCGTGGTGTTACACCTTGCCGTGCACCACCTACTCCTCGGCCTCGGGCTGTACCGCCTGGCGCGCACCACCGGCTCTGGCCGAGCGGCGAGCGAGATGGCCGCCACCGTGGGGGCGTCGCTCGGCCTGGCGTGGTCGAGCCTCTCGTTCCTCAACCTCCAGGCGAGCCTCGCGTGGGCACCGTGGGTTCTCTCGGCAGTGGCACGCCGTCCCCACCGCCATGACCAAGCGCGGGACCGAGCGTGCCGGGCGGGTTTGTGGTGGGGGCTCTGCATTCTCGGAGGCGAGCCGGTGACGGCGTTGATCGTCGGGGCCATGGCGTGGTTCGTAGCCTGTCTCGAGTGGCAGCGGCTCTCGCCGTGGGTGATCCTCGGCATTCCGGGGGTCGGGATGGGGGTCGCTGCACCGCTGCTCGCTCCGTTCCTCACCACCATGCACGAGACTGCTCGGGTCGTGCTGGGTGCCACCCCTGGCGCTCTGGCTGCAGATGCCATGGCGCCGCGGCGGTGGGTCGAAGTGGTGCTTCCCACCCTCCTGGGGCCACCGTTTGCCGACGGTACCGCGGGGTTTTGGGCCGCCGCCTCTTTCCCGTGGCAGCGCTACTTCCCCCTCGTCTTCGTGGGCTCGCTGCCGATCCTTCTGCTCTTCTTCGCGCTCCGACAACACGCTCGGGTACGAACCTGGCTGGTGGTCGGAGCGAGCGGCTGCATCCTCGCCCTGGTGATCGGCGTGCCCAGGGTCGGTGAGTTGCTCGAGGTGCTGCCGGGTTTCCGTTCGGTGCGCTACGCCATCAAGCTCCTGGTGGTGCCGTTCCTCTGCCTCCCGGCTGTCCTCGCGGTCGGCTGGGATGAGCTGGTCCGCGGCTGGCAGGCCCAGTTCAGGCGCAACCTCACGATCGCTGCGGTACTGACGGCAATCACCCTCGGTGTGCTCGGCGCTGTCCCCAGCGGACAGAAGGCGCTCCGCTCGATACTCGGCCGCGCCTACCCGGCGTCGCGATCCGACCTCGAGGCCGTACCTGCGCCGACGCTCGGGAAAGCAATCGCCCGGGACGCCGTGGCCCTGGTCCTACCTTTGGGGACGGTGGTGGCAGTGGGACCGAGCGCCACCGTCGTCGCAGCGGCTGCCCTGGCAGCCAACGCGCTCAACGGCTTGCCTGGGTGGCTGCCCACCCCGTCCGCCGAGTGGGCAACCCCGCCACCGGTGCTCGCGACCCTGCCACCTACGCCGGTGATCGCTGTCTTCGCCCGGCGCGGCGCACCGCGGGCTCAACTTTCCGAGCTCCAGCTCCAGCGGTTCTGGGAGGCCCGCGCCGCCCTTTACCCGGAGTACGGTGTCCGCTGGGGCGTGCGCTATGTCCTGACCCGCGGACCCGATGGCCTCGAGCCCGCCCGCTCCGAGCTCCTCGCCCGTGTCGCGTCGACGCTCCCTCTCGAGGTGAGGGCCAGACTCGCCGCCGCTCTCGGGGCGAACGCCGTGATCGCACCGCAGCCGATCCCCGCCTGGCCCTGCGTCGAGGTGGAGGGGGTCTGGTCGTGCACCGTACCCCACCATGCGCCCGAGGCCTACCTCGCCAGCCGCGCGCTGTCGGCGACCGGTCCGGAGGCTGCAGCATGGACCATGGGCAGCAGCGGGTTCCGCCCGGGTCACGATGTCGTGGTGGAGGGTCCGGCGCCCGACCTCGCCCCGGGAGAGGTCATCGAGCGGGCGGGCGTACCGCATCACCGACGCTTCCGCGTGCGGACGGACGGACACTCCATCTTGGTCGTCCAGCAAAGCTTCATGGAGTGCTGGAAAGCTCGTGTCGACGGCCGCCGAGCTCGGTCCATCCCCGTCAACGGCTCGCAGCTGGGGGTACCCGTTCCCCCCGGAGAGCACGCCATCGAGCTGGCGATCGACCCACTGCCCTATTGTCTGGGGGCACTCGGACCGCTGGTCGCCAGCGTGCTCATACTTCTCGCTGGTCGCGGCTCGGCCGCACGAGGTCGGGGCCGTTCGGCTCCCAGTCGTGAGCCGGAGCGTAGCACCCCGGCCACGGCACCGCCGTCGCGACGGTGAACGACAGCACCTCACAGGCATAGTCGAACGCGAGCCCCGCCCTGGTGTGCACGGCAGCATCCACGAGGTACCGTCCGGCCGCCAGCTCGAGCCTCGGGAAACGGACCCGGATCTCGCCCGTGCCGGCGAGCCGCCGTGGCTGCCAACCATCCAGGTCGGTGTTGGTCCCCCACACCTGAGTACCCCCTTCGCGGTGGAGGGCAACCCCAAAGACGAAGTCCTCCTGCGGCTGGTGGGCGGTGTAGAGCAGCCGCAAGCTCGCCGCTTCGCCGCCTCGCAGCACTCGCACCGGCCGCTCGTGGCTGTCGAGAAGCTCGACGCTGTCGAGAGATACGGCGCCGTTGCCCCAACGTCGGTCGCTCCCCGCCGCGGCGACGATGGCGCTCTCTGTCGCCGCAACGTCCGATCGGTAGCGAGCCACGGCGGCACCCGCCGGGCCGCAGAGCACCGCCGTGCCCTCCCGGAGGTAGAGGGCACGGTGCGCGAGCTGCTCGACCAACCCGAGATCGTGGCTCACCAGGACGATGGCTGTGCCCTGTCGCTGCAGACGGGCGATCCGTTCCAGGCAGCGGTGGGCGAACACCTCGTCACCGACCGCCAGGATCTCATCGACGATGAGCACGTCGGGGTCAACGGCCACGGCCACGGCGAAGCCGAGACGGACGTACATGCCGGAGGAGTAGCTCTTGACCGGCTGATCGATGAATTGCCCGAGCTCGGCGAACTCGATGATGCCCGGCAAGCGATCCAGGACCTCGGCTCGCGAGAGCCCGAGCATCATTCCGTTGACGAGGGCGTTCTCGCGGCCCGAGATCTCGGGATGGAACCCGGCACCGAGCTCGATCAGCGCCGTGACCCGCCCATCGACCTCGACCTGGCCCTCCGTCGGCTGCAGGATCCCGGCGATGAGCTTGAGAAGCGTCGACTTGCCCGAGCCGTTGGGGCCGATGATGCCCATCGTCTCGCCCCGAGCTATTTCGAAACTCACGCCCGAAAGCGCCTGAAATCCCTCCTTCTCGCGCTCCTGCCGCCACAGCTCGCCATGCAGCAGGGCGCCCTTGAACGAGTGCAGGCGGCCCCGGCGCGAAACCAGCGGGTAGCGCTTCGAGACCTCCCGCACCCGCACCGCAGGCTGGCCACTCACGCGGCCTCCGCCAGCGTCTCCCGCAGGCGCGAGAAGACGAAGGTGCCGAGTAGTGCCGAACCCAACGCCACACCGGTTCCGGCCAGCCATAACGACGGGCCCGGCTCCCGCCCCAGCAGCACGACGTCGCGGTACAAGGTGACAAGCGGTGTCAGCGGGCTCCACTCGATAACCCGGCGCAGGGCTGGCACGGGGATCATCTCCGGGGTGTAGATGATGGGGGTGAGGAAGAAGACGAGGTTGAGGACGTTGTGCAGCAGGTCCTTGAGATCGCGGAAGTGCACTGCCAGGGCCGAAACCGCAAGCACCGCTCCGCCCACCGCCAGCACCCAGAGCCCCACCGCCAGCGGCAACAGCAGCAGGGTCCAGGAGAACGACATCAGGCCCAGGACCGCAGCCACGGCCATGCCGGCGAGGAGGATGGGAAGAGCCAGCAGGTGATGGACGAGGTGGGACAGGAGCGTGACGGTAGGGAAGACCTCCGGCGGACACACGACTTTCTTGAGCAGCGGGCCGTTGTCCGGAAGCACGACCGCGGCGTCGAGCAGGGCGCCCGAAGCGAACAGCCAGGGCAGCAGCCCGGCAAAAAGGAACAGTGGGAACGGCACCACCACCTGCCGAGGAGCCGGGATCACCCAAGTGAACACGACCGTGTAGACGGCAAGCAGCATGAGCGGGTTCAACAGCGACCACAGGAACCCAAAGAAGGTGCCGCGGTAGCGTGCCTTGAGGTCCCGCCCCACCAACACCGCGATCAGCCCTCGCTGCCGATACAGCGACGCCACCATTATCGGCAGTGACTGCCGCCTCAACGGCGAGCTCCGTCAGGCATAGGTGCCTGAGCAGCGGCAGCGACCTCCACCCTACCGGCCCGGATCCAGTGCATCCGGAGGGTGCGCTGGATGTTCCCATTGCGATCGAACTCGAGCGGTCCCATAACGCCCCTCACGCCATGCAAGGTACGCAGCGCAGCGGCGAGCCTGTCCGGCTCGGGATGAGGCTCCAGGGAAAGGGCACTCAGGGCAGCGAGCGCCGCATCGTAGCCGTACGATGCGTAGACATCGGGCTGGAGGTTATAGGTCTGCTGGTAGGTGGCGATGAAGCGACGGGCGGGCTCACCGTCCCCTGAGAGGTCAGTGGTGGCGAGGGGAAAGAACAGGCCCTCGGCCTCGTCGCCGAGCCTCGAGAGAAGGGCGGTCGCGTGGATCGCCGAGGTGGTACAGACTGTCTTTCGAAAACCAGCCGCGCGCAGCACCACCAGGCTCCGCGAGATCGCCTCGCCGTAGCCGCACACGTAGGCACCCGCCGGAGCCTGGCGTGCGAGTGCAAGCCGGACCCGTCGTTCCCAACCTTCGTCTCCCAACGTCTCGGGCCCCACCACCTGCGCCCCCAGAGCCTGCAGCCTGGCCACGAACACGGGCAGCAGCCCGCGGGCATAATCGTTGCTCTCGCTGAGAATGAGTACCGAGCGCGCGCTGGCTTGCCCGACCAGGAACTCCGCCGCCCGTGCTCCCTCCAGCTCATCGGACGGATAGACACGGAAAAAGCACTGGGAACGCCCGCTCAGGTCCGGCGCCGAGGCTGAGGGGGAGAGGAGCACCCGCCCGATGCGGTCAGCCACATCGATCATGGCCTTGGCCTCGGCCGAGGTGGCCCCGCCGATCACCAGCGCCGCACCCTGTTCGAACAGTGCTTCACAGGCGCTGGCGGCTCTCGCCGGGTCCGAGCCCGAGTCGCGATACCACACCTCGATGGACCGGCCACCGGTTTTCCTGTGCCCAGCCAGAGCCAGGTCGATCCCGGTCTTCACCGAAGCCCCGTAGACGGCGGCGCTGCCGGTTTCCGGCAGGACCACACCGAGACGCAGCTCGGGCTGGCACGCCATCGTGCCCACGGTCACGAGCAACGGTACCACGAGCGGGATCCTCATCGCGTGCGGACGCAGCCCAGCGTCATGGCGGCCGTTGTACCACACGGGGCTGGGCGGCGAAAGCGCGCCGGTTGCCGCCGCTTGTGCGGCGCAGTAGGATGCCGGAGCTATGCGACGAAGCTCGTGGGGGCTCGTGTTGCTCGTGGCGTTCGTGGCTGGTGGCTGCAGCCAGGACCTGCTCGACGGCGAGAGCGACCTCGTGTTCCTCAACGACAGCCGCTGCGACCTCACCCTGTGGGTCGACGGCCGCGAGGCCTTCTCCGTCAAGGCCGGAGCCGAGCGCGTTCTGGACGGCATCGGTCCCGGCCGACACGTCCTCGAGGCCATCGACGCCCACGGCAGGGTGGTGGAGCGCCGCTCCATCGAGCTGAGCCAGGGCGAGGACTACTACTGGACCCTTCCTTCCTGCTGACCTCCCATCACAGCAGGTCGTTGCGCCCGTCCGCCGCGAGCCGCTCCACCACCTCCTTGACCCGCTGCGCCTCGCTACGGGGCAGTACCAGCACCGCATCGGAAGTCGCGACGACGACCATGTCGCTCACTCGCACGGCCGCCAGGAGCGGGCCCTCGGACACCAGCACAGAGCGCTCGCACTCGAGCGCCACAACGTCGCCGACGACGGCTCCCGCCGCGTGCACGGGAAGCACTGCAGCCAGCCCCGACCAGGACCCCACATCGGACCAGGCGAAGCTGACCGGAACGGCCCATACCGAGCGCGCCTTCTCCATCACCCCGAAGTCGATGGAAGTGCGCGGTAGACCCGGGTAGTGCACTGCCAGAGCGGCGGCCTCGCCCACCGATGCGGCATCGGCCACGAGACGGTCGAGCGCCACCGCGAGCTCCGGGAGGTGCTCCCGGATGGCAGCCACAATGGTGCGGACCCTCCACGCGAACATCCCCGAGTTCCAGCGCCACCGACCGGTGGCCAGCAGCTGGGCTGCCCGTACCCGGTCGGGCTTTTCGACGAAGCGGCGTACCGGGTGGGCGGTGAGCTCTCCTACCGCCTCGCCACCCTCGCCCAGCTCGAGGTATCCGAAGCCCGGCTCGGGGCCGGTTGGCGCCAGCCCGAGCGTGACCAGGGCGTCGTACCTGCAGGCCACGTCGGCAGCAGCGGCGAGGGCCTGCCGCAAGGCAATGCCGTCGGGGATCACGTGGTCGGCAGGCACCACCAGCATGACGGCGTTCGGTAACGACGCCGCCAGGCGCCAGGCGACCCAGCCGATACACGCCGCCGTGTCACGGCCGGTCGGCTCCGCCAAGACGTTCTGCGGTGGTATCAGTGGCAAGTCGGTGCGGACCGCCTCGGCGAGGCCAGCACCGGTGACGACCACGACCTGGGAGGGGGGAACCAGGGGCAACAGGCGCTCGACGGCTGCCGACAGCAGCGACCGACCCTCAGCAAAGGGCAGGAGCTGCTTGGGGCGCCGGCGCCGCGAGAGCGGCCAGAAGCGTGTTCCCGCACCTCCCGCCATGACCACGGCCACCAGCTCAGGCGACGAAGCCATAAATCCCCCGCAAATCGACAATCCGCCGGTAGCCGTCGGAGAACAGGCCATGACGGTCGAGCAACAGGGCACCGATCCCCGCGCTTTCGGCACCCCGGTAGTCGTCGAGCGGTGAGTCGCCGACGTGCAGGCATTCGGCCGGCGTCAGCGCCAACCGCTCGACTGCTCGGTGGAAGATCACGGGCGACGGTTTCTCAACGCCCTCCAACGCCGACACCAGCACGACCTCGAAGTGGCGGTCGAGCCCGAGCCCGTTGAGCACACCCGGCAACCGCGAGTCCCAGTTGGACACCGCCGCGAGCTGCAGCCCGCGCCGGCGCAGCTCCTCGAGCACCTCGACCACCTCCGGGTAGACTCGCCACAGCACTGGGTCCGCAAACGCCGTGAACAGCTCCTCGAGCACCTCGTGCCACGGCGCGGGGTGCTGCAGCCGGTCGACGACCCGGCGCACGAACTCGCCCCACCACGCTCGTTCACCCCCTTTGAGCAGGTGGTAGCGGTCAAGACCCGGCGGATGGAGCTCGCCGAGCTCGGCCCAGGTGGCCCGAAACGCAGGCGCCACCTCGCTTGCAGCGACCTCGGGCCCCCACCGGCTCAGCACCCGGGCGTAGACTTCGGGCGGCGAGGGGTCGGAGTCGATGAGCGTTCCACCGACGTCGAGTAGCACGGCTCTGAGCGGGAGGGTGGTCGACATGATCGCGATCCGGCGTCCGGCCGACAGGCATTGTACCCGCGGCCGGACATCGTGCCGCCGTTTCTGCGCACACCGCCGTCGGTGCCGGCGCGGCGCGGGAGGACACCGCGTCAGCCAACGGCCTCGGCTCGGCTACACTGCTCGCGTGAACGCCTCGCCGGTGCCCCTGTTCTCGCCTCGTCTATCGTTCATCCTTTCTCAGCTCGTGATGCACTGGGGCAATCGAGACACCCCGCGGCCGTCACCGCGCGCCGACGTTCTCGCCGCGGCTTTCGCTCTCTCGGGTGGCGACACCTCGACCCCGGATACCGGTCGCCTCCACCTCGCCGCCTGCTCCCCTTACGCCGCTCGGCTCGTCGCCGCCACCTACGAATGGGACGCCCCCACCTCCGCCCTGGGCTGGCCCGGGCTCGTGACCGCCGCGACGCATGAGGCAAACCTGCGCCTGCTCAGGCAGGGTAGTGCGCTGGCCTCGATCCTGCTCACCGGGGGTGATATCGGCATGTCGGTCAGCCTCGAGGGGGGAGCGCAGGTCCGTTGGATGGACCCGACGACGTGTCGCCTGCACCCCTGGCCGTTCGAGGGCCGTCGGCTGACGGTCCGCATCTGGGACCCCCGCACCGTGGCCTACCGGCGTTGGACGCTGCTGCCCCGCGGCGGCTGAGCCCTCGACACGGTCCACTCCAGCACCGACCCGGGGGCGTGAAAGAGCGAGCGGTGAAAGCAGAGGATGCTGGCTCCGCAGGAGGGACTCGAACCCCCAACCCTTCGGTTAACAGCCGAATGCTCTACCATTGAGCTACTGCGGAGCATTCACCACCCCTCACGGGGAACGTCCTTTTACACCCTCGGGGCAGGTGCTGTCAATCGCGCCGGTCCCGGACCGGCGGTGCTATGCTCCGCCCGCTTCCGCCTCGGTGCGGAGGCTGGAGGCCCCTGCATGGAGCCACGTCTTGATTACGCCGAGGCCGGGCTCATCGTCGGCCTCGAGGTACACCAGCAACTGCTCACCGCCCACAAGATGTTCTGCCGTTGCCCGGCGCGGCGCTACACCACGACCCACGACGGCGAGGTGCTGCGCCATATGCGGCCGACCCTCTCCGAGCTCGGCGAGTACGACGGCACCGCGCTCATGGAGTTCAAGACCAAGAAGAACATCATCTACCTGCTCAACGAGTCGAACGTCTGCACCTACGAGATGGATGACACGCCGCCGTTTCTCGTCAACCAAGAGGCGGTCGACATCGCCATCGAGCAGTGCCTGATGCTGGGGTGCGACATCGTCGACGAGGTCCATATCGCCCGCAAGCAGTACCTCGACGGCTCGATCCCCACCGGCTTCCAGCGCACGGCCATCGTCGGGGTCAACGGCCGCCTACCATTCGCTGGCCGCACCCTGTCGATCATCCAAGTGAGCGTGGAGGAGGACTCGTGTCGCGAAGTCTCGGATGAGGGCCACCTCATCGTCTGGCGTACCGATCGGTTGGGGATGCCGCTCATCGAGACCGTCACCGGTCCCGACCTGCACACCCCCGACGAGGTAGCCGCAGCGATCCTCCTGATCGGTCGCGTTTGCCGCTCCACCGGCCACGTGCGGGTCGGAATCGGCGCCAGCCGTCAAGACGTCAACGTGTCGGTGCGCGGTGGGCACCGGGTCGAGATCAAGGGAGTACCCAAGGCGGGGTGGGCGCCTGGTCTCGTTCACGGCGAGGCGTGGCGGCAGCTCAACCTCCTCAAGCTGCGCGCGGAGCTCCACCGCCGGGGGTTCACCGAGCCCGGGTCGATCGCCGTGAGCCACACCGACGTGACCGATCTCTTCGTCGCCTCGGAGCAGCCGTTCGTACGCCGGGAAGGCTGGGAGCGTTTTGTGGCCGAAGGCAAGCGACGCCCGGGCTTGGAGCTGGGGAACGGGCCGTTTAGGGTGTGGGCGGCGCGGCTGCACCGGCTGGCAGGAACGCTCTCGTGGCCGACCCAGCCCGACCATTTTTTCGCCTCCGAGCTGGCCGGACGCATCCGAGTCATCGCCGGGCTCGATCAACGGCCGATCCTCCTCCACTCCGAGAAGTGGCCGGACCACCGCGGCGCCCTCGCCGAGCTGCGCAAGGTCCGACAACGCCTGGGGTGCGAGGCCGACGACGCGGTCGTGGTCGTGTGGGGGCCCGAAGACGACGTCAACACCGCCGTCAACGAGGTGCAGCTCCGCTACGAGGACGCGGTCAGGGGCGTTCCGGCCGAGACCCGGCAGCCGTTTCCCGATGGCTCCACTGACTTCGAGCGCATCCTGCCCGGCCCTGACCGCATGTACCCGGACACCGACTCCCCGCCGACCCGCGTGACGCGCGACCGCGTCGAGCGCTTGCTGGCTGGCCTCGCCGAGCCGCCGTGGGTGCGCGAGGCGCGCTACGCCGCCGCCGGTGTCCCTGGTGCTGTCAGCCACTACTTGATTCGGCGGGGTGGCGCGAATCTCGTCGATCGTCTGGTGGCCGAGACCGGGGCCGACCTGCGCTTCACGTGCTTTTTCGTCGGCGAGAAGCTCAAGTACCTGCGCCGCTGCTCGGTGGCGGTGGAGACGATCAGCTACGAGCACTGGCGCGAGCTGTTTCAGCTCTTTACGACCAACCCCGTGCTGGCCGAGGCGTGGGCGCAGATCGTCAGGCTCATGGCGGCCTCACCACTGGCTTCCGTGGCCTCACTGCTCGCCGAGGAAGGCCTCGGGGCCGCACCGCCGGCCTGGACCGAGCGGATCGAGCCGCTCGTCGAGGCGCTGGGTGCCGGTGGCTACTCCACCGAGCACGGAGCCAAGGTACGCCTGGCTATGGGGGGGCTCATGGCCGAGCTGCGGGGGCGCGTTCCAGCGGGCGAGGTGCGAGCCGCCATCGAGGCGGCGCTGGGAGGTGCTCGATGAGCGCCACCGGCGACGAACTCAAGGGGTACAGAGGCCGGGCTCGTGCGCGGCTGGCGGAGCTCGGAGTGCGCGTATGGAGCCGGGTCAAGCTCACGAACGACGCCGGCTCGGTTTTCGAGGGGGTGATCTTGCCGCGCTCGGAGACCTTCGACGACCTCCACATCGTCATCAAGATGGTCAACGGCTACAACGTCGGGGTTCATGTCGACCGCGTCACCGAGGTGGAGGAGCTGGGGTGGAAGGAAGCGGTCTACAAGATCCCCGAGAAGGAGTTCCCGGTCCGACCGAACCTGCCGAAGGTCACGCTCCTGGGGACCGGCGGGACCATCGCCTCGCGTCTGGACTACCGCACCGGTGCGGTGATCCCGGCGTTCACTCCCGGTGAGCTGTACGGTGCGGTGCCGGAGCTCGCCGACATCTGCAACCTCACGACCCGCAAGCTGTTCGGTGTGTTCTCGGAGAACATGGCCCGGGACAACTACATCGCCCTCGCGCTGGCGATCGGCGAGGAGATCGCCGCCGGCGTGGACGGCATCGTCATCGGCCACGGCACCGACACCATGGGGCACACCGCCGCCGTCCTTTCATTCATGGTCCAGGACTCACCGGTGCCGATCGTGCTCGTGGGTTCGCAACGCTCCTCCGACCGGCCCTCGTCCGACGCCGCGCTCAACCTCATCCACGCCGTACGCACCGCGGCCTACGGCGACATCGCCGAGGTCATGATCGCCATGTTCGGCCCGACTTCGGACCGCTACGGGCTACTGCACCGCGGCACCCGCTGCCGCAAGATGCACTCCTCGTACCGCTCCACCTTCCGCACCGTCGGCGACATCCCACTCGCCACCGTCAGCCGCGACAGCTTCACGTACCTGTCGAAGGACTACCGCCGACGCGACAAGTCCCGCCAGGTGAGGGTTGACCCCGTTTACGACGAGCGCACGACGATCCTGTACTACTACCCCGGGATGCACCCCGACCTGGTCGACGCACTGGTCGAGAAGGGCTACCACGGCATCGTTATCGCCGGCACCGGCCTCGGCCACGTCAACAAGCCGCTCTACCCGGCGCTCAAGCGCGCCATCGAGCAGGGTGTCCACGTCGTGATGGCGGTGCAGACGCTGTGGGGCTACGCCCAAATGTACGTCTACGACACCGGGCGAGACCTCCTGGACATCGGCATCGTGCCACTCGACAACATGCTGCCGGAGACGGCGCTCATGAAGCTCTCTTGGGTGTTGGCCCACACCCGCGACCACGCCGAGGTGGCACGCATGATGACCACCCCGATCGCCCACGAGATCACCCCGCGCGAGCCTCACAACGGCTACCTCATCATGCAAGGCGGACTGCCCGAGATCGAGGAGTGGATCAAGACCCACTGGAAGTGACGCCGCGCCGGGGCGGAGGTTCACGGTTCGCAGTTCGCTGTTTCGCGGTACCAAGGGCAAGGTGAACCGCGAACTGGAAACCGTGAACCACTTCTCAGAGCAGCAGGCCGGCGATGCAGGCGTTGACGAAGTTGGTGAGCGCTCCGGCCACCAAAGCGCGCACCCCGAGCCTCGCGAGGTCGGAGCTGCGACCGTTGGTGAGCGGGCCGGTACCGCCGATCTGGATGCCGATCGAGCCGATGTTGGCGAACCCGCACAGGGCATACGTCGAGAGCACGACGGCCCGCTCGGAGAGCACCGGCAGCGAGCCATCAGCGGCGGTTCCCGCAGCCACCGCCTTGGCGTTGTCGAGGAAGACCTTCATGTCGGTGTAGGCGATGAACTCGTTGAGAATGGTTTTCTTGCCGAGAAGCACGCCAACCTTGCCGGCCTCCGCCCAGTCGATCCCCAAAAGCCACGCCACCGGCGCCAGCAGGCGGGCGAACAGCCACTCGAGCGAGAGGTCCGGCATCCCAACCAGCCCGCCGGCCCAGCTCAGCACACCGTTGACCAGCGCCAGCAACGCCAGAAAGCCAATGAGCATCGCCGCCACGTTGATCGCCAGCTTGACACCGTCCGCGGCCCCGGAGGCGGCCGCGTCCACGGGGTTCACCCACGGCCGTGCCACTTGCGCCCGAACGCTGCCGCCGGTCGCGGGCTCCCCGTCCTCGGGATAGAGAAGCTTGGAGATCACCAGCGCCCCTGGAGCCGCCATCACCGAGGCGGCGATGAGGTGCACCGCCGGCACCCCGAAATCGATGTAGACGGCCATGACCCCAGCGGCGATGGTGGCGAACCCCCCGGTCATCAGCGACAGCATCTCGGACTGGGTGAGGGTCGGGATGTACGGACGGATGAACAGCGGTGCCTCGGTCTGCCCAACGAAGATGTTGGCAGCGCCGCACAACGACTCGGCGCCCGAGGTGCGCATCGTCTTCATCATCACCCAGGCGAGCCCCTCCACCACCCGTTGGAGGATCCCGTAGTAGTACAGCAGAGTCATGATCGTCGAGACGAAGATGATGGTGGGCAGCACCTTGAAGGCGAAGAAGTGCTGGCGGAAGTCGGCCCCGAACACGAACTCCGCGCCGGCGTCGGAGAACGACAGGAACTTCTTGGCCAGCTCGCCGACCAACGAGAACGCCGAGAACCCCCATGGAGTCTTGATGATCAGGATCCCGAGGGCGAGCTGCAGGCCGAGCCCCCACAGCACCGTCCGCCAGCGCACCGCCTTGCGATTGGCCGAGAGCCCGAACGCCACACCCAGGAAGATCACGAGACCCAGCAGCGAGATCAGACGCTCCATACACCCTCCGACGGTACGACCGCGCGTATCATAGCCCGCGATGCTGCGGATGAGCCGCGAGGAGTTCGAGCGGGTCGTCGCCAGGGCGTTGGATCGGCTGCCGGAGCGCCTTGCCACGCTGCTCGAGAACGTTGCCGTGGTGGTCGAGGACGAGCCCACCGACGAGGACATCCTGGACGTCGGTCTCGACCCCGAGACCGACACGCTGTTCGGGCTCTACCAGGGGGTCTCGCTCGAGGAGCGCGGCCTTGGCAGCTACGGTGGGGCGCTGCCCGACCGCATCGTGATCTACCGGCTGCCGCTGCTCGCCGCGTGCGAGGACCGGGCCGAGCTGGTGAGGGAGATCCACGACACCGTCGTGCACGAGGTCGGGCATTACTTCGGCCTCGGCGAAGACGCCCTGCCGTAGGCGGTGACCGGCGAGCAGCGGTCGGCGATCCCTGGCCCTACATCACCCATTGATCACCGCCCACCGGTCACCGATCACCCACGGGGAGACACGGCTTTGACCTCGAACACCTCGGCGTCGACGACGTCGCCCTGTCTGAGCTCCCAGTCGCGAAACGCCTGGAGGTCGCGGCGGACACGCGACAGCACCCATCCGAGGACCGCCGCGTCGTCGAGCAACCCCACGCCCAGGATGGCATCCGGAATCGCATCGAGAGGGTTCGCGAAGTAAATGAGCGCAGCCAGGACAGCGACGAGTGCCCGAGTCGGCAGCTGTCGGTACCGACCCGCCAGCGTCTCGCGCACCATGCGGACCGCGGTCGCCACCTCGCCCAAGATGCGGCGCAGCGCCAACGGCGTCCGCTCGAGCTGGTGGTCGGCGGCCTTCAGGACCCTATCCGCCGGGCCCCCGGCCGTCACGATCCGGCGAGCGGCCGCGACTGCACGGCGGAAGGAACGAGCCAACCCACCCATCGCCACGAGTGTACCTCGCGAGCTGGGGTAGGATTGCTGAGCACCGTCGTGTGCAGGGAGGGCGGTGGTGGCTCCATGGACTGGGTGATTCCCGGGCAACTGGCACGCAGCCCGCGGCCGGGCCGCTCAGCCGCTGGGGACGTGCAGGCGGATCCGGTGGCTGTGGACACCTGGCTCGTACGCGCTCGCGCCCATGGCATCCGCTCCGTCATCTGCCTGCTGAGCCAGGAGCAGCTCGCGCTTTACGGTTGCCTCCCGCAGGGGCTACTGACCCGGTATCGCGAGGAGGGCTTCGAGGTCGTCCATATCGACGTCGAGGATGCGCAGTGGCCGCCGCTGCAGCCGGCTCACGTGGAACAGGTGTGGCGGGCGTTCGTGTCTCTGCCCAAACCGGTGCTCGTGCACTGCTCCGCCGGTCTATGGCGGACCGGCCACGCCATCGAGGTGATCCTGGGCCGCCTCGAGCAGGGGGGTTGACGTGCCGCTGTTTCCGTTCACCGGCGCCTCCGGGCGGCATCCGAGCACAGCGCCCTCCGAGGTCGTGGCCGGCGTCGTGGTCGAGGACCGCGGCGTATGGAACCTCGCACAGGCGCTCGTGGACGCCGAGGGGCGCTACCGGGTGGTGCGCGACATCGGTGACAACCCGAGCTTCGTGGTCTGGGGGTTCGCCGTCGTCCCCGACCTGCGCCTGCGCGCCGACCACGAGGTCGAGGGATAAGAAAAAGGCAATGCAGCGCCCGGCGCCACGAAGCCTCCACCCGCCAGTGTGGGCCGTTTTCCGACACCGCACAAGGGGTCGCCCGTGATGGTGGCCGCCTGGTGCCGCGGGCTCGTGAAGCGCTACGAAGACGTCGTGGCCGTGGCCGGAATCGACCTCGAGGTGCGGCGCGGCGAGTGCTTCGGCCTGCTCGGGCCCAACGGCGCCGGCAAGACCACCACCGTCGAGATGCTGGAAGGGCTCACGACGCCGGACGGAGGCGAGATCGAGGTCCTGGGCGAGCGTTGGCACAAAACCCGGAACGACCGGTTGCGCCAGCGCCTCGGGGTGCAGCTCCAGGAGACCCAGCTCCCGGAAAAGCTGACGGTCGAGGAGGTCGTGCGGCTGTTCGCCAGCTTCTACCGCCGCAGCCGACCGACCGACGAGGTTATCGCCATGGTCGAGCTCGGCGAGAAAAGACGCGCTCGCGTCGGCAAGCTCTCGGGCGGCCAGCGGCAGCGCCTGGCGTTGGCGTGTGCTTTGGTGTCGGATCCGGAGATTTTGTTTCTCGACGAGCCGACGACCGGCCTCGACCCTCAGGCCAGGCTCAAGGTCTGGGAGCTGGTGGAGTCGTTCCGCGCCAGGGGTGGCACGGTGCTCCTCACCACCCACTACATGGAGGAAGCCGCGAGGCTATGCGACCGCGTCGCGGTCATGGACTACGGGCGGATCATCGCCCTCGGCTCGACGGCCGAGCTGGTGGCGGCGCTACACGCCGAGCAGATCGTCGAGCTAGAGCTCGACCACGCCCTCGAGGCTCCCGCGCTGGCGAGCCTTCCGGGCGTGAGCGGCGCTGTCGGCCGTGATGGCGGCCTCCAGCTCTCGGTGCACGACATCGGGCAGGCGCTGCCCGCGATGCTCTCGGCGCTGGCGGCCCGGGGTGTCGGGCTCCGCCGGCTGACCACGCACCAGGCCACGCTCGAAGACGTCTTCGTCCACCTCACCGGACGGGCGCTCCGCGATGAGTAAGCTCCACCCGCTCGTCGAGCTGACCCGCGCCCGCCTGCTCGAGTTCCTGCGCGAGCCGGAGGCGGTGTTCTGGGTGTTCGTGTTCCCGGTCCTGCTCGCGGTCGCCCTCGGAATCGCCTTCCGCAGCCAGAGCCCGAGGGTCGTTCCGGTCGGCGTGGCGGGGACGACGGGCAGGGCCGGCGAGGTGGTCGGGCTGCTCGACGGGGACAACACGCTCGGTGTGCGGCAGCTCGCAGCCCACGACGGAGAAACGGAGCTCGCATCTGGCACGCTCGACGTGCTGGTGTTGGTACCGGACGATCCCGGTCAGACGCTCACCTACCGGTTCGACCCCATGCGGCCGGAAAGCCGCGTCGCGCGGGACCTCGTGGACGACGCGCTCCAACGAAAGCGGGGACGGCAGGACGTCGTAGCGGTGCGGGACGAGCACGTTGCGGCGGTCGGATCGCGGTACATCGACTTCCTCATCCCTGGGCTGGTCGGGCTCAACCTCATGGGCAGCGGGATGTGGGGGCTCGGATTCGCCGTCGTCCAGGCTCGTGTCCGCAAGCTCCTCAAGCGCTTTGCCGCCACGCCGATGCGCCGAAGCCACTTCCTGCTTTCGTTCATGCTTTCCCGGCTGGGCCTGCTCGCGGGCGAAGTTGGCGCCGTGCTGGGCGCTGGTTGGGCGCTGTTCGGGGTGACGGTGCGCGGAGGTATCCTCGACCTGGCGGTCGTGTCGCTGCTCGGGGCGTTCACCTTTGCCGGGCTCGGGCTGCTGGTGGCTGCGCGCTCCCGCACCATCGAGGGCGTTTCCGGCTGGATGAACCTGGTTCAGCTCCCGATGTGGCTGCTCTCGGGCTCGTTTTTCTCGTACGCGCGCTTCCCCGAGGCGGTGCAGCCCGCGATCCGTCTCCTGCCGCTGACCGCGCTCAACGATGCGCTGCGCGCCATCGCGAACCGCGGCGCCTCGCTCACCGAGACCTGGCCGGAGCTCGCGGTGCTGGCCGTCTGGGGTGGGGTGTCGTTCGTCCTCGCCCTACGCTTGTTTCGCTGGCAGTGAGCGTTCGGGATCGGCGGTCGGCAGGAGGTGGGCCGAAGACGTCAGTTTCAGTCACCGAGCACCGCGAACCGATCACCGCCCCTGCAGGCCGCGGCCGGTCACCAGGTAAACGGCGAAGCTGCCGAGCCAGTGGCCGCCCTCATAGTGCTCGCCGGTCACGGCAGAAAGCCCGGCCAAGCGATGGAGCGCCGCCGTGGCCCGCAGGGAGGGCAGCCGTGGATCGCCGCTCGGAAGGCCGGAGGCAATTCCCTCGAGCATCCAGGCCCGGGAGAGGTTGAGGCCGTCGAGGTGCGCGAGCTTGCCGTCGGCACGGTCGCTCACCACGGCGATCGGAAGCCATGTCGTGGACCCGTCGAGAGGAATCAGCGGCAGCAACCCGCCGAGCCAGGCCGCGAGCTCGGCTGGGGTCAAGAACCGACGCATGAGGTCGGCCTCGGCCAGGCACGGCGAGAGAAAGTCCTGCCCCGAGGGCTCGAAGCCCAGGGGGCAGCCGCGGTCCGCCAGGTGGTGGGCACGAGCCGTGGTCTCCAGCAGCTCGAGCATCTCGCCATCGCCGGCTGCCCGCGCCCAGTCCGTCACCAAGCCGAGGGCGAACGCGGACTGGCTGTGCTCGCCGGTCCGGATGGGAGAGGTGAGCTTGGGAAGCCAGGCCCTGAGTCGAGCTGCCGCGGCCCGTTCGAGCGGCTCGAGTGCCTGGCTCCACGCCCGCACCTGCGGGTCGTCCCACTCACGGAGCTCGGCTGCCAGTTGCAGCAGCCACGCTAGGCCGTACGGCCGCTCGAACTCCGGGCGGCTCGCGGCACCCAGGTATGCGGCTTCGGCCGCCAGGTTGGACGGCGTAAGCGAGCGGGCCAGCGCCGCGCGGGCGGGGGCGGCGAACGGCGCTTCGGGAAAGAGGCGGGCGAGGCGGGCCAACAGCCAGTGACCGTGCACCGAGGAGTGCCAGTCGAAGCACCCGAAAAACGCCGGCGTGAGCTGGCGCGGCGGCTTGACATCGGCATCGCTCGACAGCACGTGCGCGATCTTGTTGGGGTACTCCCGGTGCACGCACCCGAGCGCGAGGTCTGCGAAACGTTGTGCGGCCGCGGCGTCGAACGAGGGGGGCTGTGCCCACACCGAGGTGGTGACGGCAGCCAACGCGAACCCGATGACCACTGCTGATCTCATGACCGGATGCTACCACCCCACGGCGTTCGTCGCCCGGGCCGCCGTCGCCCACCACCCCCATCCACCCCATTCCGGCCGTGAGCCCGCTTGCGGAGCCTGGGCCGATCGCATTGTCGCCGACAGCCTACCCGCTGGCGGAAAGGGTGGGGCAATCAAGGCATCAGCTTCGGCGACGTGAGCCAGAACAGCCCCGAGCGCCCGACCGGGGATCCGCTGTCCGGCAGCTCGAGGCCGATAACCCCCGCCGGCTTCAGCACCAGCCGCCCGCACGGCTGGCCCCACACCAGCTCCTCTGCCCAGTCGGCGAGCGCCGGCAGGTGGCCGACGAAGGCGGCGCGTACGACCTCCTGCTCGCGCAGGCCACCGAGCCTGGGGAGAATCGCCGCCAGCTCCGGGCCGGTGGCCAGAGCATCCCAACTCTCAGGCTCGGGGCCCGCGCCTCCCTGCCAGAGCAGCCCGGCGGTTTCGCGGGCACGCCGGATCGGGCTGGTGAGCAGCACATCGCACACCAGCCCTAGCTCGACCAGCCGCACGGCGAGCCGCTCGGCCTGCTGTCGACCCTCCGAAGCCAAAGGACGGGCCGCGTCCGAGGGCCACGAGCTGGCCTCCTCGGCCTTGCCATGACGAATCAGAAAGAGCCGCATGACTCCATTTTACCGATGGTAAACTCGGTTGCCGCCCACCGCCATGCTCGGGTGCCGGGCCGGCCTCGGAACGCACAGGTTCCGCGGGGTGAGACGATGACGACGACCAAGAAGCTCGGTGAGCTGCTACTGGAGGCCGAGGCACTCACGCCCGAGAACCTCGCGCAGGCGCTCGAGATCCAGTCGGCCTCCGGGGAGCGGCTCGGGAGCCTCCTGCTGCGCCTGCAGATGGTGGACGCTCGCGTGCTTCGGGCGGCGCTGGCCCACCAGAAGGGAGTCGAGGCCGTCGACCTCGCGGTCGAGACCCCCGAACCGCGGGCCCTGGCGATGGTGTCGAGAGAGCAGGCGCACCGGCTCGGCTGTGTGCCGCTGCGCCTGGTGGGAGAGGAGCTCGAGGTGGTGTTCATCGACCCGCTGGATGGACGAGTCGTCGCCGAGGTCGAACGGGCGGTCGGGCGGCCGGTCCGGCGACTCGTCGCACCTCAGACCTCGGTATTCACGGCGATCATGCGCCACTACCCGCCAGAGGGCTGGCGTCAGCGGTAACGGCTACGAGCTCGGCTGACGAGGAGGGTGAGATGCGAGTCACGGTCCTGGGGTGTGGGCTCGTGGGCCACGCGATCGCCGCCGACCTCGCGACACGGGGTCGCTTCATGGTCACGGCCGTCGACCGGGAAGTCGGGCGACTGGCCCGTGTCGCTGGGCTCGAAAGGGTGCGGACCGAGGTCGCGAACCTGGCCAACGCCGGGGAGCTCGCACGGGTCGTGGCCGACGCCGACCTCGTGGTGGGCGCGGTGCCGGGTTTCATGGGTTGGGCCACCGTGCAGCGGGCACTCGAGCTCGGCAAGCCGGTGGTCGACATCTCGTTCTTCCCGGAAGACCCATTTTCTCTCGACGAGCTGGCCCGCAGCCGGGGTCTGCCAGCGTTCGTCGACTGCGGCGTGGCCCCAGGATGCAGCAACCTCCTCGCCGGTTGGGCTACCCGCCGGCTCGACACGGTGGAACGCTTCGTGTGCTACGTGGGCGGGCTGCCAGTGGTGCGCACCTGGCCTTGGGAGTACAAGGCGCCGTTTTCTCCAGCCGATGTGCTCGAGGAGTACACACGGCCCGCCCGCTTCGTCGAGCGGGGCACGCTCGTCACCAAGCCGGCGCTCACCGACCCCGAGCTGGTGGAGTTCGAGGGTGTCGGCTCGCTCGAAGCGTTCAACACCGACGGCCTGCGCAGCCTCCTGCGCACCCTCGCCGTGCCCGACATGGTCGAGAAGACGCTGCGCTATCCCGGCTACCTCGAGAAGGTTCTGGTGCTGCGGGAGAGCGGGTTCCTCTCCACCGAGCCCCTGCGCTTCGGCGACACCGAGGTGACCCCGCTGGCACTCACCTCCAGGCTCCTGCTCCCGCTCTGGCACCTCGGCCCCGACGACGAGGACGTCACGCTCATGCGGGTGGTCGCCGAGGGACGCCGGGGTGAGGCCAGAGTGCGGTTGCGGTGGGAGCTTTTCGATCGCTATGACCGCGCCAGCCGCACCGCGTCGATGGCGCGCACGACCGGCTACACCTGTACGGCGGTGGTCCGCCTGTGGGCGAGCGGGCGGCTGCCCCAAACCGGCGTCGTGCCGCTCGAGCTGCTGGGTCAGCAGGAGGGTATCGCCGCCTGGATCCTTGCTGACCTCGCGGAACGCAACGTGCGCTTCGAGGAGCGCGAGGAGCTCCTGGAGGGGACGTAACCGCTGGTCAGTCCGCGCGGCGGCCGGCGAACAGCGCCTCGAGGGTCTGGCGATCGCGATCGGAGATGAACAGGAACTCGACCCCGACCTCGACGCCACCGTCTGGATCCTGCAGCTCGTAGGCGACCCGCGCCGTGGTCTTGATGACCTGACCACGGATCGACATCAGTAGCTCGATGGCGGAGCCTTCGCCCAAGGGCTCGTCGTTGATGAACATGCAACCGCCGAGCCCGACGATCTTGGTCTTGGCGAGGACCTCCGACTCACCGGGCGCGAGGCGCTTGACGAGCACTGCGTGCTCGGCCGGAATCCGGGGGAAACGGCGCTGGTTCTTGCCCGAGGTATGCATAGCCGCAGTCATCTTGCCAGAAGCTTAGCGCAAGAGCTGGCGTCTGGCCAGGGGTAGCTACGGGCGCCAATCACACCCACCGGTGCTGTCCTCGTCACGGCGTTTGCACCCTATACTGGCACTGCACGAACGGCCTGAGGGGCGTCCTCGGCGCCCGGGGGAGGTACGGTGGACCCACAAAGGCTTCTCGGCTCGCTGCTTTCCGGGGTGATGGGACGCCGCAGCCTCCCTCGTCAGACCACCATGGCGGTCGGCATGGGTGCCCTCGGGCTGGCGATCGCGGCCTGGGAGCACTTCTCGCAGCAGAAGGGGGCCGGGGCTTCACCTCCTCCCCTGCCACCCGGCGAGGCGCCTCCGTTGCCCACCCGATCTCCGGCCGGCGGACCGCAGCCCGGTCCACCGGCTCCGCTCGGTCCGCCGTCGCCGCCCCCGCTGCCTTCTCCGCCGGCAGCTTTCACGGAGGTTGCGGCCAGCTCGACGAGCTATGGACGAGGAGCACGCGAAGCGGCGCTTCTGGTGCGGGCGATGGCGGCAGCGGCGTGGGCCGACGGCGTGGTGGATGAGGAGGAACGGGCGGCGATCCGTGACCGGCTCGCGACCTCGGGGCTCTCGGAGGAGGAGCAGGCGCACTTCTTGGCCGAGCTCGCGACCCCGCCACGTCTTGGGGAGCTCATTCCCAAGGTCGACTCGCCGCAGCTCGCTGAGCAGGTCTATCTCGTGTCGCTGCTCGCGACCCGTGCTGACACCGCCGCTGAGCGCGAGTACCTGAAGGGGTTGGCGAGTCGGTTGGCCCTCGACCCGGGCACGGTGCAGCGGTTGCACCTGCTGGTCGGGGTGAGAATGTGAGCCGAAGCTCAGACAGCCGGTCGCCGAGCCGGAGAAGGAGCACAGCGATGCCGCAGTGGTACTTCGCATATGGCAACCAGCAGTACGGCCCGATGGACGACGCCCAGGCCCGCTCGTGGGCGGCACAGAACCCCAACGGCCACGCCTGGCGTGAAGGCATGACCGAGTGGATGGCGATCCCGGCCATTCCCGAGCTTGCACCCTCGGCCGCCGAACCGGGCGTCGCCGGGCCGGCTGCCGCACTGGGCCAAGTACGCGCACACCAAATCGACTTCAAGATCTCCGGCTCGGAGATGCAGTTCGTCGAGATCGAGCTGGACCCCGGGGAGAGCGCGGTGGCCGAGGCCGGTGCGATGATGTACAAGGACGCCTCGATCCAGCTCGACACCGTGTTCAGCGACGGCTCGACCTCGGGCGCCGGCGGGTCGTTCATGGACAAGCTCATGGGCGCCGGCAAACGGCTGCTCACCGGCGAGAGCCTATTCATGACCGTGTTCACCAACGTCGGGGCCGGGAAGGCGCACGTCGCCTTCGGCGCGCCGTTCCCGGGCACGATTCTGCCGTTGCGTCTGGCGGATCTCGGCGGCCGGCTCATCTGCCAGAAGGACAGCTATCTGTGCGCCGCGCGCGGGGTCTCGATCGGCATCCACTTCCAGCGCAAGATCCTCACCGGGCTGTTCGGCGGCGAGGGCTTCATCATGCAGAAGCTGGAGGGAGACGGGCTGGTGTTCGTGCACGCCGGCGGGACGGTGGTCGAGCGGGTGCTCGGCGCGACCGACGTGCTGCACGTGGACACCGGTTGTGTGGTCGCATTCCAGGACTCGGTCGGCTTCGACGTCGAGCAGGTGGGCGGGATCAAGTCGATGCTGTTCGGCGGTGAGGGCGTGTTCTTCGCCCGGCTCCAGGGGCCCGGACGGATCTGGTTGCAGTCGCTGCCGTTCTCGCGCCTCGCCGGGCGCATGCTCATAGCCGCCAAAGGCGGCCGCGAGGAGGGCTCAGCCCTGGGTCCGCTCGGCGGCCTGCTCGACGGCGACAACCGGTTCTAGCTTGCACTCCTCGTCGGGTTCCGGCGGCCCGGGCAACGGTGTCGCGGCCGCGTCGGCCGCGAAGCTGGTGCGCCGGTCGCCAGCACCATGCCAGCCACGACCAGCCCGCCGCCGCAGAGCAGGGAGACGGTCACTGTGTCCTCGCCCAGCAATAGCGAGGCAAGGGCAGCGGCTACCGGTTCCCATGCCAGCACTACCGCTGTCTCGCCCGCCGACAGCGAACGCTGCGCAGCGGTGAACGCCCAGAACGCCGCCACCGTCGCGAGTAGCGCGGTGACGACGAGCGCCCCACCCAGCCGCAAGCTGGGCACGAATCGCCAGCTCTCGACGCCGGCGAGCGGTGCCGCCAGCATCGCGACGACCAGGATCTGGACCCCGTTCACAAGCCGTGCCGAGTGCTCCCGCACCGCCCGCTGCACCAGCATCGTGTGACCCGCAAACGCCACGGCACAGCCGGCCGTCAGCACGTCACCGACGACCACCGCCTGTGCTCCTGGCCGCAGCAACGCCCCCAGCCCGGTCAGAGCCACGAGCGCCCCGACCACCACCCGCGGTGAGAGCCGCCTCAGCCCCACGACCGGCTCGAGCAGCGGCACCAGCACCGCCGAGAACGCAGTGATGAACGCCGAGCGCGCCGGTGTCGTCGTGACCAACCCCCACGTCTGCAGGACGTAGCCCGCCAGGAGGCTGACCCCGCACCAGTACGGCCAAGCCGTGCGGGGCAGGTCGACACGCCGGCGCAGGAGATGGACGAGCAGAACGGCGCCGGCGAGCGAGAAACGCAGCGCCGCGAAGGTGAGTGGGCCAGTGTCGGCGAGGGCCGTCTTCACCACCGGGAAGGTGGCTCCCCAGACGGTGGTGGCGGCGAGCAGACAGGCCAGGGCGGCGAGGCGTGACATGACGCACAACTGTAGACGAGGTCGCCCAACCCCCGGTAGGCTGGGTATCATGTCGGGCTGGGAGGCTTCGCGGGTCGTGGTGACGGGTATTGCAGGCGGGACCTGCGCCGGCAAGAGCTGGCTGGCGGATGCCGTGGTCGAAGCACTCCATCCGCTCAAGGTGGCGCTCCTGCGCCAGGACGACTACTTGTGGCCGCTCCCTCCCGAGGTGCGGGAGCAACCGCTGCTGCATGATTTCGACCGTCCGGAAGCGACGGACTGGGAGCGTTTGGAGAGCGATCTCGGGAAGCTCCGGGCCGGCAGCGCGGTGGCAGCGCCCCGATTCGACCCCAACACCCACGATCGGGCAGCCCGACCGCGGCGGCTGTCCTCAGCGCCCGTGGTGGTGGTGGAAGGGCTGTTGGTGCTGGCCAGACCGGAGATCCGCCGTCTGCTCGACCTCAAAGTGTTCGTCGACACACCCGCCGACGTGCGACTGATCAGACGCGCCCACAGAGATTTGCAGCAAAGGCAGCGAAGCTGGCCGGAGGTGGTGGAGCAGTACCTCCGCTTCGTGCGTCCGGCCCACACGCAGTGGGTGGAGCCGTCTCGTCAGTGGGCCGACCTCGTGGTCTCGGGCCTGCCGGGCGACCAACCCTGCCTCGACATCGTCGTCAGCCGGCTTCGCAAGTTGCTACACTTGCCTTCCACATGATGTTGCGGCGAGTCGTCACCGTTGCTTCGGGCAAGGGAGGGGTCGGCAAGTCGACCTTCGCGGTCAACTACGCCCTGGCGCTCTCGCGCGTGGCGCCCACCGTGCTCGTCGATCTCGACACCGGTACTTCCTCGGTCCGCAACACCATCGACGCGCCGGTCCAGCGTGACCTCTACCATTTCCTCCGGCGCGGCGAGCCTCTCGAGCGCTGCCTTACCACTCTCCCCGGGCGCCTGGATCCGCGAGGGCTGTTTTCCAACTTCGCTTTCGTCGCCGCTCCCCAGCACACCATGGAGGAGCTCATCAACTTCTCCGATGAGCGGCGCGACCGGCTCATCCGGGCGATCAACACACTGCCGGCCACCTTCGCGGTCGTCGATCTGCGGGCCGGCCTCGACGCCCAGGTGTTGGACTTTCTTCCCCACTCCAACTCGGGGATCCTGGTCTTCACTCCCCACCACCCCGCAGCGACCATGGCCGCCGCCGAGATCGTCAAGGCGCTGCTGTTCCGCAAGCTCCGCCTACTTTTCGCCCACGACGGCCCGCTCGCTGCCCGCGCCGTGGGTCGGCAGCAACTCGGCACCATCAACGCTCTTCTCGACCGGGTCGAGGACAGCTACGACGACGGGATCCCCAACCTCGATGCCTTCCTCGCCGACCTCTTCCACGCTTTTGGCGATACCGAGGTGGTGCGCGCCCTGGCCGCCAATGTCGCCTCGTTCTGCGTCCACTTCGTGCTCAACCTCTTCGATGGCGTCCACGAGACGTTCGACGGCGCCGTGGCGCCATTCGTGCGCTCACTGCAACGGCACGTCTCGGCCCACCTCTCGCTGCACAACCTGGGTTGGATCGTGACCTCGCCAGAAATCCACCGCTCCAACCAGGAACGGCGGCCGATCGTCCTGCAGACTCCGACCGGGCCGGAGGGGGAGATCGATCCTATCCAGAAGCAGCTCGACGCACTCGCCAAGCAGGTCGGCATCGAGGTGTTCAAACGTCCGCAGCCGAAGCCGATCAAGGATTTCCTCCTCTCCATCGACCCCGACCGGGCACTGTACGACCAGCTCGAGGTGCTCAACGCCATGCATCGCGACAAGGCCTCGGTACAGGTGCGCGACAACTTCGCCTACATCGTGCGGCGCGCCGTGCACCTCCTCAACTCGCTGCCGCCCGACCAGTTCGGACAGCGTCGCCTGCTCACTCCAGATGAGCTCCTGCCCGCCTTGTTGGAGTCGATCGGTAGCTCTACTCCCGCGCCCGCCGCCGTCGCTGCCGCCGCTCCTCCTCCTTGAACATATAGCGGATGGAGTGCTTGTAGAGCATGAGGTTCGGCCCCTCGGTGCGGTTGAGCTTGATGCAGTCCTTGTCGTACCACTCGATCCAGCCGTGCAGCTCCGTTCCGTCCACGAGCATCACGACCATCGGGGTCTTGTTCTGCATCTGCTTGATGAAGTAGTAGCTCTCAGCGTTGGTCTGTTCCGGCGGGGCCTGCTTGCGGTGCCCACCCGAGCGCAGCGAGGTACGGTCGGCAACCTCTGAGATCGAGGGCCGGATGAGTCTCCGGCTGGTCAGGGAATCAGTCCCACTGCGGTCGGAATCGTGCATGGCAACCCCGTCGGCTGCCCAGAGTATAGCACCGCCGGTGTCCGCGCTCGTACTACGGTTGTCTGCCAGGAGCGGTTCAGCCCTTGGGCGAGGAGTGTGCCCCTCGGCCGTCGCCGGTCGCCTCGTGCGCCAGGCAACACATCAGGCGTCCGCACATCCCCGAGATGCGACCCGGGTTGAGCGAGAGCTTCTGCGCCTTGGCCATGCGAATCGTCACCGAGGCGAACCTGGTCATGAAGGAGGCGCAGCACAGTGGGCGCCCGCACGGGCCCCAGCCTCCGGCTGCCCGCGCCTGGTCGCGGACACCGATCTGCCGCAGCTCGACGCGCCGACGCAGTCGCCGTCCGAGCTCGCGGTGCAGCTCGCGGGCATCGACCCGCTCCTCGGCGGCGAACGAGATCACCACCACGTCGCGGTCGAGAGGAACGATCGCTGACACCGGGCGGGCCGGAATGCCCAATTCGTGTGCCCGCTGGCGGAAAAAACGGAGGGCGTCCAGCTCGACCTCAGCCAGCTCCCGGTGCCGGCGGAGGTCGACGTCGCTCGCCAAACGGACCACGGTCCCCCCCACCCGCGGCGGTGCCGTCGCCACGACCGGCAGCTCGAAGCGGCACACCGTGGCGACCCGCTCCCCCTCCGGGCACGACACGACACACGGCTGGCCGGCGCCGACCTCCAGACCCTCGGGTACCGCGCAGACCTGTCCCGACAACCCACGGGAGAAGGCGACTCGGACAAGCCGTCCCTGCACAACACAGGCGTTCTGGGCCGGCATGTTCACGCTCCGTCGCCCTCACCGAGAAGCGACCGGTCCGCCGCCGCTACGGCCTCGGCTTGCGCCAGCCGGGCCTGGTGCAGCCGCGCCGCCAGGGCCTCGTCGCCGAGGGCCAGGATCTCGGCCGCCAGGACAGCGGCGTTGCGCGCTCCGGCTTTGCCGACCGCCAGCGTCGCCACCGGCACGCCGCCCGGCATCTGTACCGTGGAGAGAAGCGCGTCGATGCCCCCGCCCACGCCACCAGGCAGCGGCACGCCGATCACGGGACGGATGGTCCGTGCCGCCACGACACCAGCCAGATGAGCTGCCATGCCAGCACCGCAAATGAACACCTGTACTCCCTCCCGCTCGGCTTTCTCGACCAGAGACAACGTGCGGTCCAGGGAGCGGTGGGCAGAACAGACATGAGCCTCACACGCAACGCCAAGACGGTCCAGCTCGGCCTTGCTCTCGCGCAGCAGCTCCCAATCGCTGCCAGAACCCATCAGGATCATGACTCGCAAACTCACGCGAAATCCTTTCCGATGTCGGTGCGGTACTGCATGCCGTCGATGTGGATGTGGGCGACGGCCTGGTAAGCGGTCGCCACCGCCTCGGCAATCGATGGCCCGCGCCCGATTACCGACAGCACCCGGCCTCCCGAGGTGACGAGCCGCCCGTCCTCGATCACCGTTCCAGCCTGGAAGACGAGCGCTCCCTCGAGATTGAGCGCGTCGCCAAGGCCCGTGATGAGGTCGCCGCGGCGAGGCACATTCGGGTAGCCGGCCGCGGCCAGCACCACGCACGCCATCGCCTCACGACGCCAGCCGACCCGTAGGCTCCCGAGCTCCCCCCGTACCGCGGCCTGCAACAATGGCAGGAGGTCGCCATCAAGACGCGGGATAACAACCTGGGTCTCGGGATCGCCAAGCCGACAGTTGAACTCCAGCAGCTTCGGCCCCTCGGCGGTGGCCATCACCCCGGCGTAGAGCACACCGCGGAAGAGGCGTCCCTCCTGAGCCAGGCCGTTCACCGCCGGGTAGACGATGTCCCTGAGGATCGTCGCCCCCAGACCCTGGGGGAACGAAGCCGGCGAAACCGCGCCCATGCCGCCCGTGTTCGGGCCTTGGTCGCCGTCACCGAGGCGCTTGTAGTCGCGAGCCGAAGCCAGCGGCAGCACGGTGCTGCCGTCGGTCAGGGCCATGAACGAGACTTCCTGCCCCTCGAGGCACTCCTCCACCAGCACCCGCTCTCCGGCGACACCGAAGGTGCGCTCCTCGAAGAACCGGACCAGCGCCTCCTCCACCTGATCGGCGGTACGGCACACGAACACGCCCTTGCCAGCCGCCAGGCCGTCGGCCTTGAACACCACCGGCAGGCCGAAGCTTTTCGCGGCCCGCGCCATCTCGTCCCGGTTCCGCGCCACCTCCGCCCGAGCGGTTGGAATGCCGTACCGCTGGCAGAACTCCTTGGCGAAGACCTTGCTCCCCTCGACCTCCGCCGCCCCCCGGCTCGGCCCCAGCAGCGGCAGGTCGCGACGAGCGAACTCGTCGGCGATGCCGAGGCACAGCGGCAGCTCCGGCCCCACCACCGTGAAGTCCATGTGCAGCGAAGCGGCGAATTCCGCCAGCTCGACGATGCCATCGGCGCCGATCGGCACACAGTGGGCGAGCGCCGCCATTCCCGGATTGCCCGGGGCTGCGTACAGCTCTTCCACGCCCTCGGCGCGCGCCAGCTTCCACGCCAACGCGTGCTCCCGGGCGCCGCTGCCAACGATCAAGACTCTCACGGTGTGCCTCCCGAGCTCACTCCGATGGCCCACTCGAGGCGGCAGAGACATCGCCGTCCACGCGGGTGGTCGCCACGGCTCGTTCTCGTGCTCCTCATCCTCCGCCCTCGACCGGCACTGCTTCTGCCTGCTCTCATCGTAGCAGATGGCCCACAGATAATTCAAAGACAGCGCTTAGGTTGGAGGAGCATGCCTCAGAAAGGGGCCAACCCCCGCTCGTCGAGAGCCGCCTCCAGGCCGAACACCGGCAGGAAGTTGAGGAGGCGACCACGGGTCACACCCGCCTGAATGGCAAGCGCCAGCGCCGTCCGGTCGAACTCGAGATGGCGCGGGTGGTGCGCGTCCGAGGCCAAAATGAAGCTGCAGCCGGCCGCAGCAGCGACTGCGGCCAACCCGGCGTCCAGGTCTTGCCGGCGGGGAAAGCCGTTGATCTCGAGCGCCACGTCGGCTGCCGCTGCCTGGCGGAACACGAGCTCCCAGTTGGCCCGCAAACCACCCCGCCGGGCGAACAGGCGCCCCCGAGGGTGGGCGAGCGCCCAGACGCCGGGCTCCTCGAGGGCGCGCAACAGCCTGCCCGTCTGGTCCCGTCGGTCCCCCAGCTCGGTGTGCACCGCCGCCACGACCAGCAGACCCGCTCGGCGCGAGCGGGGCAAGTCCAGCGACCCGTCCTCCAAGATCTCGACCTCCAGCCCTTGCAGCAGCCGCATCTCGTCGCCGTGCCTGCGGTTCCACGCCCTCACCGCCGCCTGCTGCAGCCTGACACCTTCCTCGTCGAGGCCGTTGACGCAGGCAAGCCCTCGTGAGTGGTCGCACACCACGGCCCATGAGGACCCGCGGCGCATGCACGCTCGCGCCATCATCTCGAGCGTTGCTGCCCCATCCGAGGCGCGGGTGTGCCAGTGCACCGCTCCGCGCAGCTCCTGTGCCCGCAGCCGGGGCTCCAGATCCAACACGGCAGCGACGTCGGCCGCGGTCAGAAACCCTTGGCGGCTCCCCGCATGGCGGGGACGGTGCGGCCCGGCCAGCCGTTGCACCGCGGCCTGGACGGCATCCACGCTCTGGCACTGGCGGAGCATCGTCACCGTTGGCAGCGCGTCCAGCGGCACCGTCTCGGGCAGCCGCCGGCTGCCTGTCAGCTCCCGCGGGTGGTCGAACACCGCATACCCAGCCCGTAGCAGCACCAGGCGGTCCTCCCCCGGCGAGAGGCTTTCGGCGAGCTGGAAGAGCGCCTCGGCGAGCACCGCGTTGCTGACCACGGGCCAAGGGTACACCCCACCTCGCAGGTCGCCGGTGTGCGGGTCGCGGCGATCGGAGGAAAACGGAGCCCGATCCACCACCCTTTGCGTGTCGTGCCCCGCTGGCTGCCAGTGGGCGTGCTATCGTGCGGGCATGCCCCGGTTGCTGCTGGTGGACGGGCACTCCAACCTGTATCGGGCGTTTTTTGCGTTGCGCACGCCGCTTTCGGCTCCGGACGGCACGCCGACCGGCGCCGCCTACGCCTTCCTGCGCATGCTGCACCGGTTGCTCAAGGAGCTCGATCCCACCCACGTGATGGTCGCCTTCGACGCTGGCCGGGAGACCTTCCGCACCCGTCTGGATGAGCGCTACAAAGCGCAGCGCCCGCCCATGCCGGATGACCTGCGGGTGCAGGTGCCCCTGGTCGGGGAGGCGCTGCGTGGCCTCAGCATCATGGTGCTCAGTCAAGAAGACGTCGAGGCGGACGACATCATCGGCACCCTGGCCCGGCGTGGCGCCGAGGCGGGGCTCGAGGTCGTCATCGCTTCGGCCGACAAGGACCTGATGCAGCTCGTGCGTGACCCCCTCGTGCGGATGTGGCATACCCGCCGCGAGCGACTGCTCGACGAGGCGGGCGTGGCGGAGGTTTTCGGCGTACCGCCGGTCCGCGTGCCGGAGGTCCTGGCGATCATGGGCGACAGCTCGGACAACGTCCCGGGCTGCCCCGGGATCGGCGAAAAGGGTGCCAAAGCTCTCGTGGGCGAGTGGGGTACGGTGGCCGCGGTACTGGACCATCTCGAAGACGTGAAGCCGGCGCGGCTCGCCTCCCTGCTCGCGGCACACCGGGACGAGGTCGAGCTCTCTCGGCAGCTCGTTACCATCCGCACCGACCTCGAGTTGGATACCAGCTTGGACGCTCTCGCGGTTCGGACACCCGACCGGGACACCCTGGCTGCCCTCTACCGGCGCCTTGGCTTCGCCTCCTTGCTCGCCGAGCTCGAGCGCGCCCCGGCTGTGGCCGTGACGACCTCGACCTCCGACCGGGTTTGCGAGGTGGACGTCGACAAGCTGGCGGCAGCGCTCGCTTCCCGCCACACGCTCGGGCTGGCCTGGGTGGAAGGCGAGGTGGCGGTGGCAATCGGAGATGAGGTTCTCATCTGCCGCGCTACGCCCGAACGCGTGGCCGAGGGGCTCGCGCCGCGTCTGGCCGGGTCGTGGTGCCACGACGCCAAGGCGCTGCTCTCGCGCCTGCGGGACGCCGGTACCGCCCCGTTGGCCCTGCCGACCGACGTGATGCTCGCGGCCTACCTTTTGGCTCCCGGTGAACCAGTCGACTTGGTCGCCCTCGCCCGGCGGTTCGATCTTCCGGTGCCTGCTGCCGTGACCGCCGCCGCCACGGCCCGGACCGTGGCGGCGCTAGCCACCCGACTGGCACCAGCACTGGCGCGCGAGGGGCTCGAGCCCGTCCTGAACGAGATCGAGATGCCGCTCGTACCGGTGCTGGAGGACATGGAGCGACGGGGTATCCAGCTCGAGCCGGAGGTGCTAGCGGACCTTGCGCGACGACTCGAAACCTCCCTCGCCGACCTCGAGCGCGAGATCCATGCCGAGGCGGGTGGGCCGTTCAACATCAACTCGCCCCAGCAGCTCGCCGAGGTGCTGTTCGCGCGTCGCGGGCTGCCTGTCCTTCGTCGTACCGTCAAGACCAAGGCGCCGTCGACCGACGCCGAGGTCCTGGCCGAGCTCGCCGCCAAAGGGTACCGCTTGCCGGCGCTCATCCTGGAGTTCCGTGAGCAGGCGAAGCTCAAGTCCACGTATGTCGATGCCCTGCCTCGTCAGATGGAGGCTGACGGTCGTATCCACACCCGCTTCAACCAGGCGGTGGCGAGCACCGGCCGGCTCTCGTCCTCCGATCCCAACCTCCAGAACATCCCGGTTCGCAGCGAGCTGGGCCGGGCCGTGCGGAAAGCCTTCGTCGCTGCTCCTGGCCACCTCCTCGTAGCCGCCGACTACTCACAGATCGAGCTCCGAGTGCTGGCGCACCTGGCCGACGAGCCGACCTTGCTGCGCGCCTTCGCGGCGGGCGAAGATATCCACACGGCCACCGCGGCGCTCGTCTTCGGAGTTGCGCCCGAGCTCGTCGGCAGCGCGCAGCGGCGGGCCGCCAAGACCATCAACTTTGGGCTCATCTACGGCATGGGCGCCTTTTCGCTGGGCAAGGATTTGGGCGTTTCCGCGACCGAGGCCCAGCGGTTCATCGACAGCTACTTCGCCCGTTTGCCGCGGGTGCGAGAGTATCTCGAGGCCACAAAAGCACAGGCCCGTGCCACCGGCCGGGTGTCGACACTGTTCGGGCGGATCCGCCGCATCGATGGGCTCGACGCCAGCAACCCTCAGCTCCGCCGCAATGCCGAGCGTCAAGCCATCAACGCTCCCGTACAGGGCACCGCCGCCGACCTCGTCAAGCTCGCCATGATCCGGCTGGCCGCCCGGCTCGACCCGGCGCGTGCGTGGATGGTGCTGCAGGTCCACGATGAGCTCATCGTCGAAACGTCGGAAGCGGAGGCCGTTGCGGTGACGGTTCGGGAGGTGATGGAGGGCGTCGCCGAGCTTCGGGTACCGCTGCGGGTAGATATCGCCGTCTCCCGCTCCTGGGGGGAGGTCAAGAGGTAACATACCGCCATGCGGACGACTGCTGCCCTCGCCACCCTCCTCCTGGCTGTGACCGTCTCGGCTGAGAAGCCCTGGGAGACCCGCCTCGACCTCGCGGTCCCGGTACCGGTGGAGCTCCCAGCCATCGCCCCCTTCAACCCGTTCGCCACGCCGGCAAGCAGTGGCCCGACGGCTATTGGCATGCCCCTGCGCAAGAAGTTCGTCGGGACCTTCCCGGTCACCGTTGCGGCGTACGTCGACGGCAACGGCGTGTGCCAACGGCTGGTACTGCTGCGCGGACCGTGGACCGGGCTCGGAGCCGAGCTGCAGGCCGCGTTCACCACGACCCCGTTCACCCCCGGGCGCTCGTTCGGGGGACCGGTGGCCACTTGGATGCCTGCGATCGTGGATCTGCGAGGGAGGATCGACGGGGGGCGAGTGCTGACGATCCAAGTGAGCCTCCCCGATCCCGAGGCCCCATATGCGGTCGACCCGCTCCCCACACCCAGCGCCGAGCCGCACGACCTGGCTCGCCAGGCCGTGCCCGTCGAGCGTCTTGACCAGCTACCGGTACCCAAGCGCTTTCGGGCCCGGATCAACGCGCGCACCTGGCGCGAGAACGTGCGCTTCCTGGCCGAGGTGGGAGCTTCCGGTAAGGTTGAACGGGTCGTCTTCCTCGCCTGTCCGGATGGGCTGCGGGGTTGGTTGCTCGCATCGCTGACAGGGTGGTCGTTTCACCCGGCCGAGGGCGCTTCCGGGCCGGTCAAGGCATGGGGGCTGGTCGAGGCTACCCTCGAGGTAGTCGCCAGCGACCTCGCTGCCGACGCCCTCAGGGCGGGCCGGGAGACGCTGTACCCGCGCGCGGACGCACCACCCGCCGCAGATCGCCCTCCCGGCGGGTGACGCGCTCGCTGTCCAGCCATTCGAGAATCGGGATCGCCAGCTTGCGGGTGAGAGCAAAGCGGTCCTTGAACTGGGCCACGTCGAACGTCTCGACGCCCCACTCCCGAAGCGAGGCCACGATGCCGTCCAGATGGCTCCGGTGCAGCACCCACTTCCCTCCCACCCGAGCCAGACGTTGGTGGTTGACGAGGAACCGCACGATCCCTTCGACGACCTTGTCCTTCGCACCCAGCAGATGCGCCACCTCGGCCGGCGAGGGAGCCTCCAGCCCGCTCGTCCGATAGACCCCCTCGACCCGGGCCGCCAGCTCGTCTTCGAGCGGTGCCGTGCTGGCGGCGAATACCCGCCCACTCACCTCCCGCATCACGCCGACCCGCCTCAGGTCCTCCACCAGGAGCACGCGGGCCGCCTCCGAGACATGCGGTGCCAGACGCGATACGAGCTCGGGGAGCGGAAGCCCTCCCGGGCCACAGCCGGACAACACCTCCCGGGCCCGCTCGCGCACCCCTTCGACGACGCTCCGGTGCAGGAGGATCGGCGGTGAGCCGCGGCCGACGACCACCCGGTTCGCGGCCACGAGCCGCCCGAGGGGCACCTCCACACCAGCCGGCAGCACGCCCAGCCGTGCCGCCAGCAGCACGGGTGTCACTCCGGTCACACCAGCCTCGCGAATCCAGCCTTCGAGCGTGGCGGCCGCGTCCAGCCACGGGCGGGCCAGCTCGCTGAGGGCGGCGGCGTTGGATCGGCGGACCCGCGGAGGCTCGGCGTCGAGCACGATGCCTCCGCCAACCGTCGCGGCCGGCGAAGGTCGTCGCAGCACCAGCCGGTCGCCCGGTACGGCGAGCACCGGCCGCGCCAGGCGCAGCACCACTCGGCCCGTACCTCCGGGCGACAACGGCCGTGGATGCACCCGCTCCACCCGGACGGTCACCCGGGCGGCGAGGAGGTGGAGGCTCAACACCTGACCCTCGTCGAGCGCCGGACCGTGTGGGAGCAGCTCGATCTGCGCCGCGAGACGCCGGGTGGGTCGCCACCCGCTCCCGGACAGCACCTGCTCTCCGCGCGGGGCCTCGCCGACGGACAGCCCAGCCAGGCCGATGGCCACGCGCTCCCCGGCTTGCGCCAGGTGCCGCGCCTGGCCGTGGACCTGCACACTGCGAACCCGCGCCGTGGCACCCGAGGGCAGGAGCGTCACCTCGTCGCCGACGGCTACCTCCCCCCAGCGCGCCGTTCCCGTCACTACCGTGCCGGTGCCCGCCACCGAGAATGAGCGGTCGACAGCGAGTCGGAACGGGCGGTGAGGAGCGGCCTCCCGCACCACGCTGCGGGCCGTCGCCAGCACCATGTCCCGGAGCTCGGGGAGCCCTGCTCCGGTGTGGGCGGAGCACGGTACAATCGGCGCCCCGTCCAAGGCTGTGCCGGCCAGCTCGTCGCGCAGCTCCTCGACCTGTAGCTCGAGCAGCTCAGGGTCCTGAAGGTCGGCCTTGTTGAGCGCCACCACACCGCCCCTGACCCCCAGCAGGCGGAGCACGTCGAGGTGTTCGCGCGTCTGCGGCATGACCCCTTCGTCAGCCGCCACCACCAGCAGCGCCCGATCGATGCCGCCGGCGCCGGCGATCATCGTGTGGACGAGCCGCTCGTGCCCGGGAACGTCGATGAAGCTCACCTCGAGCTCCCCCTCGGGGTCAGCCAGCGACGCGAACCCGAGCACGAGGGTGATCCCACGCCGCTTCTCCTCGGGGAGGCGGTCGCAGTCTATTCCGCTGAGGGCAAGCACGAGCGAGGTCTTGCCGTGATCGATGTGGCCGGCGGTGCCGAAAACGACGGGGCGCATACCCCTATACTAGCGGTCATGACGACGAGCGGACCGCTGGAGCAGGAGATCAAGCTTCCGGTCGAACGGCTGGAGTCGGTGCGAGCACGTTTGGGTGCGCTCGGAGCGCGGCTCGAGGGGGCGCGCCAGCTCGAGGACAACGCCGTGCTCGACCGGCCCGGCTTGGAGCTGCTCAGCAGCGGCCGGCTGCTACGGCTACGGCGCTGGGGTCGCGAGGTCGTGCTGACGTTCAAGGGGCCCGCCAGCTACCAGAACGGCATCAAGACCCGCCTGGAGATCGAGACGGGTGTCGCCGCGCCCGAGGGGATGCTCGGGATCTTGAGGGAGCTCGGGTGGAGTGTCCAGCGACGTTACCAGAAGTGGCGCGAGACATGGCATGTGGGCGCGGTGACCGTGGCTCTGGACGAGACGCCGATCGGCTGCTTCGTCGAGCTCGAGGGGCCAGCTGACGAGCTGATTGCGGCTGCCCACGCCCTCGGCCTCGATCCCGGCACAGCGGTCAGTGCCTCGTACCAGGAGCTGTGGCAGCGGTGGCGCCGCGACCACCCAGGTGCGCCTCTGGACATGCTGTTCCCAGGCCAGGAGTGAGCGCATGAACGCCATGCTGCTCGCGGCTGGCCGCGGTGAGCGCATGGAGCCGCTGTCGTCGATCGTCGCCAAGCCGGCGCTGGAGGTCCTCGGGGAGCCACTGTGCGCCACCGCCGTGCGCCAGCTCGCAAGGTTCGGCGACACCTTGGTCGTGAACCTCCACCGCCACCCCCGCCAAGTGGCCGCCGCGGTACGAGAGGTCCTGGGTGACCGCCGGGTCTTCTTCTCGTGGGAGCCCGTGCTGCTCGGGGGGGCCGGTGGGCTCGCCCGGGCGCGGAGGCTTTTCGGCCCCGGTCCGCTGTTGGTCGGCAACGGTGACACCGTGTCCGCACTCGACCTCGCGCCACTTGCGGCGGCAGCCGACCCCGAGTGCTGCACGTTGGGCCTGCTCCCACACCCCGATCCCCGGCGCTGGAGCAGCGTCGAGCTGGCCTCCGACGGGCGAGTGAGGACGATCTTTCCGGCCGGCGCAGCCGACGGCGGCGATCTCTTCCTCTTTACGGGGTTCCAGGTGCTCGGCGCGGAGGTGCTGGCCTGCTTGCCTTCCCCTCCCGGCGAGCTGGCACCAGTGTGGCAGCGTTTGCGCGAGGCCGGTCGTTTGCGAGGAGTCGTGCTGCGCGGAGAGTGGCAGGAGGCCGGTACACCCCGCGGGTTCCTCGACCTCGTCCTCGATCGTGTGGGCCCGCTTGGCTGGCGTCACCCCCAGGCGATCCTCGCCGAGGACGCGGTGCTCGAGCACAGTGCGGTGGGACGCGGGTGCGGCGTGGGACGCGGCTGCCGGCTGATGGCCACCGTCGTCACCGCCGGCGCCTCCATCGGCCCGCGCAGCGAGATCGAAGGGTGCGTGGTCGCCGGAGCTTTCGCCCTGCCGGCGGGCACCCGTGCTCGCGACGAGCTGCTGCTGCCGGGAGGG
Source organism: Holophagae bacterium (assembly GCA_012516935.1). Taxonomy (GTDB): domain Bacteria; phylum Acidobacteriota; class Thermoanaerobaculia; order Thermoanaerobaculales; family Thermoanaerobaculaceae; genus JAAYVZ01. The sequence continues at coordinate 67,412 of JAAYVZ010000287.1, forward strand.
CGGTACGCACTTCCACCGGCGGGAGCGACGGGCCAACGGGCGTAGATGGCCGTAGTAGCGGTCCGCAAGCAGCTTCCTGGGCCACTCTCACCGCCCGTCCCGCCGTGCCTTGGCAGCGAGCCGGCAATCGAGCGTCAGAAGCGGGGTGCCGCCGGCGCAGATGACCCACTCCAGCCGGAACTCCGGCCGCCCCGGGGCCGGTGAGTCGAGGCCGGCGGTCTCGGGCCGCTCGGGTGTGAGTCGGAACAGCAGACCCACTGCCTTGTCCGGCGGTCGATCGGTGCTCATAGCTTGATCTCCTTCCAGGCCCGCCAGCCACGGCGCCACTCGAGGGCCCGGATGCGCCCGGTATGCCCATTGATGCGAATCACCAGCATCCGCTCGCGGCCGTCGTTGAAGTAGATCGAGCACGGCGTGGCGTGCCCGAATTTCGAGAAGCTCATGATGTTGCTGTTCCCGAGCCGATACCCGTCGCTGCGCAGGACACCGGCGCCGCCGGGATCCGGCACCTCCCAGCTCGGTGGCACGCCCACCCGCGTTCCGGCCGACAGGAACTCCACCCATACGTTGGGCCCGATCGCCCGGTCCCGGCCGGCCAGGAAGTCTTGGCGCAGGATACCGTTGTAGTTGCCGTCCTCAACCATTCGGTAGGCCCACTTGCCCCCGATTTCGTAGAACACGAGGCCGACGTTGCGCAAGCTGACCAGCGCCTCCTGGCGACAGAGCTGGGTGTCCCTGGCGATCTGCCGGGCCAGTCGCGGCATGTCGGTTTGCCGACGCACGACAAGAAGGTTAGGTATGGTGATGGCGAGCAGGATACCCAGTGTCGCCAGCACAACCAGAAGCTCCATCACGCTGAAACCATCGGTTCGACGCATACCCTCCTCCAGGTAGAAGGGGGCGGCCCCACGACCGCCCCCGTCCCATCCACGCCATTGCTTGTCTCGGTTGTGGTGTTGTCCTCCGGGTCGTCAGCTCTTGTTGGCCGCGGCTTTCGGGGCCCGTGGGACCTTCACTTTCTCCTTGAGCGTCGTGGCACCCTCGATGCTGACGTACGGCTTCAGCAACGCGAAGCTTGTCTCGCCGATGCCCTTGACACGGGTAAGCTCCTCGGGCGCCTTGAACACGCCGTTGGCCGTGCGGAAGTCGATGATGCGCTGGGCCAGCGCAGGACCGACCCGGGGCAGGAGCTGGAGCTCCTGGACGGTGGCGGTGTTGACGTTGACCTGCCCGGCGGCGCCGGCGGCCAGGACCTCGCCCGCCAGCAGAGTAGCCAGCGCCAAGGTCATCAGGATGCGTGCGGTCATTCTCATCTCCTCTTCTCCTTTGCTCATTCGGGTTGACGTTCGGGGTTGCGTTCCTCATCTCGGCTCGGGGTGGGTTCGGCTCTGTCGCCTAGGGGCTGTGTTCCATGCATCACCTCCGCCCGCCGACCTGAGCGAGGCCGATGCCAAGCCGTGCGACACCACAGAGCTATCGATACATCAGTGGTTTACAGCTATTTCTATGAAGCTTCCGGAAGCCCAGAGCTGCTAGGATCTTCTGACAGGGTGGTGGCGATGCAGCGCTGGTGCAGGCATACCCGCTGTATGAAAACTCATACACCTGTCAGGCGGCCGGACACCGTTCCGATCGACGACGGTAGACCCGCTGACCTCCGAGGACTCATCGAGCTGGATCGGCTTTGCTTCGGAGTCCGCGCCTGGCCGGCCCGAGCGTGGTGGGAGGTCCTCAACGAGGTGGGGTGGATGCCGCGGGTGGTGCGCGGCGGGGGCACGGTGGTGGGTGCCTCGGTGCTGCTGCCAGCGGCGCCGATCTCGAGCCTCGCCTCGATTGCGGTCCATCCGGCGTGGCGGCGACGGGGGCTGGGGGTGGCGTTGCTCGACGATGCCATCGAGCTGGCTCGGCACGCCAGCTCCCGTTGGCTTTCACTCACCGTGGACCGCGACCATGGGCCGGCTCGGAGGCTTTACCGCCGGCAGGGTTTCGGAACCGCACTGCGCCGGTCCGAGAACGGCCTCGCCCGCATCGAGATGCTCAGGCGCCTCGGGCGCCGCGCTTGATATGATGTTCGACGGCATGGTCGACGGCAGGCTGTGGGCGCGCCACATCGCGGTAGAAGGCCCGATCGGCGTGGGCAAGACATCGCTCGTGGATCGGCTCGCCCGCCGCTTCGAAGGGGTCAAGATACTCGAGGACGTCGAAAACCCGTTCCTCGACGCCTTTTACCGCGGCCGTGCGGGCGCAGCCTTCCAAGTGCAGATCTTCTTCTTGCTCTCGCGCTACCAGCAACACGTCGACATCATGCAGCCGGAGCTGTTCACGCGTCTGGTGGTGGCCGACTACTGCATGCCCAAGGACCGGATCTTCGCCCAGCTCAACCTGGCCGACGAGGAGCTGCGTCTGTACGAGCGGCTTTACAACCTGCTCGTCGGCCGCCTGCCCAGACCAGACCTCGTGATCTACCTCGAGGGTCGGATCGAGACCTGCATGAAGCGTATCAAGATGCGCGGCCGCGAGTTCGAGCGCGGCATGGACCCTGACTACCTGCGGCGCCTGAAGGAGGCGTACAACGCCTTCTTCTTCCGCTACAACGAAAGCCCGTTATTGGTCGTCAACACCGACGATATCGACTTCGTCAACCGCTCGGAGGACTTCGACAACTTGGTGGAGCAGATCGCCCGTATCCGCCACGGAACACACGTGTACGTACCGCTCGGATCTGGGTGACCCGGACGCGAGTCCGGGTGCGGACCGAGACGGGCCGCAACAGGGCGGACCCGCACGCACGCCGGCGCCGATCCTCGACCGACGGCGACCAGGCGACCCCGATCCGTCGGCCCGGGAGGGACCGATGGAAACCCAAACCACCGTACCTGACATCCTCGCCGCCAAAGGCGCCCGTCGCCTCGTCATGGTCACCGCGGCTGACGCTCCGTCCGCAGCCTGGGCGGACGCCGCCGGCGTCGACCTCATCCTCGTCGGTGACTCGCTCGCCATGGCCGTACTCGGCCGCCCTCACACGCTCACCGTCACGCTGGCCGAGATGGCCCACCACGTCCGCGCGGTGACCGCGGCCCCACGCCGGGCGCTGGTCGTGGGCGACATGCCGTTCGGCTCCTATCAAGCCTCGGTCGAGCAGGCCGTGCGCTCCGCCTGTGAGCTGGTCGCCGCCGGTGCAGCTGCGGTCAAGCTCGAGGGACCGCGCTCGAGCGAGGTAGCGGCCATCGTCGCCGCCGGCGTTCCGGTGGTTGGGCACCTCGGGCTGACCCCGCAGTCGTTCCACGCGCTCGGCGGCTACCGTGTCCAGGGCAAAGAAGCGTCGGCCGCCCGCCGCCTTCTCCAGCAGGCACGGACGCTCGAGGCGGCAGGCGCGTTTCTCGTCGTGCTCGAAGCGGTGCCGTCGTCGCTCGGCACCCGGATCACGCAGGCGCTCTCCGTGCCGACGATCGGCATCGGCGCCGGCCCCGGCTGCGATGGGCAGGTGCTGGTGTCCGCCGATCTGCTGGGATATGCGTCCGGACCCCAGCCCCGCTTCGTGCGCCGCTATGCCGAGCTCGGTGACACCGCCACCGCAGCCATCGGCCGCTTCGTCGCCGACGTGCGGGAAGGGCGCTACCCGGCGCCAGAGGAGTGTTACCCCTCCCCGCCAGGTCTCGAAGCCGCGCTAGCGGCCGAAGAGGAGGTGTAGATGCTCCTGCTCACCACCATCACCGGGGTGCGCGCGCGCCGGCGGGACCTTCGTCTGCAGGGCCGCACGGTCGCTCTCGTGCCGACCATGGGGGCCATTCACGAGGGACACCTGTGCCTGGTGGACCGCGCCCGCGAGCTCGCCGACGAGGTGTGGGCCACGGTGTTCGTCAACCCCACCCAGTTCGGGCCCGGCGAGGACTTTGCGCATTATCCGCGCGATCTCGAGCACGACCGCGCCCTGCTCGCCGGGCGCGGCGTGGCGCTGTTGTTCGCCCCCAGCGACAAGGAGATCTACCCCCGTCCGTCGGCCACCGTCGTCGACCTACCCGAGCTCACCGCTGGGTTGTGTGGCACCTTCCGCCCCGGACACTTCCGGGGCGTGGCACTGGTCGTCACCAAGCTGCTGTCGATCGCCCAGCCGGAGTGGGCGGTGTTCGGCGCCAAAGACTGGCAACAGGCAGCGGTCATCCGGCGCCTGGTCGAGGATCTGAACCTGCCGGTGCGGATCGAGGTGGCACCTACCGTGCGGGAAGCCGATGGCCTCGCCATGTCGTCGCGCAATGCCTATCTCGATCCCGACGAGCGGCGGGCAGCCACGGTCCTCATCCGCGCCCTGCGTGCGGCCGAGACCGCGATCACCTCGGGCGAGCGCGACGGCGAGGCGATTCGCCGCGTGCTCACCGAGGTGGTGGCCTCCGAGCCGCGGGCTCAGCTCCAGTACGCCGCCGTCGTTGACCCCGACACGCTCCAGGAGCTGGCACGTATCGGCCGGTTGGCGCTGCTCGCGCTCGCCGCCCACGTCGGCGCTACCCGGCTCATTGACAACCTGCTGGTGGAGGTGCCCTGATGCGACGCCCGTTCCTGCGCGCCAAGATCCACCGTGCCCGCGTCACTGGGCGCGATCTGCACTACGAAGGCTCAATCACCATCGACAGCCAGCTGCTGGCTGCCGCCGACATCTTGGTGCTGGAGCAGGTCGACGTCTACAACGTCACCACCGGCACCCGCTTTTCGACCTACTGCATCCCCGGCGCTGCTGGCTCGGGTACGGTCGAGGTCAACGGCGCTGCAGCCCACCTCGTGACCGAGGGCGATCTCGTCATCGTCGCCGCCTACTGCTGGCTCGACCGCGAGGATATCCCCGACCACCGCGCCCGCGTCGTGCTCGTCGACGAGACCAACCACATCACCGCGGTCCACGAGCTGACCCCGTTCGACGGCTCCCGGTAGCGACTGCCCACTGCGCCAGGAATCAGGGGTCGAGGCGAGAGGTCGAAGGCCATGATTGCTCTTCGGCCTTCGACCGTATTCCCGAGCTCGGCGCCAACCGCTCAGGCGGCCACGCGGGACAAGTTATTCGCGGTCCGGAGTCAGTGCAAGCTGTCCCCTATCCGCTGCTACAGGTACTTCAGCATCTCGGTGGCCGTGGGGGCCTCCTTGTGCTGCGGCGCGACCTCGAGGAACTTCTGCAGCGTTTCCTTGGCCTTGACGGTCTCACCGAGACGGAAGTGGACCATGCCGAGCTGAAAGAGAGCGTCGGCGTACTTGGGGTCGATCTGCAGCGCCTGCTCGAGCAGCGGCTTGGCCTTGGCGTCATCGCCCTTGTTGAGGAACTCGACAGCCTCGTTGTAGGCGATCGATGGGTCGGTGGGGTTGGCGAGCTTGTAGGCGCTTTCGAACCGCTCAATCGCGGCCTTGTCACCGAGCTGGCGCGCCGCGTTCAAGCCCAAGGCCAGACAAGCCGTGAAGTTGAAGGAGATACCCAGGCACTTGTCAGCCTTGTCGATCGCGGCTTTGGCGTCGCCGGCCTCGAGATCCATCTTGCCCAGCTCGAGCCATGAGATGTAAAGCTCCGGCATCGCCGCCACCGCCGCTTCGAACCTGACCCTGGCCTCCGCCTTGTTGCCGAGGTTCAGGAGATCGAACGCCTCGCGCTGGTCTTTGATCCCAGGCTGCTCCATCGCTTCCTTCGCCGCTTCCTCCTGAAGCTGGGCGATGCTCTTGAGCGCATAGGAGATCTCCAGCGTCTGGCCACCGATGCGCGGCTTGACCATCGCCTCCTGGCCCTGGTAGCCGGTGGCCTCGATTCGGAACAGGTACTGCTTGGTTCCGTCGGCGACGATGGTGGCGAACTCGCCTTTTTCGTCGGTCGAGACCTCACGCCGGAAGTTGGTGATCTCCGGACAGGTGATGGTGATCTTGGCGCCCACAATGGGCTTGTTGTCGGTGTCGGTGATCAGCCCCTTGATGCGTCCCTGGGCCTGCGCCAGCAGGATGGTCGGGACGAGCAGCGACGCAATGGTGAGAATCCGCGCAACCTTCATGGCTTGCTCCTCCGGTCGCAGGGCGTCATGCCTGGCCATTGTCAGTGTACGCCCCGACCGCAGCGGAGGCAACAAACGTGCCGCTCGCAGCAGGCCTCCATGGAGACACCGCACACCCATGACCGAGACCTCGGCGACACCCTGTCCTCACCTGAGATCAGCATGCCCGAGCACTGTCGGTGCCGCCGACAACGCAGCGAGCCACGGCGTGCAGGCTGGAAGCACCCCACGCGGACTCAGTCGAAGACCGGCCCAGGTTCTTCCTCGGGGTCGGCGCCCGGTACGCCGCTCGCCATCTCAACGACCCAACGGTGGAAATCGGGTTCGGCGTTGCCGACCGGAAACTCCAAGACCTCCGGCAGCTCGTACGAGTGAATCTCGCGGATCGCCTCGGAAACGGCGGAGAACAGCGCCCGCCGCGTCTTGATCAGCAGCAAGTACTCGCTGTCCTCACAGACCTTGCCGTTCCAGCGGTAGATCGAGCGGAGGCAGGGCACGATGTTGACGCAGGTGGCCAGCCCCCGCACGACCAGCTCCTCGGAGATCTCGACCGCCTGTTGCTCGGTGCCGACAGTGGTCACGACCACCGAAATTGGTTCCGGCTCCCCCATGTGCAGAACGGTAGCTTGAACCTGGATGGTCGTCAAGCCAGCGGTTGCCGCCCGTCCGTACCTCCACCAGTGGTGGACATCGCTCGCTTGAGACGGTAGATTGAGGGTGTACCGTCACCGGGGGCGTACCGGGTTCGACGGGGGACAGTTGGGGCGCTGGCAGCGTGCCGTGGTCCGCCGCCACGCTAATCAGGCGGAAACACACACCTGCCAACACTGAGCTGGCACTGGCTGCGTAAGCGTAGCCACGTCACGATCGTCGGTCCCCGCCTGCGGGCCTGATCGCGGCGCCGACCAAAGCAGGCTGGCTCGCCGCTGAGCCCGGGTGCGGCGAGCAAGAGCTTCGGGCTGACCAACGGGAGAGGGCGCCCACGCCCGCCCCGACGGTGAGATCAAAACGTGGGATGCGCACGGAGATACCAGTGCTCCAGGTCCTTCGGACGGGGGTTCGATTCCCCCCGCCTCCACCACACACGCCGGCCCCGCACCACGCGGGGCCTTTTTCGTCGTTTGCAGATGTGAGGTCCGTCACACCTTCGTCGGTCGGCATACCGACCCCGGTTGCATCTCTGTTACACTCTGGTCATGCTCGCTTTGCAGGGCTGCGGGAGGTTCGCCGCAAGGGCTGCCTCCGGCCTCGTCGCTGAGGCGAGCGGAGGAGACCGTCCATGCGCATGACGCGACCGCGCGAGATCACCGAGAGCTTCCGTTTGGATCGGGTGCTCAAGTCGAGTCGCTCGGGCATTGTCTTCCGGGCTACCGAGCTGGCCACCGGCCGGGGAGCAGCGATCAAGCTGATCGTGCCGTCCTGTCCGACGGACCTCCACATCTGTCGGGAGCAATTCCTGGAGGCGATGGACACGTGGCGCGAGCTGTCGCCTCCTGCCTTCCCGACCCTCTTCGATTCCGGTTTCACCCCGGATGGCAGCGCCTTCATGGTCATGGAGTTTCTCGAGGGGACACCTTTCGAGGCGCTGGTCGGGATCGAGCCGGCTCGTGTGCTGCGCCTCACCCTCGGGTGCATCGAGAGTCTGTCACGGCTCGCCGAGCGCGGTGTCTTCCACGGCAACATCACACCGCAGAACCTCCTGGCGCGCTCGCTCGGAACCGAGGAGCTCCCGCTCGTGCTGGGCTTCGGCACCGCGGCGTTCCGCGTCTTCATGGGCGAGCTGACCGGAGCTGTGCTGGCCTCCGATGCGCTCGAGTACGCCGCCCCGGAGCTCGTCGACCCCCACGCCGGGCTCGCGCGCGCCAACGCCCGCTCGGACATGTTCTCGCTCGCGGCCGTCCTCAGCCGGATGCTCCAGGCCAAGGTCGCCACCTCACCTGAGCAACGCGTATCGGTCCTTTTCTCACCGAACGTTTCGCAGGCGCTGCCGGGCTCGGGGGCCCTCGGCAACCTGCTCGTGCGGCTGCTGGATCCCGCGCCCGAGTGCCGGCCGGCCACCTGGACCGAGGTCACGGACGAGCTGGCCCAGCTCGTGCCCCCGGAGGCCGCGGCCCCCACGACCGCCACCCAGACAGCTCCGGAAGCACCATCGGGCACCGTCTCTCTCTCGCTGTCCGAGCTGCCACCGTTTCCACCGGCCCCAGCCGAAAGCAGCCTCCCATCAGCACCGCCCGCGCCGCCAGTTGAGCACAGCGGGTCGACTCAGCCCATGGAGACGGTGCCCGACGAGGAGGTTGCTGCACCCCAGCCGCCGTCACCGGTCGGGTTGGCCGATGAGTCGCCACCGCCGGAGGTCGGGCCACCGGAGCTCGGCGCCGTCGAGACCACCCAACCGCTGCTGGTCGAAAGCGCCGCCAGCGACGAGGCGCCGGCCCCGTACGAGGCCGAACGAACGATGGCGGTTCCGATCCACCGGCTGAC
>JAAYVZ010000288.1 GCA_012516935.1 Holophagae bacterium
GAGCAGGAGGTCGAGAAGGTCGAGCAGGAGACCGAGCCGGTCGAGCAGGAGGTCGAGAAGGTCGAGCAGGAGACCGAGCCGGTCGAGCAGGAGGTCGAGAAGGTCGAGCAGGAGACCGAGCCGGTCGAGCGGGAGGCCGAGAAGGCTGCGGAAGACACTGCCGAAGCTTCCCCCGGAAAGACCACGGAGCGTTGAGCGCGCACGTACGTGCGAGGAGGGTTTTGATGACCAAGGCTGACATCATCCGAGTGCTTGCCGACGATGTGGGGCTGACTCGCCGCGAGGCGGCAGAGACGTTGCGGGTCGTGCTCGACGGTGTGGTGGCGGCGATCAAGCGCGGAGAGAAAGTCGAGCTGCGCGGCTTCGGTTCGTTCCGGACCCGCAAGCGGCAGGCTCGCACCGGCCGCAACCCCCGTACCGGGGCCAAGGTCAAGGTGGCGCCGAAGCTGGTGCCGTACTTCAAGCCCGGCAAGCAGCTCCGCGCGGTCCTCGGCGGTAGGTGAGGGCCGGTTGCAGCGGCTGTTTGCGCCTTGGAGGTACGCGTACGTGTCGGGGGCGAGTGCGGTTCCAGGCTGCGTGCTGTGCCGGGCGGCCGAGGGCGGGCCGGACACGCTGACGCTTTGTCGTACCGGTCGCGCCGTAGCGCTGCTCAACCGCTTTCCCTACACCTCGGGGCACGCGATGGTGGCGCCCATCCAGCACTGCGCCGACTTCGCTCTGGTCGATTCCGAGACGATGGCGGAGATGATGGCCGTAACCCAGCGCGTGGTGCGCGCGCTCGAGGCGGTCTACCAGCCTCACGGGTTCAACCTGGGGGTGAACCTGGGGGAGGCGGCGGGGGCGGGGATCACCGATCACCTCCACGTGCACGTCGTGCCGCGCTGGCGCGGCGACACGAACTTCATGACCGTGGCCGGGGAGGTACGGGTCCTGCCCGAGGATCTCGATCGGACCTGGGCGCGGTTGCGTGAGGCGCTGGGGGAGGCGCATGGCTGATCCGAGATCCGTCACGGAAGGCCGAGAGGCGGCGCAGTTGCCGCTGTCGCTGCTGCTGGCGTTGGGGTGGCTGGTGCCCGGTCTCGGGCACCTCCTGCTCCGTCGGCGCCTGCGGGCCGCGGTCTTTTTCGGCGTTATCACCGTCTCGTTCGTCGTCGGCATTTTCCTCCAGGGCGAGCTCATCCTCCCGCAGCCCGGCGATCCCCTCTCGTACGTGGCGGCGATCGCCATCATCGGCAACGGCGTCCCGTTCTTCGTGGCCAAGTACCTCGGGCTCGGGCACGGTGTCGTGACGTCCGCGGCCTACGAGTTCGGGAACACCTTCCTGCTCACTGCAGGCATGATGAACCTGCTGTTGCTGCTCGACATCCACGAGATCGTCCGGGGCCACAAGGAGTGGTGATGCCCGATCATCTCTCGCTCATGACCCTGCACGCCCTGCTGATCGCGATCTACTTCTCGTTCCTCTGGAAGGCCGGGCGGCGTGAGCGCTGGATCTACTTCTGCAAGGTGTTCGGAGCGCTGATGGTCGGCGCGGTGGCGCTGGGATGGCTGATGTACTTCTTCCCTCGCCCCTGAGGCCGAGGTCAGGGGTGAGGTCAGGCCGCGCGGCCGTCGCCTGGCTTCTCGCCGCGATCGCACTCTCCACCGCGTTCGTGATCGCCGGCGTTCAGCCCCGCGTTCCGAGCCTGCTGCGCCCGGTCCCCGACGATCTGCTTCACGGTGCTGCCTATCTGGTGCTGGCCTTCGCCGTGGCACAGGCGGGGCGGCTGTGGGGGTTGCGCGCCTGGGCGCTGCTGGCGCTCGCCTGGGCGGTGCTTCACGGCGCCGGGCTCGAGGTGCTCCAGCAGTACTTTCCGCCCCGGGCTGCCGAGTGGTCGGACCTGGGGGCAGACGCTGTCGGGGCGCTGGTCGGTGCCGGCGCTGCCTGGGTGTGGTCGAGGGTGCGGCGGTGAAGGTCCTGATCGTCGCCGGCGAGGCGTCGGGCGACCTCCACGCGGCCAACCTGCTGAAGGCGCTCACGGTCATGGTGCCGGGTCTCGAGGCGTTCGGCGTCGGCGGGGAGAGGCTGCGCGGCGAGGGCCTCGTTTGCGTGGGCCGGAGCGAGGAGCTGTCGGTCATGGGTCTCGCCGAGGTGCTGCGGCACCTGCCGCGCCTACTGCGGATGGCCCGGCGGGTGCGCCGCAGCGCGCTCGACCGTCGACCCGAGGTTGCCGTGCTGGTCGACTCCCCGGACTTCAACCTTCCCCTCGCGAAGCACCTCCACCGCGCCGGTATCCCGGTCGCGATCTACATCTCGCCGCAGCTTTGGGCCTGGCGCTCGGGGCGGGTGAAGCGGATCCGGCGGGACGTCCGGCGGGTGCTATGCATCCTCCCGTTCGAGGTCGGGTTCTACCAGCACCACGGGATCGCCGCCGAGTACGTCGGGCACCCGCTGGTGGACGAGCTCGAGCCGGTCATGGCGGTACCCGGCGCGCGGGACGGACGGGCCGTGGCGCTGCTGCCGGGCTCGCGGTGGCACGAGGTGAGCGCGTTGCTGCCCGGCATGCTCCAGGCGCTGGGACTGCTCGCCGCGCGGAGGCCCGGCACGCGCGGACGGCTGATCGTGGCGCCCGGGCTCGAGCCGGCGAAGCTGCTGCCCCTGCTCGGTCCGGCGCGTGATCTGCTCGACACCGTCACCACCGACCGCCACCGGGCGCTCGCCGGTTGCTCCGCGGCGATGGTGGCCTCGGGCACCGCGACACTGGAGTGCGCGCTGCTCGACCTGCCGATGGTCGTGGGCTATCGCCTGCACGGGCTCACCTACGCCCTGGCCCGCCGGCTCATCGACGTGCCCCACGTGGCGCTCGCCAACCTCGTGGCCGGAGAGCGGCTAGCTACCGAGCTGGTGCAGGACGCCTTCACCCCCGACCGCCTGGCGGCCGAGGTCGAGCGGCTGTTTGGCGAGGGTGGGGAACAGCAGCGGCGAGGGCTGGCGCGGGTTCGTGAGCGTCTCGGCCCACCCGGCGCGTCGGCCCGGGCTGCGGCTGCCGTAGCCGCGTTGCTGGGGGAAGGGGAATGAGGACGGTTCGTCGGCTGCTGGGGTACGGTAGGCCGCACGCGGCCTGGGTGGTGGGCGCGGTTGCGGCCATGATGGGCGTCGCCCTCGCCACGGCCGTGCTGTTCCTCCTGCTCGGGCCGCTGCTCGAGGGGCTCCTCGGGAGCGGGGCGGGTGAGGTGCTGTCCGTGCCCGGGGCGAAGATGACCAAACGGGCGACGCAGCAGGACAACCCCGTGCTGCGGTCGTTCAACGCCTGGCTCGAGGCGACCAAGGCCCGCGTCTCGCCGCATCTCCCGTCCGAGGCCGCGGCCCTGGTGGTCATCGCCTTCACGCTCCTGCTGATCAAGAACCTCCTGACGTACCTCGGGCACTACGCCTTCTTCAGGGCCGGGCTGGCGACCGTCAAGGACCTGCGGGACGCGCTCTTCGACGCCATCATGCGGCAGTCGGCGCGGTTTTTTCAGCGCCAGCCGTCGGCGGTCCTGATGTCCAGGGTCACCAACGACGTGGAGCAGATCACGGTGCTCCTGTCGGACCGCTTCAGCGACTTGTTCCAGGGGATCTTCACCATCGTCTCGCTCCTCGTCGTCGTCTTCTCGCTCAACTTCAAGCTCGCCCTGGGGGCGCTGGTGATCGCACCGCTGCTGCTGTGGCCGATCGTCGACCATGCCCGGAAGCTGCGGCGGCGCTCGCACCAGAGCCAGGAGCGCCTCGGGGACATGAACGCCATCCTCGACGAGGTGCTCAAGGGGTTCCGCATCGTCCAGGCGTTCTCGATGGAGGCGTACGAGGCGTTGCGATTCCGCGACGCCACCCGCCGGCACTTCCGGGTCAACCTGAAGGCGCGTCGGATCATGGCGCTCAACACCCCGGTCATGGAGGTCGCCGGGGGCGCCGGCGTGCTGGTGCTGCTCTTCTACGCCGGTCACCAGATCCGGGTCGGCGAGACGACGATTGCCGCGTTCGCGTCGTTTCTGGGCGCGCTGTATGGGATGTACTTGCCGATCAAGCAGCTCAACAAGCTCAACCTGGCGCTGCAGACGGCGGTGGCGGCCGGGGACCGCGTGTTCGCCGTCATGGACGAGCCGGTCGAGATCGTCGACCTCCCGCACGCCCGCTCGCTCTCGGGGGTGCGCGAGGGGGTCCGGTTCGAGCGCGTGAGCTTCGCGTACGAGCCGGACAAGCCCGTGCTCCGCGAGCTGGAGCTCGAGGTGCCGGCGGGGAAGATCGTGGCGCTGGTGGGAGGGTCGGGCGCCGGCAAGTCCACCGTCGCGCAGCTTCTGACGCGCTTTTGGGATGTCGACGAGGGGCAAATCACGATCGACGGCACCGATATCCGCGACCTGACGCTCGCCTCGCTGCGCGCCCACCTCGGCCTCGTGACGCAGGAGACGGTGCTGTTCAACACCTCCATCCGCGCCAACATCGCCTACGGCCAGGAGAGGATCGACGAGCCGCGGCTGCTGGCTGCGGCCCGGGCCGCGTACGCCGAGGAGTTCATCGCCGAGTTCCCCCACGGTATCGACACCGTGGTCGGTGAGGCGGGAACCAAGCTCTCCGGCGGCCAGCGGCAGCGCCTCGCCGTCGCCCGAGCGCTTTACAAGGATCCGCCGATCCTCGTTCTCGATGAGGCCACGTCGGCGCTCGACGCCGAGTCCGAGACGATCGTCCAGCGGGCACTGGAAAACCTCATGCGCAACCGCACGACGCTGGTCATCGCCCACCGTCTGGCGACGGTGCGCAACGCCGACCTCATCGTGGTGCTGGAGGACGGCCACGTGGCCGAGCAGGGGACGCACCGCGAGCTGCTGGCCCGAGGCGGGGCATACGCCCGCCTCGCCGCGCTGCAGGGGATAACGGCGGTTGGTGGCTGGTAGTCGATCGTCGATGGTCGTCCGTGCCCGGGGTGGATCTGCCCTTCGCAGCAGGGTGGTCGGGCTGCAACGGGTGGGGGCGTGGGCGGGAGACCGACGACTACCAGCTCGCAACTGGCTTCGCCGCGGGGTGGTACTCGGCGGCGTGGAGCACCACCCCGAGCTCGCGGGCGTCGGAGCTGCGGCCGGCGCGGGCTGGCGAGAACGACACCGCTCGTAGCTCGAGATCGAGGCCCCCAGAAAGAGGGTCGTGAGCCGGCAGCGGGACCTCGATCCAGCCCGGGGCCGGGCCGGGGTCGACGGGCCCTACCAGGCGGTCGTTGCCGACCAGCACCTGGAGCGACGGCGGGGACGGGCGCGGGGCCGAGACGAGCAGCCGCAGCGTCCCCTTGCCTACCGGGAGCCACAGCCGGGCCGAGGGGCGCGTCCACACGCCGGGCATCCCCTGGAAGCGCTCCGGTGACCAGGCATCGACGAGCCGCCCGCCGACCCGCGCCAGCGCGGTGCGGTCGGCCAGGGAGAGGGAGAGGGGGAACGCCGGACCGCTCGGCGCCTCCCAACCGAAGAGCTGGACGACGAGCTCGCGGGACTCGCGCGGCGGGGTGTAGGCGTGGCGGCGTGGGAACGTCACGATCGTGGGGCGGGTCGGTGAGAGCAGGGACCGATCGATACGCACCGGCGTGCGTGGGGCTCGTCCGTCGAGCTCACGCACGACCTCGCCGTCCACCGCGATCGGCAGCGGTGCGTCACCGCGAGCTGCCCCGACGACGATCGCCAACGAGGTGTCCTCCGGCACCGGCGGCAGCAACAACCGGGCACCGGGCCCCCCCCAGCGCAGACGGCCCAGCGTCCGGCTCGCCTCGGCGAGGTACCAGCCGTCGAGGGGGAGCAGGGGGTTGGCGGCGACCCAGCAGCGCAAAAAGCGCCGCTGAGTGAACCGGACGAGGTCGTCGGACACCGCGCCGAAGCTGCGCTCCGGCCCGATGATGGCCCCGAAGTACTGGGCGGGATAGTCCGTCACCAGCAGGTAGGGGCCGGTGGGAAGACTCCTCGCGTCAGGGCTCGCGAAGCCGAGGTGGTACCGGAACGACCAGACACGCCCACGGCGCCGGTCCACCTCCTCGAGGTAGGAGAGGAATGGGTGAAGACCTGGCTCGACGACCAGCTCCATCCGCTCTCGCTGCGCCCGCTCGACCGCGAAGCGCACGGCCTCCCATCCCGGCATCAGCGTGGTGCGTTGCTCCTCGACGAGTGGATAGCCCTGGGCACCCAGCGCCGCTCCGAGGCCGAGCAGCGCCGCGGTGCCCACCGCGGGCCCAGCCATGGCCCCCGCGGCGGTCGCCACCAACGGCGCGAGGCCGAGCTGGAACGGCACCGCGTAGCGCGGGAACGTGCGGTTCTGGATGCTCACGAGCTGCCAGATCCCGACCGCGAGCACCGCCACCCAGGTCAGGGCGCCACCGCGGCTCGCCCGCCGCCACCAGACCACCACACCGGCCGCGGCGAGCCCGGCGATGGCGACGGCGGTCCACACACCACCCAGCCCCTTGACGATTCCCCAGTCGGTGAACTCACCGACGTTGACGGCGAGGTTGCGGGCATGGGTGGCGCCGTGGACGAGAAACGGTCGGACGAAAGCGGACCAGCCTCCTTGTAGCACCACCATCCAGGCCACGGCAGCGGCCGTGGCCGCGGCACCTACGGCGACGCCGGGCAGCAGCCGCCGCCAGCTCCGGATCGCAATCGCCCCCCCGAGCCACAGCAGCCCGAGCGACGGCACGATGATCGGCCGGACCAAAAACGCCGCGGTGACGAGCACGGTGAACGCGGTGGCCCGCCGACCTTCGAGCCCCCAGACCGCGATCGCCGCCGCCCACAGGGCAAAAAACGCCGCCGGAGTGGAGGAAAACCCGCGTCCGGCGTGCAACCAGACTCCGGGTGCCGCCAGCACCATCGCCGCCGCCGCTGTCGCTACGGCCGGCGGAGCCAGACGGCGGCCGAGCGCGGCGAGCGGCCACAGCGAGGCCACGGAGGCGAGGGCGGAAAGAAGCTGCAGCCCCCGGAGCGGCTCGGAGACCAATGGCAGGATCAGCTTGCCGAGCAGGATCCACAGCGGGAAGCCCGGAGGGTGCGGGAAGTGCGCCGCGAGATCGAACTTGAGGATCCCACGCGCAAACAGCGTTTCGTCCCACTCCCACGGCCCGGAGGCGAGGAAGGCGAAGCGGCTCCAGGCCAGAAGGGCGACCAGAGCGAGGCTGAGCCCGACGTCGAGATCGGGGTGGCGCAGGCCCCAGAGGCGGAGGGTCCAGATCGCCCGGCTGGGGGTCGGAGAGTGGGGAGCGGCCGCGGGGTCTGGCTGACGCCGTGGCAGGTCGGGATCCGGGATCCGGGGTCCGGGGCTCGAGGCGGAGGACGGGCTGGTCGGCTCGTGCATGTGCGGTCGCGCCGTCTCCGCACCGCGGGGTGGTGCGGGCGGTGTGAGGACTCTATCATGACGCTGCACCGCAAGGCCGGTGGCGAGGTGCGGATGGCAGGTGCGCTACGCAGCATGACGGGGTTCGGACAAGCAGAAGGGCGGCTCTCGGCGCGGCTCGGTGGGCGGGCTCGACTGGCCTCGCTCAACGCGCGCTTCCTCGAGGTGGCGGTGCGGACCCACCCGCGGATGGACTCGGCCGAGCTCGAGCAGGACGCAAGGGCGATCCTCGGCGAGCGGCTCCAGCGGGGCCGCGTGCAGGTGACGATCGAGCTACAGGCGCTGCCGGGCCAGGCTGCCGCCGGCCTCGAGCTCGACTGGAGCGTCGTCGAGGCGCTGCAGGCCGGGCTTGCCGCGCGGCCTGCCGGGCTCGATCTGAGGCCGTTGGCGCTGGCCGACCTGCTGTCGCTGCCAGGGTTCGTGCAGGATCGCGGCGAGCTGCGGCTGGACGACGGCGAGCGGCAAGCGTTGCGCGCCTTGCTCGCCGAGGCGCGGGACGGGCTCGTCGCCACGCGCGAACGGGAAGCCCAGGCACTGCGGCCGGGGATCGAGGCGGAGATCGCCGTCCTCGACCGGTTCAGGCAGTGGCTCATCGCCGCCAGCCGCGACCTGCGCGAGCGGCTGCTGAGGCGGTTGCGGGAGCGCCTGGCGAGCCTTCTCGACGGCATCACGGTGCCGGAGGAGCGGCTGCTTGCCGAGGCCGCGATGCTCGCCGAGCGAGCCGACGTCGCCGAGGAGGTGGAGCGGCTCGGCGCCCATCTCGAGCACCTACGTCAGCTCCTCGGTGACGGTGGACCGGTGGGCAAGAAGCTCGACTTCCTCCTGCAGGAGATCCTGCGCGAGGTCAACACCACGGCCTCCAAGTGCCGCGAAGCCGGGATCGGCGAGCAGGTGGTGGAAGCCAAGGCTGCGGTCGAGCGGTTGCGGGAGCAGCTCGCAAATCTGGAATAGGACCTCCGGTACGATGCACTGGTCGCGACGACGCTATGGATGGCTGCTGGTGGGGGCGCTCGGGCTCCATGCGCTGCTCGCCGTGGCGCTGCCGATCTCCGGCGACGAGGCGTATTACTGGGACTGCTCGCGCCACCCCGAGTGGGCGACGTTCGACCAGCCGGCGCTCGTCATCTGGGCGATGATCCCGTTTCGGGCCATGCTCGGTGAGACGAGCCTCGCGGTGCGGGCCCCGGCGCTGTTGGCGAGCCTCGGTATCGGGCTCATCCTGCTGCCGCTCATGCGCCGCCTCGGAGGGGCCGAGCGCGAAGCGGCACACGCGTACCTCCTGCTGCACGCCACACCGCTGTTTTTTCTCGGCTCGTTCTACGCCTCGACCGACGTGGCCATGGTGGCGGCGATGCTCGGGGCGACCTGGGCTGCCGCAGCGATCGTTCAGGGTGAGCGGCGGGCATGGTGGGGGTTCGGCGCCGCGCTGGGGCTCGGGTTTCTGGCCAAGTTCCCGGCGGTTCTGGCCGCTGCCGCGCTGCCGCCTCTGCTGGCCAGCCGCAACGTTCGACGCGACCTGCGGTCGCCGACGCCGTACCTGGCCGGCGTGCTCTCGCTGGCGCTCACCGCGCCGGTGTGGATCTGGGCCGTTCAGCATAACTGGGACAACTTCGTCTTCCAGCTCGATGGCAGGCACGATGGCGGCCCGCTCACGGTCAGGTGGCTGCTCGAGTACTGGCTCGCCACCCTGGGGCTGGCGACGCCCACCCTCGGTGTGGTCATGGTTGCTCGCTGGTGGCAGGAGGTGCGGCAACGCACGACCGTCGGGTGGGTCATCGCTTCGGTGATGCTGGCGCCGATGGCTGTGTTCTCGATCGCCGCCTTGACCGAGCCGGTGGCGGCACACTGGAGTGCGCCGACGATCGTGCTCGGCTGCGTGCTCCTCGCGCTGCGCGGGGTGGGGCGTAGGTCGGTCCTGGCGGGTGCGGCGTTCGGCTTGACGATCGCGCTCGGCGCCGCCGCAGTCGTGGCGTTCGCCGATCCGTTGGCCACTTGGCTCGCGGTCCCGGAGGTCCGGCTGTACCGCAAGCAGTCGACGCTGTTCGGGTCGCTGGTCGGCAATGAGGAGATCACCGCCGGGATCGCCAACCACCTCGAGCCCGGTGAGCTCGTCGCCTCCGAGAGCTACACGAGCGTCCACCTTTTCGCCTATCTCTCCGGCGGTCATCTGCCGACCCGACTCGCCCGACTGACCGGCGGCAAGCACGGTCTCGCCTCGCTCTACTGGTACTCACCGGCGTCGCTGCGGGGACGCGACGTCCTGTTCGTGACCGAGTTCCCCCGCAAGATCGGTCCGCGCCTGGAGCCCCTGTTCGGCTCCGTCGCGGTCGCTGGGGAGCTCGTCGTCAGGCGCGGCAACGCCGAGGCACGACGGGTGACGCTGTTCCGCTGCCGCGATCTCCGGGCACCCGAGGGCGTGTTCACACGGGTGCAGGAGGCGGGGAGCGAGATGTAAAGATAGGCGGCAGCGGCGGGCGCTCACTCTTCCTTGAGGATGACGATGCGCGCGGAGCCGACAGCCGCGAGCTGATCCACGCGGCCCTTGACGGTGACGACCTCGCCCTTTTTGGGCACCGCGCCCCGGGGCGAGACGAGGATCTTGCCGGTCCCGTCCTCGATCCAGAAACCCTTGGCAAAGAGAATGTTAGCGCTGGCGGTCACGGTCCCATCGATGGTGACGACCTTGCCCTCGTACTTTCCGGGGTTGGCCGTGAGCTCACTGATCGGTGTGGTGCAGGCGGCAGCCACGGCCCCGAACGCCATCAGGGCGACCACGGGCAGCCGGCGACGCGAGGTGCTCGATCGCATGGAAGCCTCCGCCCCCATTCTGCCCCGCCTGTGGTCCCGGCACCAGTCGTGGTCCGCCTTCCCCGGTTTTATCCCGTGGCGTTTCATCCCCTGCGCTACAATCCCGCTTCTGGCGGAGGGATGAATGCGTGACGCGGAGATTCGCCATCTCAAGGAGCTCATCGGCCAGCCGGTGCGCATCCACGGCTGGTTGTACAACTCCCGCTCGTCGGGGAAGCTGCGTTTTCTGGTCGTGCGTGACGGCTCGGGCTACCTGCAGGCGGTGGTGTTCAAGCCGGCGGTCGAGCAGCGCGTGTGGGACGAGACCGGCAAGGTGACGCAGGAAAGCTCGCTGTGGGTCACCGGCAAGGTCAAGGAGGACCCGCGCGCACCGGGCGGCGTCGAGCTCGAGGTCACCGACTTCGGCATCGTGGCGCTGTGCCCCGAGTACCCGATCACGCCCAAGGAGCACGGCCCCGACTTCCTGCTCAACAACCGCCACTTGTGGCTGCGTTCCAAGCGCCAGCACGCCATCATGCGGGTGCGCAACGAGCTCATCTTCGGCATCCGCGACTTCTTCTACCGGCGCGACTTTGTCAACATCGACTCGCCGATCCTCACCCCGGCGGCGTGCGAGGGCACCTCGACGTTGTTCGAGACCGACTACTTCGGTGCTACGGCGTTCCTCTCGCAGTCCGGCCAGCTCTATCTCGAGCCCGCGGCGGCGGCGCATGGCAAGGTGTTTTGCTTCGGCCCCACCTTCCGGGCCGAAAAGTCGAAGACCCGCCGCCACCTCATGGAGTTCTGGATGGTCGAGCCGGAGGTGGCGTGGATGCGCTTCCGGGAGCTGCTGGACCTCGCCGAGGAGTTCGTCTCCTCGCTCGTGGCGAGGGTGCTCGACCGCTGCAAGCTCGAGCTCGAGTGGCTGGAGCGCGACGTCGCCAAGCTCGAGCCGGCGACGCAACGCCCCTACCCTCGGCTCGATTATGGCGATGCCATCGTCAAGCTGCAGGCCAAGGGCTATGCGGTCACGTTCGGTGACGACTTCGGTGGTGACGAGGAGACGGCGCTCTCGGACGAGACCGGCAAGCCGACGATGATCACCCGCTACCCGGCAGCGATCAAGGCGTTTTACATGGAGCCCGACGCCGCCGATCCAACGCGGGCGCTGGCCGTGGACATGATCGCCCCCGAGGGGTACGGCGAGATCATCGGCGGCTCGGAGCGCATCGGCTCGTACGAGAAGCTCGAGCAGCGCATCCGCGAGCATGGCCTGCCGCGCGAGGCGTTCGAGTGGTACCTCGATGTACGCCGCTACGGCGGCTTCCCCCACTCCGGCTTCGGGATGGGGATCGAGCGGGTCGTGAGCTGGCTGTGCGGCCTGCAGCACCTGCGCGAGGCGATCCCGTACCCGCGGATGCTGAACCGCCTGTACCCGTAGCTTGGGTGTCGGGGTTTCGGGCGGGGACGGCGCGCCGGGTGCTAGAATCCGCCGCCGTGACGAGGCGGGGTACGGGTTTCCCAACCACGGTCGGGATGATCTCCCTCGGGTGTGCCAAAAACCTGGTGGACAGCGAGATCATGCTCGGCCACCTGGTCGAGCACGGGGCCGAGATCACCACCGACGTCGCTGCTGCCGAGGTGGTGGTGGTCAACACCTGCGGGTTCGTGGAGGAGGCCAAGCGCGAGTCGATCGAGGCGATCCTCGAGGTGGCGGCGCGCAAGGGCGAGGGACGGCTCCGGCGGCTGGTGGTCGCCGGCTGCATGGCGCAGCGGTTCGCGTCCGAGCTGCACGCCGAGATCCCCGAGATCGACGCCTTCATCGGCCTCGACGAGCTGCAGCACGCACCCGAGGCCGTGCTCGGCACGCTCGTCTCCCACCTGCCCGAGCAGGTCGGCGCGCACGCACTGTACGACCACACGGCGCCGCGGCTGCTGGCGACCGGCGGCGTGTTCGCCTACCTAAAGGTCGCCGAGGGGTGCGACAACCCCTGCAGCTTCTGCTCGATCCCGCGCATGCGCGGGGCGTTCCGGTCGCGGCTGCTGGCCTCGCTCGTCGCCGAGGCGAAGCGGCTCCAAGCCGCCGGCGTTCGTGAGCTGGTGCTCATCGCCCAAGATACGACGCGCTACGGCGAGGACCTGGGGATGGGGCGGACCGGCCTGCGGCGACTGCTCGAAGCGCTGCTGGCCGAGACCTCGGTGCCGTGGTTGCGGGTCATGTACGCCTATCCCTCGACGCTCGACTTCGGGGTGCTCCGCCTCATGGCTTCCGAGTCGCGCCTGGTGCCGTACCTCGATCTGCCTTTGCAACACGTGTCGCGCCCGGTGCTCGGGGCGATGCGCCGGGGAGGCAGTCGGGAGCGCTACGCCGAGCAGATCGGCCGAGCTCGCGAGACGGTGCCGGATCTGGCGGTGCGGACGACCTTCATCGTCGGTTTTCCGGGCGAGGGCGAGGCCGAGTTCGCCGAGCTCGAGGCGTTCGTGGAGGAGATGCGGTTCGATGCCCTCGGGGCGTTCGCCTACTCGTGGCAGGACGAGAACCCTGGCGCCGACCTCGGCCCCGGGGCGTCGCCGCGGGTCAAGAGGCAGCGGCTGCGGGCGCTCATGCAAAGGCAAGAGCGTCTCGTGCGCGAGATCCACCGCGGGCTGCGGGGCCGCGAGGTCGTGGTGCTGGTCGAGGGCCCGGCACCGGAGACGGAGCTGCTGCTCCAGGGGCGGCTCGCGCGGCAGGCGCCGGAGGTCGATGCCCGCGTCGTGCTCACCTCCGGCGAAGCGCGGCCGGGAGATCTGGTGCGCGCCCGCATTCGCCGGACCTCCGCCCACGACCTGGTGGCCGATATCCTCGAGGTGCTCGACCCAGCGCCGCCGCGGGCCGGACTGCTGTCCTCGATCGCGGCGACCGGCACGGGAGCCCAGGGCTAGATGGAGTACCTTCGCGACGCCGGCAGCAACGCTGACCTGCCGCGGGGCGGTGTGGTGTGCATCGGCAACTTCGACGGCGTGCACCTCGGCCACCAGGCGATCCTGCGCGGGGCGGTGGGGCGCGCCCGCGAGCTCGGCATCCCCGCTGTGGTCCTGACCTTCGATCCCCATCCCGAGAAGGTGTTGCGGCCGGAGTCGGGGCTCCGCCTGCTCTCCACGCGGGCGCAACGTGCACAACTGCTCGCGAGGCTGGGGGTGGATACCCTGGTCGAGCTGACCTTCGACCGCCGCCTCGCGGCCACGCCGGCGATCACCTTCGCCTTCGATCTCCTCAACGCCCGCCTGGCGCCGCGCGAGGTGTGGCTCGGGCATGACTTCCGCTTCGGGGAGGGGCGGGCCGGCGACGTTGACCTGCTCACCGTGCTCGGGCTCGACCTGGGGTTCCGGGTGGTTGCGGTTCCGGCGGTGCTGGACGCGAACGAGCCGGTGTCCTCGACCCGTGTGCGGCGCGAGGTGGCACGCGGGCACGTGGGAGACGCGTGGAGGTTGCTCGGGCGTCCGTTCTTCGTCGATGGGCAGGTGGCGGTGGGTCGGCGGATGGGGCGCAAGCTGGGGTTTCCGACGATCAATATCGAGGTGGAGAACGAGCTGATGCCCGCTCATGGCGTGTACATCACCGGGGTCCACATCCCCTCGTTCGGGCCGGTCTTCGGGTCGGTGACCAACATCGGCGTGCGCCCCACGGTCTACGAGCGCTCCAACGTGGTCGTCGAGTGCCACGTGCTGGACTTCACCTCCGACGTCTACCGCGAGGAGGTGCGGCTGTTTTTCTACGGGCGGGTGCGGGACGAGCGGGTGTTCGTCTCGTCGATGGAGCTGGTCACCCAGATCCGCCGAGACGTCGAGACGGCGCGGCTGTACTTCCTGCAGCACGGCCTCGCCGAGGGGGAGCTGGTGCGGCGATGAGCGTCGGGCTGTGGCTCGCGGCCGCGACGCTGCCTGCGCTGCTCGTCGGCGCGTACCTGCTGTGGTGGGTGGACCGCTACGCCTGGGAGCCGGCCCCACGGTTCCTGCTCACCAGCGCCTTGGCGGCGGCCGGCGGGATGCCGCTGCTGCTGCTGACCCCCGCCGCGTGGTGGCGGGGGCTGCTCCTCGGCGCCGGGGCGACGCACACCGCCTGGGGTCCGGTGGTGCGAGACGCCGGGCTGCGGCTCGCCGTGCTGGCCTTGGTGCTGACGCTTTTCTCCCGTCGCAGCCACCTCGACAGCCCGCTCGATGGGCTGGTGTTCGGAGTCGCTGCCGGGAGTGGGCTGGCGGCCACCTCGCTCCTTTCCGCCTCCTGGGGGGCATCCGGCGCCGAGCTCGAGGGTTGGTTGGTGGTGGTCTCGCTGATGTCCGCCGGCGGTGCGGTGGGGCTGGGGCTCGGGTGGGCCCGGTTGCAGCCGGCCGGGTGGCGCCAGGTCGGTCCAGCGCTGGTCGGCCTCGTGGCTGGCGGCGCGACCCTGCTCGTGTTACCCGCGTTTGCTGCAGCTCTCGCCTGGGCCGGCGTCCACTGCTCCGGGTGGGTCTGGACGTTGGTGGCGGGCACCGCCGTGTTGTTGCCGGTCGCGACAGCCTCGACCTTCGCATGGTTCCTGCTGCGCCTCGAGCGGCGCCTGCTCGAGCGCAGCCTCGAGGAGGAGGCCGGCTACGGCATCGTGCCGGCCTGGCTGCCGGCCCGAGCCGCTCGCTTGCGGCGGCGGGCGGAGGCGAGCTGGTGGCCGCGGCGCGACGAGCGGCAGATGCTCAACCGTTTGCTGTGCGAGCTGGCGATCAAGAAGCAGCGCGTGGCCGCCCTCGGACCCGAGGCGGCGCGGGTGTACGGCCTCGAGGTGGGACGGCTGCGCCGCCGCCTGCGCTCGCTGCTCGATCCTTCGTGGCAGGCCGAGCCGCCAGTGCCCGAGCAGGAGTGACCCCGCCGCGCCAGCCGTCGGTGATTGGTTGGGCGCCTTGGCCCGGCCGTCATGGCGCCTGCCCCGCCCGGTCGCCAACCACCGACCGTCTTGCCCGGGCGTGCTAGGATCCGCGCCAGCGCCCGCGGCAGCCTCGACGGGCAGGAGGTAGAGACGATGAACTCGCGTGGTGTCCACGTTTTCACCTCGGAGTCGGTGACCGACGGTCATCCCGACAAGGTCTGCGACCAGCTCTCCGACGCGGTGCTCGACGAGGTCCTGCGCCACGACCTCGAGCGCGGGCAGCCCGGGAGCGGCCGCGTCGCCTGTGAGTGCTTCATCACCGTCGGCCTCGTCATCGTCGGCGGTGAGATCACGACCGACGCGTGGGTGGACGTCCAGGACCTGGTGCGCAGCGTCGTGCGGCAGATCGGCTACACCGACGCGAAGTACGGGTTCAACGCCGCCACCTGCGGGATCCTCAACGCCATCGGCCGCCAGTCACCGGATATCGCCCAGGGTGTGGACCAAGGTGGCGCCGGCGATCAGGGGCTCATGGTCGGCTACGCCTGCGACCAGACCGAGGAGCTGATGCCGATGCCGATCGTGCTCGCACATCGGCTGACGCGGCGCCTGACCGAGGTGCGGCGGACGGGGCTGTTGCCGTACCTCGGACCGGACGGCAAGTCGCAGGTGACCGTGGAGTACCGGGACGGCTTGCCGGCCCGCATCGATACCGTGGTGATCTCGTCGCAGCACACCGAAGACATCCTCGACGCCTCGGGCCGGCAGATCACCGACGCCGCGCGCGCCGAGATCGAGGAGAAGGTCGGGCGGGCGGTGCTGCCGGCGGCGCTGCTCGACGAGCGGACGCGTTTTCTCGTCAACCCGACCGGCAAGTTCGTGGTTGGCGGGCCGCAGTCCGACACCGGAATGACCGGGCGCAAGATCATCGTCGACACCTACGGCGGCTGGGCGCCGCACGGTGGCGGCGCGTTCTCGGGCAAGGACCCGACGAAGGTGGACCGCTCAGCCACCTACATGGCCCGCCACATGGCGAAGAACTTGGTGGCCGCCGGGCTCGCCCGCGAGGTGCTGGTGCAGCTCGCGTACGCCATCGGCGTGGCCGACCCGGTCTCGGTCATGGTGGACACCTTCGGCAGCGGCGTGGTACCCGACCAGCGGCTCACCGAGGTGGTGCGCGAGGTGTTCCCGCTCACGCCGCGCCGGATCATCGACTACCTCGGGCTGTTGCGGCCAATCTATCAGGCGACCGCGAGCAACGGTCACTTCGGACGCAGCGAGCCGGCGTTCAGTTGGGAACGGACACACCGCGTTGCCGATCTTCGCGCTGCCGCCGGGGTGTAGCCTCGGCGCGCGGGGAGAGGGGCGCGAAAGCCGCTGACCGAGCAAGCGTGCGGGCACTCGCGCCGCGCCTCGGTCCCGTCACCGCACCAGCCCGGCTCTCCCGAGACGAGTGGCGAGCATCGGGTAGACTCGGTGGGTGAGCTCCCCGAGACGTCTCCTGGTAGCCGTGGCCGGCATCGCGGCGCTGGTGCTCGTGTGGCGGGTGATCGCCGGCCAGGGGCGGCAGGGAAGGGACGTCGCCGCGGCGCGCGCCCGGCAGGTGTTGTCCGCCGTTGGGTTCGAGCCCACCGGCGGGGCGCTGACCACCCCCGAAGGTGAGCACGAGCGGGCCTGGGCGCTCGAGCGGGCACGGCCCGGCCCCACCGGCCGCAGGCTGGCCGCCGGCGAAGGCGGAGCGCTGCGCTGGCGGGTGGTTTTCCAGGGGGGCGGCGAGGTCGGGCTCACCGAGGACGGGCTGCTTTGGTCGCTGCGGCGGCCGTTGCCCACCGATCCCGGCCCCAGCCTGTACCGACCGCACGCCGGGCGGCGGCTCGAACAGACGCTGCCTCGGCTGGTACCCGACCCCGAGGCGTGGGCGCTCGACGAGGTCCAGACCTGGGACGAGGAAGGCACGATCTGGTACCGCGGTCGCTTCTTGGGCGGTACGGGTAGCCTGCCGCAGGGGTGGCGCCGGGAGGCCGAGGTGGAGGTGGCGGGATCGACGCTCGTCGGCTTTTTGCGGCGCGTCCAGCCACTCGGCATCGATCTCGGGGTCGTGCAGGGTCGGTCGAGGGAGCTGGAGCTGCTGCGAGCTCCGGCGCTCGTGGGGCTCGGCCTGATCGTCCTCGCGATGCTGGTCACGGGCGTCACCTCGGTCGTCCGGCACCGGCCGGTGGCGTGGGCTGCCGGGGCGGCCATCGCGGTGGCGATCGGAGCTGCAGGGGCGGTGGCGGGGGAGCCGGTGGC
>JAAYVZ010000289.1 GCA_012516935.1 Holophagae bacterium
CCCGCCGGCTCGCCGCCGCCGATGGTCACGAGCGGCAGCTCCTGGGCGCGGGCGTCGGCCATGTAGGTGGCCACGTTGTAGAGGTTCGTGGCCTCCCAGAACCCGCCCACGGGCAGCCCGAACCAGTCGCCCTGGCGCAGCAGCAGCCAAGTGGCGACGATCGGCGCGGCGCACTGCAGGATCGTCCCGCCCGCCACCATCAGCCACTCGCCGAGGAAGCCGAACACCAGGTGGCCGGCTTCGTGAATGCCCAGGTTGATACCGGCGAAGAGGCTGCCGTACAAGGGGTCCCGAAGGTGCCGAACGCCCACCCAGGTGAAGTAGAGCAGCAGCACGGCACGGGGGATCCACTGCCTGCCAGGCGCCCACGCCTCTACGTGCTCCCGCCACAGTTCCAGCCAGCTCGGCTCGGGTGGGTGGGGAGGCGCTTCGATCCGTCCCATGGGACCAGGATAACGCCTCAGTTGCCGAGCACCCAGCGCGCGAGCAGCAGCGTCGCGGGGATCAGCACGCACGCCGCCAGGTTCAACCAGAACCCGCTGCGGGCCATGTCGGTGATCGGCACCCTGCCCGAGCCGTAGACGATGGCGTTGGGCGGGGTGGCAACCGGCAGCATGAACGCCATGCTGCACCCCAAGGCGCACCCGACCGCCGGGAGCGTGGGGTCCACGCCACTCGCCTGGGCGGAGGCGATCGCCAACGGCACCAGCATGGTCGCGGTGGCCGTGTTCGACGTGACCTCCGTCAGGTAGACGGCGATCGCGGTGAAGAGCACGAGGAGTGCAACTTCCGAGCGAGCCCCCGACACTCGCGTGAGGCCGTGGCCCAAAGCGGCGGCGAGGCCGGTCTTGAACATCGCGGCGCCGAGCGATAGCCCCCCGCCGAACAGCAGCAGCGTCCCCCAGTCGATGTCCGAGGCCTGCGTCCAGGTGAGCGTGAACCGTCTGGCCTGCCAATCGATCGGGAGCACGAATAAAAGCGCCGCGGCGAGTATTGCCACCACGCTCTCCGACAGGGCCGAAGCCAGGGCCGTGGCGAGCGGGTGCGAACCTCCGAGCGCAGCGGTGAGCAGCCCCGGGCCGATCCAGCCGGCCACGGCAACTCCGAACGCCACCGCAACGTTGCGTTCCCCGCGCGTGAGTGGGCCGAGCGCCTGGCGCTGCGAGCGCACCGCTCCCAGATCGAGCACGGAGCCGGGCGGAGCGGGGAAGGCGAGGCGGATGTAAAGGAGTGCGAAGACGAGCATCGCCAGCATCACCGGCACCCCGTACCTCATCCAGGGCAGGAAGCCGATCCGCACCCCGGCCAGCGTGTCGAGCTGCCCCACGGCGATGATGTTCGGGGGAGTCCCCACCAAGGTGCCGATCCCGCCGATCGAGGAGCCGTACGCGCAGACCAGCAGCACTCCGGTCGCGAAGGTGCGCTGGCCTCTCGTCGGCCGGGCGAGCGCCGGGCTGGCAGCGAGCACCCCCATGGCAATGGGGTAGAGCATCGCCGTGGTGGCGGTGTTGGACAGCCACATCGACAGGCCGGCCGCGAGCAGCGCGAAGCCGGCGAGCACCCGGGGAGGGCGCCCAGCCACCCAGCGGTTGGCGAGAATGCTGAGGGCGATGCGCCGGTCGAGGCCGTGCACGGTCATCCCCAGGGCGATCAGGAAGCCGCCGAGGAAGAGGAAGATCACGGGGTCGCCGAAAGGTGAGAACGCGTCTTTGACCCGGACCGCCCCAAGAGCGACGGCGAGCGCCGGGCCGAGCAAGGCGGTCAGTGGCAGCGGCACAGCCTCGGTGATCCACCAAATGACGACCCAGGCGACGACGGCGGCCAGACGCGCGGCTTCGGGTGTGACCCCGCCGACCGGAAACGCCAACAGCGCTACCGTCACGAGCGGCCCGAGCACCAACCCGATCGTCTGCCGCGTGCGGTCGAGGGAGTGCGCGGGTTCGGCGAGCGCCGAGGGAGTGTCGACTGGTGGTTGGGGATCGTCCATCTGCGGCCTCCGGGGCTCGCCGAGCGCACCGAGTGTATCGCACCAGAGGAGCCCGAGGCGGAGCCGGTGTCCGAGTCGGAGGCGTAGCTGGCGAGCCCGGAGGCGTCCGCTCGAACCCGCCGACCGACCTTCAGGAGCGTGCCGCACCCCCCAGCGGGCGCCGGTGATGGGCGGAGGCGGCTCTCCGTCGCGCGCCGGTTAACGTGCCATGATCAGGACCTGCGGCGGAGCTCAGCTGGGACACACGACCTTAAGCGCTGGCCCGCACGAGGGTGTAGGCCCACCATGCCAGGGCGAGCGCCAGCAAGCCCAAGAGCACGCCGAGGACGACGCGGTGGCGCTCGGTCCACGGCCTTGGAGACGAGTCGGTGGCTGGCGCAAAACGCGGGTTGGAGGCAAGAGGCCCCAACGTCGCGGGCGCTAATGCGAGCTCGTGCACGCGCGCCGCGAACGCTGCCAGGTCGTACTCCGGTGCGCGGTCGTCCTCCCGGCCCACCAGCACCTCGAGCGGCCCCGCCGACGGTGTCTCCAGCACCACTTCCTGGCGCCGGTACTCGCCGCGCACCGCCCGGACCGTGAGCGGGGCGTCGTCGCCGTCGCGGATCGCCATGCGCACGAAGCGCTTGTCGGTAGCGAGCGGGAGGCGGAGCTGGCTCTCGTCCCCAGCCCGGAAGAGGAGACCGCAGCCAGCCGGGCTCCACAGCCCGGCCCGGCTGGCGGTCTCGAGGTGAACCTGGCGCTCGAAGCGCGGCTCGATCACCTCGAGGGTGAGGGCACGAAGCGGCACGCCCGAGCTGCCGGCGTCGGCGACCACCAGGGTGTGGCGCCTGACGCGGTCCGGCTCGCGGCTGACGATCGACAGCTCG
>JAAYVZ010000290.1 GCA_012516935.1 Holophagae bacterium
CGGATCCCGGACCCCGCGAACGGCGGGCGGACCGTGGTCTTCGGCTACCACACGATGGGGTGTCTCGGGCTCGCCGCGCTGCTGCGCCACGGCTTCGACGTGGTCGGCGTGCTCACGCATCGCGACAGCCCGCACGAGAAGGTCTGGTGGCCGTCGCTGGCCGAGGCCGCCGCTCGGCGGGGGATCCCGGTCCACACCCCGGAGGACCCACGCGCTCCCGAGGTGGCGCTGCTGGTGGACGCGCTGCGGCCTGACTTCGTCTTCTCGTTCTATTACCGGCACATGATCCCCCCACGGGTGCTGGCGCTCGCGCCGCGGGGGGCGCTCAACCTGCACGGCTCGCTGTTGCCACGTTACCGCGGCCGGGCGCCGGTGAACTGGGTGCTGGTCAACGGCGAGAGCGAGACGGGCGTATCGCTCCACCACATGGTGGCGAAGCCCGACGCCGGTGATCTCGTGGATCGGGAAAGCGTCGAAATCGCGCTCGACGACACCGCGTACACTCTCTTTCGCAAGCTCGAGCCGGCGGCGGAAAAGCTGCTCGACCGAGCGCTGCCGCGGCTGCTGGCCGGCACAGCGGCCCGCATGCCGCTCGATCTCGCGACCGGCTCCTACTTCGGCGGCCGGACGCCGGCGGACGGGCGCATCGACTGGAGCTGGCCCGCCGCCCGGGTCTACAACCTCGTGCGTGCGGTTACGCACCCGTATCCCGGCGCCTTCACCGAGTGGGGCGGTCGGTCGCTCCTCATCTGGTGGGCGCTGCCTCTGCCGCTCGACCACGCCGCCGTCCCGGGAGCCGTGCTCGCTGTCGACCGCGAAGGCGTGCTGGTTGCGGCGGGCACCGACGCCCTCCGGCTGGTAACGGTCCAGCTCCAAGGTGAGCCGGAGCTGCCAGCTACGTCGTGGGCTCGGATGGTCGGCTTGCAGTCGGGTGCGGTGCTCGGCAAAATGACAGGGGACCGAGAGCAGGGCACGGCCCCGGCTGGCCAGCCGCGATCCCCGGCCTCCGGACTCCAACCCGAAGACCACTGATAACTCAGGAGATCCAGCTTGAACATCCTCATTCTCGGCGTCAACGGCTTCATCGGCAACGCACTCACCCGCCGCATCCTCGAGAGCACCGATTGGCAGGTCTACGGGATGGACCTGTCGGCCTCCAAGCTCGAGCACTCGCTCGGGCACGAGCGGTTCCACTTCCTCGAGGGCGACATCACGATCAACAAGGAGTGGATCGAGTACCACGTCAAGAAGTGCGACGTCGTGCTGCCGCTCGTCGCCATCGCCACGCCGGCCGTGTACGTCAAGGAGCCGCTGCGGGTCTTCGAGCTCGACTTCGAGGAGAACCTGCGGATCATCCGCCAGTGCGTGAAGTACGGCAAACGGGTGGTGTTTCCATCGACCTCCGAGGTCTACGGCATGAGCTCCGACCCGGAGTTCGACGAGGACAGCTCGCCGCTGGTGACCGGCCCGATCGGCAAGCCGCGCTGGATCTACTCGTGCTCGAAGCAGCTCCTCGATCGGGTGATCGCCGCCTACGGTCAGCAGCGCGGGCTCCGGTACTCGCTGTTTCGACCGTTCAACTGGATCGGTCCGAAGCTCGACGATATCGACGCCGCGAAAGAAGGCTCGTCGCGGGTCGTCACGCAGTTCGTGATCGACCTCTTCCGGGGCGAGCCGATCCACCTCGTCGACGGGGGCGCCCAGAAGCGCTGCTTCACCTGGGTCGGGGACGGAATCGAGGGGCTCATGCGCATCATCGCCAATCGTGGCGGCGTATGTGACTCGCAGATCTTCAATCTCGGCAACCCGGCCAACGAGTGCTCGGTGGCGGAGCTCGCTCACAAGCTCGCCGAGCTGTACCGAGTGCGCCGCGACCGCATCCCGGGCTGGACCACGCCGCGTCTCGAGGCGGCCAGCTCGGAGACGTATTACGGCAAGGGCTACCAGGACATCCTCAGTCGCAAGCCGTCGATCCGCAAGGCACAGAGGCTGCTCGGCTGGAGCCCGGTGGTCAGCCTCGACGACGCCCTGGAGATGACGTTCGACTCGTTCCTCGCCGAGTGGTCGAGGGCCTGATGGCCGGAGACCGCCCAGGTGTCCACCCAGCTCCGGATGGCCGGTTGCTCGGCCTCCGCATCGACGTCGATACCCACGATGGGATGCGTGACGGCGTGCCGAGCCTGCTCGCCACGTTGGCGCGGCACAAAGCGCGGGGGACGTTCTACCTCTCGATGGGCCCGGACCGCTCGGGTCTCGCGGTGCGCAACCTGCTACGGCCGGGGTTCCTCGCCAAAATGCGCCGCACCCGGGCTGCGAGGCTGTACGGCTGGCGCACCGTGCTGTCCGGCACGCTCCTGCCGGCTCGGCCGATCGCCACGGCGTTCCCGGTCATCGCACGGCGGATCGTCGAAGAAGGGCACGAAGCCGGGGTGCATGCCTGGGACCACCGGAGATGGCAGGACTCGTTGCCGCGGCTGCCGGCGTGCGAGGTCGTCAGCCAGCTCGACCGTGGGCGCGAGGCGTTCGACCGCATTTTCGGGACGCCCCCGAAGACCTACGCTGCACCGGCGTGGTTGACCGACGAGAGGGCGCTCGCTCACCAGGAGAAGCTCGGCCTCACCTACGCCAGCGACTGCCGGGGCGAGGAGCCGTTCCTGCCGGTGATCGCCGGCCGGACGCTGCGGACCCCGCAGGTTCCGACGACGCTGCCGACGCTCGACGAGGCGCTGGGCGGGAGGTTCGAGTCAGCCGGCGCCTACTTCGATGCGGTGCTCGCGCAGGCGCTTTTACAACCGTGGCCGGTGCTCACGATTCACGCCGAGACCGAGGGCGGTCCGTACGCAGCCGACCTCGACACGTTCCTCGGGAAAGCCACCCGCGCCGGCAGGCGGAGCGTGACGCTCGGAGAGCTGCTGGCGGCGCGCCTGGCGACTGGTACGCCGCTGCCGGCGTGGCAGATGGGCTATGGCGAGATCGACGGACGCCACGGCCGCGTTTCCCAGCCGCTCTGATCCGACTTCTTTCGTGGGAGGCGATCCCTTCCCACGCTCGTAACGACTTCGATAACGCAGGCTCGGCCGAGAGCTGACCGTCCGGGCAGTACCGGTCAGCCCCGCGAAAGCTCGGGGCGAGGGATCGGGCCGTGGGCCGCCCAGCGGCGTTCGAAGCACGACCAGGCATGCTCGGGGTTGAGGCCAAGCTCACGCGCGAGCGTCATCACGAAGCCGCGCGCGAACACGCGGGTCGGCAGGGCGGCGAAGTCCTCGGCCTCGACGGCGATGATGTACTGCGGCCGGATGCGGGTGCGCTTGGCGATAGCGTCCACCGATAGGCCCCAGCCCTCTCGAGCGGCGCGCATCTGCTCGCCCGTGACCTCGGCCCCGGCGTTGAGCACGGCGACGACCGGCGGCGGCCCACTGGGTTGAGGCGGAGCAGGAGCTAGCGATGGCGAGCCGACGCGAGGGGGCGGAGCCGCAGCCTGCGGCTCGGGACGAGGCAGCGTCTCCGGGGCGCCGGCGGCGCGCAGCGCCCGTTGGTAGGCGACTCGGAGCTGGCGCAAAAGGCGCGGCTGCTCGTCGGGGTCGACGATCGAGTAGACGGCGAGTGAGCCCGGCGCCAGCGCGCGCTCGAGGCTCTCGTACACGGCGCGGATTTCCTCCACCGAAGCGTCCGGTGCGATGCCCAGCACCTCCCAGGGGTCGAGGTCATCCCACCGGCTCACCGCGTCCCCCGCACTACCGCCAGTCCGAGCAGGCGGGTCACCAGCCGGCCGAGGTCGGTCACGGCCTCGACCCCGAGGTTTTCCGGGATAACCGGCAATCGCGCGCGCACCGCTCGTGCCAGCGTGTCGCAGTGGTGCAGCGCCCCCAGCGGCTCGAGCGCGACGCCGAACAGGCGGCGGGCCGCCTGACACATCGAGTCGGCCAGGGCGAGGTCCTGTGTGGTCCGCACTTGATTGACGACCAACAGCGGCCGGAACGTCTCCACAAGACGGGTGAGGACCTGGCCCGCCACAGGCGCCTCGCGGTTTATGTGGGCCATCAGCTCCGCCGGTGTGCGCGCTCCGCTACCGCCCTCACGGGCTGCCTCCTGGAGGAGCTCCTCTACGTCTCCGCTCAGCTCGGCGTTGCGGATTCGGCGCAGGAACGCCACCTTCAGGAAGCGGTAGGCGTTCTCGACCGAGAGCGCCTCGGGGGTGACGACGAGGACGCCGTGCGCAGCGAGGAGGAAGAAGTCGACCACGTCGTAGTGGGTTCCGGCCCCGAGGTCGAGCACGGCGACCTGGGCTTGCAGCGTGCCGACGGCGCGCTTGAGGCGGACGCGCTGCTGGTGCAGGAGGCTGGCATCCCCCGCGGTGCCGCGGGGGCCGGGGACGAGAGTCAGGCGCGGTACGGGCGTCGGCACGGCGAGGGCGGCAAGAGAGTCGGCACGCCTGGACACGAACTCGGAGAGGGTCTCGCGGGGAAGCGACATCCCGAGCAGGCTGTGGAGGTTCGGACCGCCGAAATCGCAGTCGAGAAGGATCGTCTGCAGGCCTCGACGGGCGCACTCGATGGCGAGCAGAGCGGCGAGCACGCTCTTGCCGATCCCGCCCTTGCCACCGCCGACGGCGACGAGCAGCGGCCCGCCAGCGGCCGGCGCGGGCGAGCTGGGCGGCTCCCAGGGACTCACGGCGGGCTCCAGGCAGGCCAGGGTGCCGCATTGGCGGTGTACCGGTCGGACATCGTTTGGCGCATCTCTCGACCCGTCGGGATGGTACACGCGTTATCGCGGCTTTGGCAGGGGTGCCGGCGTCGCGCTATCGCCGTTGCCGCCCGCCGACGCTCGGTCGGTGCGGGCGTGGACGGTGCGGTGCGGTCGTCGCCAAGGCCTTCGCGAGGATCGCTCGGGCCTGACTGAACGTCGCTGGCAAATCAGAGGCTGGTTGGGGGTCGGAGTGCCCTATCTCCTCACCCGGGAGGGGCGGTCGGAAGCCCGATGACGCATGACGAGGATCCATGCGCCGTCCGTGCGCCGCTCGAAGACGTCGGTGCACCAGCCCTGTTCCTGGCTCTTCACGCCCTCGTCGACCCAGGTCTTGAGATAACGGTACGTAGCGATCGCCGAGCCCCCGTAGATGCGGACGAACGGCTGCTGAAACAGCAGCTCCTTGACCACCGAGCCGCGTTCGCGCATGCGCCGGAGCGGCTCGACGTAGGCAAATGACCCGGAAACCCGCATCCCTTCCTCGATCACCGTGAGGGAGGCCGCGACCATCTCTTCGAGCGCCGAGGCGTCCAGCATCAGCTCGCCTTTGCGTAGCTCCTCGAGCGCTCGGACGACGGCGTTTTCGGGGAAGAACGCTGTCGCCGCCTCCCCCTCGCCCGGCGCGATCGGGGCAGCGACCGGCTCGGCCGGCGTCGGCTCGGGCTGAGCCGGAGCCAGCAGCAAGGCCACGAGGAGCATGACTGTCATGTCCGCATTGTAACGGCCGCGGTCGGGCGGCTACACTCCGGCGGTGACCTCCAGCCAGCGACGACCGGCACGAGCCTGGTGCCTGTACGATTGGGGCAACTCGGCCTTCGCGACGATCTGCATGACGGCGGTGCTGCCGCCGTTGCTGGTCTCGCTCGCGAACCGTGAGCTGGGGGCGCCGGCCGGGACCGCAGCCTGGGGCTGGACGGCGGTGGCGGGCCTGTTGCTGGGCGTGGCCGCGGGTCCTCCACTCGGCGCCTTGGCCGACGCGCGTGGCTGGCGCGTGCGGCTCCTCGGGATCTTCGCGTTTCTGGGCGCGGGAGCCACGATAGCCCTCGCCCTCGCCTTGCCGGTGAGCTGGCGCTGGGGCGCGGTGCTGTATGTCGTGGCGGCCACGGGGTTCGCTTCCGCCAACATCTTCTACGACGCCCTCCTGCCGGCACTGGGCCCACGCGAGCAGTGGGACGAGCTCTCAGCCCGTGGCTACTCGTACGGCTACCTGGGAGGCGGGGTCGCCCTGGCGATCGCTGGCGGCCTCGTCGTTCGAATGGGCGAGCGGGGGCTGCCTTGGGCGTTCGTGGTTGCCGGAGCCTGGTGGGCGGTATTCACGGTACCCGTCGTGACCGCTGTGCGGGAGCCGGCCCCCGAGCACCGTGGGCGCGTGTGGGCACAGCTCGCCGCCACGTTTCGCGCTGCCCGACGTCGCCCGGTGCTGTGGCGCTTCCTGCTCGCGTACTGGCTGTACAACGACGGGATCGGAACGATCATCAAGATGGCGGCTGCCTACGGCGCTGAGCTCGGGATCCCGATGTCGCACATGCTGGGGGCGCTGCTGGCGACGCAGCTCGTCGGGGTGCCAGCGACGCTCGCGTTCGGAGCGATCGGCCGCCGGTGGGGGCCACGGCGCGGAATCGCCATCGCCCTTGGTGGCTACATCGCGATCACGTTTTTGGGGTTCGCGATGCGGGAGGCCTGGCACTTCTGGGTGCTGGCCGGGCTCGTGGGAGTTGTCCAAGGCGGCGCCCAGGCGCTGTCACGGTCGTTGTTCGCGCGGCTCGTGCCGCGTGGCCGGGAGGCGGAGCTGTTCTCGTTTTACGACCTCTCCGGCCGTTTCGCCGGGGTCATCGGACCAGCGCTCTTTGCCCTGGCGACCATGCTCACCGGCTCCGCTCGCAGTGGGGTGTTGGTGGTGCTGGTCACCTTCGTCGGCGGCCTCTGGCTGCTTCGTACGGTGCCTGATGACCCGGGCTCACAACCCGGGATCTGACGGCCCGCCACTGCGGCGATCCGCTTTGTCGTCGCACCTCGCCGAGGGAGCCCATCGCCTTCGGCGCTCGGCCATGCCTCGGGTCCCACGATGCCACGACGCAGCCCTTCCGCTTTCTCCGACAGGCTCCCAGCCTCGACAACCACGGCCGCGTCGACGCCGCTGTCGGGCCGAGGTCCGGCTCGAGCGCGGCTTGCTGGCGTGGCGCGCCCGGGTGGGAGCTGGCAGGGCGG
Source organism: Holophagae bacterium (assembly GCA_012516935.1). Lineage (GTDB taxonomy): Bacteria > Acidobacteriota > Thermoanaerobaculia > Thermoanaerobaculales > Thermoanaerobaculaceae > JAAYVZ01. The sequence goes on from JAAYVZ010000290.1 coordinate 6,955, forward strand.
TGCGTGGGAGTGGCGAAAAACGCGGGATGCGCAGCGCTCGATTGGGCGGACCCGAGCCGGCGGTATACTCCCGGCATGCCGTCCGACCTCGTACCGCGCGCCTTGGTGAGGTGGGACGGTTTCACCCTGCGGGTCGACCTCGATGGGCTCGAAGTGATGGCTCGGCGGGTGCTGGCCGAGAAGGTCCCTTGGCTGGAGCTGCGGCGCCTTGGCGGGGCGGGAAGCGTGGTCGAGGTCGAGGTCGCGTCCCACTGGCAGGGGTTCCGATTCGCTGGCACGCTGCGCCTGTCGGAGCTACGGCTGCACCGCAGGATTCTCGGCTGCCGAGTGGAGGCGGTACGCGGGCCGCTGTCGCTTCCGATACCGTTGGGTCTCGTCGCCTCGCTGTTCGATAAGTACGCCGGCGCGCTCTTGCGGCTCGACCCAGAGGATCGCATCCTCCTGGTCGACCTGCGCCGCTTCCTGCCTGCAGGGATCGAGGTACGCATCGCCGATGTCCGCTGTCGGGAGCGCTGGCTGGAAATCGACGTCGCTCCCGGCTCGGTGGCTGCCGCTTTCACCGCGCGCCTCAGCGGCAATGGTGCCTGAGCGGGTGCCTGGCGAGCCGTCCCGCGTTGTCTCGCAGCCCACACAGGGCAGGTGACGCGTATGCGGCGACCGTTCTGCGCCCTTCGGCACGGCCATTTTCGTATCTACTGGGTCGGCCAGTGGGTGTCGGCCATGGGCACCCGGATGCACGTGCCGCCCGTCAGACCCTGCAGGTGGACCTGGTCGGGGTGGCGGAGCTGCAAAGCGCGGTCTCGCTCGACTCTTCGGCGTGCAACGTCTCACGCATGATCGGGCCGGTGGTCGCCGGGGCGTTGATCGCGGCTTTCGGCGAGGGGGTCTGCTTCGCAGGCAACGCGGCGTCCTACTCCGCCGTGCTGGTAGCGCTACTGGCCGGGCTTGATTCGTCTCGTTTCGGTGTCACCGCCACCGCCATTGCGTCGGGTCTGGTCTGCGGCACCGCTGCGGTTGCGCGTGCGCTGGCCGGCTACACTTCCGTCGAGGAGGAGGCAGCATGAGGGTATCGATCACGTACTGCGTGGCCTGAGGCTACGAGGCCCGGGCGGCCAGTCTGGCCGCCGAGATCGAGCAGGCCTTCGGAGCCGAGGTCACGACCGTCAAGGGTTCCGGAGGTGTATTCGATGTGGTGGTGGACGGGGTAGAGGTCTTTTCCAAGCACGTGAGCGGGCGATTTCCCGAGCCCGGTGAGGTGGTGCGAAAGCTGCGAACCTGATCGCAGCGGCCGCTGCCTGAGCGCC
>JAAYVZ010000291.1 GCA_012516935.1 Holophagae bacterium
GAGCAGGAGCAGCACGAGCTGGGCGAGGTGTGGCCAGGTCTCGAAGTCGGCGGTCACGAAGCCGGTGGTGGAGACGATCGAGGCGGTCTGAAAGCTCGTCATCAGCAAGGTGTCGGCCAAAGGCACCTCGGGGCGGTGAAGGCTCGCGGTCAGGATGACGATCGAGCCGACCACGATGGCCGCGAACCAGCGAAGCTCGACATCTTTCAGGACGTCCTTGAGCCGTCCCTGGAGGAGCCGGAAGTGCAGCACGAAGTTCGTGCCCGCCAACAGCATGAACACGGTGATCAACCACTGCACCCCGGCCGAGCCGAGCTCGCCGACCGACTGGTTACGGGTGGAGAACCCGCCCGTAGCCATGGTCGCCAAGGCATGGCACAGTGCCTCGAAACCCGAGACGCCGAGCAGCCAGAGTCCCAGCCACTCCGCGGCTGTCAGCCCGACGTAGATGCCCCACAGCATGCGGGCCGTGGTCGCCAGCCGCGGGTGGAGCTTCTCGTCCACCGGGCCGGGGACCTCGGCTTTGAAGAGCTGCATCCCACCGATGCCGAGCAACGGCAGGATGGCGATGGTGAAGAGGATGATCCCCATGCCGCCCAGCCACTGCGTGAGCGCCCGCCACAGCAGTATCGAGCGCAGCGTCACGGTGGTGTCGGTGATGACGGTGGAGCCCGTGGTCGTAAACCCCGATACGGTCTCGAAGATCGCGTCGACCCACCCGAGAGCGCCGGCCAGGACGTAGGGCAGCGCCCCCAGGATCGACGCCAGCAGCCAGGCGCCCGAGACCACCAGGAACCCGTCCTTGGGATGCAGCCGCCGATCTCGGGTGCGGGTCGCGAGGACGACTCCGAGACCGACCGCGGCGGCAACGGTCGCAGAGCCCAGCCAGGGGAGGCCAGGCTCATCCGTGGCCAGGGCAAAGGGCAGAGGTAGCAGGAGAAAGCCGCCGAAAACGACGAGAAACCACCCCAGCACGTGGAGGTCGAAGCGGCGGTTCACGCCTCAGCTCCCGACCAGGGTATCGAGCTCGCGTGCCCGCTCGGTGGTGCTGATGAGGACGGCACGGTCACCCGGCTGGGCACGGTCCCCACCGCCGGGCACGACCACGATGCCGTCGCGCAGCAGGGCCGCCACCAACACCCCTCGGGGGAGCCCCACCTCACCCAGCGGTCCCTGGACCAGCCGTGTGCCCCTGCCGAGGTCCACCTCGATCAGCTCGACCTCGTCCTCGAGCAGCGCGGCGGCAGCGCGGACCCGTCCCCGCCGCACGAAATGGGCGGCGAGTCCGACCGTGAGCAAGCGGGGGGAGATCACCGCGTCGATCCCCATCTCACCTACGAGCCCGGACAGGGCGGGGTTGTCGACGAGGGCGAAGGTGTGTGCGGCGCCGAGCCGGCGGGCGAGCAGACAGGCGACGACGTTGAGCTGGTGATTGTCCGAGCACGCCACGAAGGCGGAGGCACGCCCCACGCCTTCGTCCTCGAGTAGCTCGTGGTCGGTTGGGGTGCCGTGCAGGACCATTGCCCGCTCGAGCTGCCCGGCGGCCTCTTGGCAGCGGGTCCGGTCCTCGTCGATGAGCGCGACCGGGACACCGGCCGCTTCGAGACGAGCGGCAACGCCGATGCCGATGCGGGTGGCGCCGGCCACCATCACGCGCCGCTCAGGCGCCTTGCGGGCGCCGACGAGCTCGAGCACGTTGTCGAGCTCGGCCGGGCTGATCGAGAAGTACACCAGATCGCCCTCGCGGAACTCGTCCTCACCGTGTGGGATGAACCAGTCGTCGCGACGTCGGATCGCCACCGCCAGCACCGAGCGCTCGGGAAAGAGAAGGCGCAGATGGGACAGCAGCATGCCCGAGAAGGCGCTGTCCCGGGGCAACGGGAAGCCAGCGATGAGCAGCTTGCCGTCGAGGAAGGAGGCGACGTCGGCCGCTCCCGGCACCGGCAGCAGCGAGAGGATCTTCTCGACCGCGGCGAGATCAGGGTTGACACACACATGATCCCCGGGCAACTGCCTGGCGATGGCGCGGAAGCTGCGCTCATGGTCGGGGTTTCGCAAACGTGCCACGACCTTGGGTACGTGGAAGATCGAGGAGCCGATGAGCGCTACCACCATGTTGGCTTCGTCCGAGGCCGTCGAGGCGATGAGGACGTCACAGTCAGCGATCCCGGCAGCCTCGAGCGCCTCGACGGTGGTGCCGTTCCCCTGCACTGTCTGAACGTCGAGGGTGTCGGCGAGCTGGGACAGGCGGTCGCGTGAGGACTCCACCACCACCACGTCGTGCCCATCGGCGGCCAGACGCGAGGCGAGGGTCGAACCCACCAGCCCGCCACCCACCACGAGCGCCTTCATGCGTCCCCTGGGTGCGGTGCACTGGCACCCCGGCAGCGGCAACGGTGGAAGCCACGCGTCTGCTGCATCCGCCCCAATTGTGCCACGGACAGTGGGAAGTCGACGATCCCCCAGGTCCGTTGTACCATGGGTGTGGCCGCAGCACGCCAACCCAGTGTCACCTGGCCGGGTCGGACCCGCGCTGGGTTCGCCGTCGGGAAAGGGGGCAGCATGAACGAGAGATGGGTCAAGGTCGAGGTCGCGGAGGGCGTTGCCACCGTGACCATCGACCGGCAGGAGGCGCTCAACGCGCTCAACACGGAGATCATCGACGCCTTGCATCGGGTGTTTCACTCCCTGGGCAAGGACGATTCGGTGCGCGCGGTGATCCTCACCGGTGCCGGCAAGGCGTTCGTGGCAGGAGCCGACATCAAGGAGATGGCCGACTTCACCCCGGCCCAGGCACGCGCGTTCTCGCGCCGTGGCCAGCGGGTGTTCTCGGAGATCGAGGCGTTCGCGCGCCCGGTCATCGCCGCGGTCAACGGGTTCGCGCTCGGCGGCGGGTGCGAGCTGGCGATGGCGTGCGACGTCCGGATCGCCTCGGAGAAAGCCAAGCTGGGGCAGCCGGAGGTCAACCTCGGGGTGACGCCGGGGTTCGGCGGCACGCAACGGCTGGCGCGGCTGGTCGGCCGCTCGAAGGCCAAGCTGCTGCTGTTCACCGGCGAGCTGGTGGGGGCCGAGCGGGCGCTCGCCCTCGGGCTCGTCGATGAGGTGGTGGCGCCCGAGTCGTTGCTGGCCCGTTGCCGGGAGATCGCCACGCTCGTCGCTGGCAAAGGGCCGGTGGCGGTGTCGTACTGCAAGCAGGCGGTCAACGCCGGGGTGGAGACCGACCTCGAGCACGGGCTGGCGTACGAGTCGGAGCTGTTCGCCCAGACCTTCGCGACCACCGATCAGAAGGAAGGAATGCAGGCATTCGTCGACAAGCGCCCAGCCCGTTTTACGGGACGGTGACGGAGGTGGCAGATGGAGCTTTCCGAGAGACTGCGCAATGTGGCCGTGGTGGGGGCGGCCGGCAAGATGGGCAGCGGTATCTCGCTGTTGCTGGCCGAGCAGATCGCCTTCGCCGCACTCGAGGATAAGGCCGGTACGTACGTACTGAGCCTCATCGATATCTCCGACGAGGGGTTGCTCGGCCTGCTCCGCTATCTCCGGGCACAGGCGCTCAAGACGGCGGAGAAACAGATCAACCGCCTGCGACGTCTGTACGCGGACCGAGCCGACCTGGTCGAGAACGGCGAGATGGTGGCCGAGTTCGTGCACGAGGTGATGCTGCACGTCCGCACCGGCAAGACGCTCGATCTCGCCAAGGACGCGCACCTCGTCTTCGAGGCGGCGTTCGAGAAGGATGAGCTGAAGATCGATATCTTCCGGAAGCTCGCCGACGTGTGCGGGCAAAGCACGTTCTTCCTCACCAACACCTCGGCCATACCGATCAACTTCCTGGCGAAAGAAAGCGGCCTCGAGGGGCGGATCCTCGGCTATCACTTCTACAACCCGCCGGCAGTGCAGAAGCTCGTCGAGCTGATCACGCCTACGCAATGCAGCCCGAGGCTCTCGGCGCTCGCCGCCGAGCTGGCGACGCGGCTCGGCAAGACCATCGTGCCGGCGCACGATATCGCCGGGTTCATCGGCAACGGCCACTTCATGCGCGACGGCCTGCACGGCATCGGCGAGGTCGAGCGGCTCTCGGGCGACGTGGGCTTCGTCCAGGCCGTGTGGGCGGTGGACCGCGTCTCGCGCGACTGGTTGCTGCGGCCGATGGGGATCTTCCAGCTCATCGACTACGTCGGCATCGACGTGTTCCAGCTCATCCTCTCGGTGATGCGGCGGCACATCCCAGCCCCCGAGCTGCACTCCGACCTCATCGACCTCTATCTGGAGCTCGGCGTCAAGGGCGGACAGACCTCGTCGGGGGCCCAGAAGGACGGCTTCTTCCGCTACGAGAAGGGCAAGCCGGTGGCGGTGTACGACCCCGACCGGCGCCAGTACGTGGCGTGCGAGCCGGAGGGGTGGTGTGCGCAGGTCGAGGCCATGCTCGGCGCCCACCCCGATACCACCATGAGCTGGAAGGCGCTGGGGCGCGACCGCGACAAGGATGCCAAGCTCCGTGCCTATTTCTCCCGGGTCAAACAGAGCGATACCCTCGGGTGCGACCTGGCGCGGCGGTACGCGGCGGCCAGCCGCGCCGCCGCTGAGCGGCTGGTGGCGATGGGCGTTGCGACTCGGCCCGAGGATGTGAACTCCGTCCTCACCCTCGGGTTTTTCCATCTTTACGGCCCGATCAACGACTACTTGTGAGGGGAGGGGAGCGATGAAAGCACTGCGCAAGCCCGTCTATCTCGCTGCCGGCGCCAATACCGTGAGCATGGGCACGGGTCGCAAGGAGTTCGACCCCAGAAAGACCCGCCCGGGGCTCGAGCACTACATCAACGAGGCGGTACGGGCGGTCCTCGCCCAGGTCTCCAACGCCGACCTCGTGGACGAGGGCGTGATCGCCAACTTCATGGCCGCTCGCTTCAACCGCCAGGGCAACCTCGCCTCGCTGCTCGCCGCCGCCCACCCGGCGTTGCGCTACAAGCCGATGGTGCGCGTCGAGGGTGCCTGCGGCACCGGAGGCCTCGGGCTCGTCACCGCGATCAAGACCGTGCTCGCCGAGCTGGCGGACGTCGTGCTGGTGGTCGGTGTCGAGGTTCAGAACACGGTCAAAGCGGTCTACGGTGCCGACATCCTGGCGGGAGCCGGGCACTACGCGAGCCAGCGCAAGGGCGGCCACGCGTACTTCTTCCCCGCCAAGTTCTCGGACCGCGCCGGGGCGTATTTCACCCGCTACGGCGGCGAGCGCACCCGCAAAGCGATGGCCGCCTGGTACGCCAACGCCATCGGCAACGCGCGCCTGAACCCGTTGGCCCAGGAGTACCACAACACTACCCCGGACCTCGTCAAGGTCGGGATGTCCAAACCGAATCCCGAAAGCTTCACCGAGCACCTCAACTTGTTCGACTGCTCGAAGGTCTCCGACGGCGCGGCAGCATTGCTGGTGTGCTCGGAGGAGGGGCTCGCGAAGCTCGGGCTCGGCCGTGACGCCGCCGTGCAGGTGGCCGGCTACGGGCAGGTCGTGGACGATCTCGTGCAGGCGCCGCCCGACCTCACCACGCTCACCACCAGCCGCAAGGCGGTGGAGGGCGCGCTCGGCCAGGCTGGGATCGACGTGAGCGAGGTGGGCGTGTTCGAGGTGCACGACTGCTTCACGATCACCGGGATCCTCGCGGTCGAGGCGCTCGGGCTGGCGCAACCGGGCGAGGGACCGGACCTGGTGTCGGCGGGTGGGATCGGCCGAGGTGGCGCGTACCCGACCAACACCTCAGGAGGGCTCATCGGCTATGGGCACCCCACGGGCGCGTCCGGCGTGCGCATGGCGGTGGATCTGTGGAAACAGCTCGTTGGCCGTGCCGAGGGGTTCCAGATCCCGGTCGCCAAGCCGTACGGCCTGCTGATCTCGATGGGCGGCGACGATAGGACCGTGGTGTCGATGGCCCTGCGGAGGTAGGGTCCCCCCGCCCAGTCGAAAGTCGAAGGCTGACGGGATACAGGTGGTCGCGAGCGGCTCCCGGTCCGCGGGCGGACGGCTGTACCTTCGACCTCGAGCCCTCGACGCTCGCCTGTCGGCTGGCGAGGTCGTAGCGCTGTCCGGGGGTGTTGAAGCGCTTGGGGTTTGCGGAGGGGGCGGTGCGGAGTCACCCCACGGAGGGTAGGTAGGACCTGAGTTGGGGAGGGGCGGAGGTGTGTGAGGGCGTGATTTCACCCCACTGTGATGACGCGGAGATTTCGTCGCATAGTTGCCATGGTTGTGTTGTCGCTGAGTCCACAAAGTAGACGAGATAGTAGAACAGC
>JAAYVZ010000292.1 GCA_012516935.1 Holophagae bacterium
CCGCACCCGGTGGCTCCGGCCACGCCAGCACCTCGAGCCGCAGCCGTGCGTGGAGCAAAGCGCAGACGGTACGAGCTCGGCTGTCGCAGTCCGCGGCGCCGTGTCCTAGAGCCCAGCCGAGGGCCTCAGTGGCTCCGGCTGGCTCGGCGGCTCGACCTGAATCGTCGTGTGGCGGATCCCGAAGTCGTGGTGGAGGCGCTCGTGGATCCGCCAAAGCAGGTCCTTCCCGGCACCCGGTGCCGCACGCACGTGGGCCGAGAGCGCATCGAACCCCGAGCCGATCGACCAGACGTGCAGGTCGTGCACGCCCACCACGCCCTCGACCCCCAGCATCGCGTCCCGCAAACGGTCGACGTCGAGGTGGGCGGGGACGCCCTCCATCAGCACCGAGACCGACTCCCGCAGAACCCCCCAGGCCGAGACGACGATCAGCACGGCGATGACCATCGAGGCCACCGGGTCCACCCAGCGCCAACCGTAGAGCTCAATAGCGAGGCCGGCGAGGAGCGCCTGAACCGAGCCGAGAGCATCGCTAGCCACATGGAGGAAGGCGCTGCGCAGGTTCAAGCTGTCGTGTCTGCCACCGCGCAGAATCAGGATCCCGACCAGATTCACCAGCAGCCCACCGGCGGCGATGACCAGGAGCACATCGCCGCGTACCGGTGCCGGCGTCGCAATCCGCGCTATCGCCTCGCGCAGGATCAGTCCGGCCAGCGCCAACAGCACGGCGCCGTTGGCGAGGGCTGCGAGGATCTCCGTCCGGAAAAACCCGAAAGTGTGGCGCGGCGAAGGGGGCCGTCCGGCCATCCAGATGGCGAAGAGCGAGAGACCGAGGGCACCGGCATCGGAGAGCATGTGACCGGCATCCGCGAGCAGCGCCAGGGAGTTGCTCAGCCAGGCGCCTACCACCTCCGCCATCATGTAGGCGAGGGTCAACCCGAGCGTGGCTAGCAAGCGCCGCCGGTTGAGCGTGTCCGCCGGGCGGTGGTGATGGCTGCGGTGGAGATTCATCTCGGTGCTCATTCCGGATCGCCGTCGGGCCGAGGCGCCACCCAGAGGCGGTCTCGGCCGCCCTCGGGCGCCGGCCGGGTACGCGGACCGAGCCCTGCTGAGAAAGAAAGCCGCCGGGTAGTGCCGGCGGCGTTTGAGGGATAGGGAGGTCGGTCGCTCAAGTCGTCTTAAGATTGGCCTTTGTAGGCAGGTTCCGAAAAAGAAAGGAAAAGTTGGTAGGCTACGTTATGGTAGGTATGCAAGAGTGGTTGCTTGACCGCCGCCTCCCTCCGAACTTTCGACGTACCGCATTATAGAACTCCCTCATCCCCTTGTCTAGTCCCGCCGCCATCCGGTGCATCCTCGAGCTCGATCACGACCTGCTGGGTCTCTCCCGTATTCACCTCAACCGTCAGCCGACGCGCGCTCTTCCCGGGCGCCAGCGCCTCGATCTCGTGCTTCCCGGGCGGAACCGCGAGGCCGCGCTCGAGCCGACGTAGCTCCTCACCTGTGCCAACGAGCTCCCCGTCCAGGTATACGGCAGCGTTGTCCGGCGCCACCCTCAGGTCGAGCACCGCGTCTTTGGGCACGCGGGCCGCAGGCACCCGCTCCTCCCCGCCCCGCGTCTCCCGCCTGAGCGAACGGTCGGCGCCCTGGCTCGCCGGGGGGTCAGACACCTCGCCACCGGTGCCGAAGACCCGTCGGTTCGGCAGCCCCTTGAGCCGGTTCTCATACCAGGGATCCGGACGCTCGCCGGCCACGCGTTCCAGCTCGAGATCCAGAGGGAAAAAGCGTCCCTCGCGCGCTTCGATCGTCACCGACTCGCTCTTGTACCCCTTGAGCTTGAACTCCAGTGTGTAGCGGCCCGGCTCGAGATACAAGTAGTCGGGAAAGCCGTCGAAATCGTCCGCGGTCCCGATGAGCTCACCGTTCAAGTACACCCACGCCCGCTCGGGGCTGATATCGGTGTCGACAACCGTCAACGACGGGTTGCTGACCCGCGTCGAACCCACGTACCAAGCCGGCCAGTCCCACCAGGGATCCCAGTGCACACCCCACCAGACTCCCCGCCATCGGTGGGCGGAGGCTGGTGCCGCCGAGCCCAGAAGCAATAGGACCACGGTCAGGGAAAGCAGGAACCTGCGCATGACCACACCTCCGTGTCCTAGGCAAGCAACCCTCATGCCCTTCGCGAACCGCCTTGCACACAACCCAACCGGACGAGCCCGTCTCCGATGGGGGACAGCTACAGCCCACGTGCAGCCCCCATCAGCCCCGCCCAGCGCCGCCTCCCGATCCGCGCCACCTGCCTGGCCGGGAGCAGAAAGAAGCCCTCGGCCCGTTCGGTGTTCAGCAGCGTGAGCGAGCGTAGCGTGCCAAAAGCCTCCATCACCGCGGCATACGGTCTGACCGCGAGCTGGCTCGAGTAACAGGCCAAGGCGCGGCGCTTGCGCTCCCAGGTCGAATCGACCCCGACCAGGAGGTTCGGGAGCATTGCCGCGCCGACCTCGTAGGCCACGACCCAGGCCGGCGGTCGGCTCCGAGCCCCCCAGGCCAGCCGTCGGCGCAAGGTGGCGTGAACCGCCAAGGCGACCGCCCGGTGGTCAGGGTGAAGCTCGACCGGCGACGGGGTTACGATCGTCTCGGCGGCGCTTTTGTCGAGCTGCCTTCCGAGCCTCGCGCAGAGCTCACCTTGCATCGACAGCACACCACGATCGGGTAGGCGCCAAAACTGCGGCGGCGCGATCCCCAGCTCGGCGGCCGCCCGACATGCTTCGGCCTCGCGCTCGGCTGAGCTTCCCTGCGCGCCACCGCTGGTGACACACACCATCGTCACCTCGACACCACGCCCCGTCGCAAGGGCCAGCGTGCCCCCGAGCCCCAACGTCTCGTCGTCGGGGTGGGGTGCCAGCACCAGCCACCTTCGGCCGGGCAGAAACCCGCTCGTGTAAGGAATCAGCTCCGCCTCCTCGGGCAGACGACTCGGCATCACCGCCTCCCACCCCGACCCGCCAAAGCCACGCAGGCGCCCAGACCCAGCACGGTGAGGAATGCCCCCGCAATCAGCCCCGGTGGATGGTAACGCCAGACAACGGTATGCGTTCCCTCCGGCACCTCGACCGCCATCGCCGCCAGGTTCACCGTCTCGATCGCGACCTCGCGGCCGTCGAGCGAGGCAGACCAGCCACGAGCGCGCGGCACGTGCAGCACCGCCAGCACCGTCCCGTGCACGTGGACTGCTACCCGCCATCGCCACGGACGCTGCTCGAGGATTTCGAGCCAGCCGCCCCCTCCCAAAACGCGCGGCCGCTCGCCTACGGCAACCGTTGCGAGGTCGAGCTTCTCCCAGCCTCCGCTCCCGGGATCACCGGGAGCCGTCACCACCTCACCCACCACCCGGGCGACTGGCAGCGCTTTCTCGTTGCGGTAGATGTGGCCCTCCGGCCGGACCAGCACGGGCTGCCAACCGGTGACGACGTCGGGGCGTAGCTCGCCACCCGGCGTCGCCAGCCAGCGCACACCCCAAGCTCCGGTCAAACCCGCCCAGGGAAGCGAGACCGGCCCCGGCAGGTCCATCCCCTCGCATCCCAGCGCCTCGTGTACCGCGGCCAGGGGGAGCGAACGGACGGGATCATGGGCGGCAAGGTCGGCGAGACCCACCAACGCGGCGCGGTTCGGGGGCAGCACGGCGGCCAACGCCACGATCCGCCCGCCCTCCTGCTGCTGCCGTGTGCTCAGCGCCGCCACGAGCGCCGCCCCATCAGCGGTGCACCGTGGTGTGGCCGCCAGCACCCGCCAACCACTGATCGCCGCTTCCGCGACTGCGACCAGCGGCACCACCCCACCTGGAGCGAGCACCGCCGCACCGCCCACGAGCGGTGCGAGCGCACTCGGCACCAGGAGGCGGCGCGGCACCTCGGGGCGTGCGGTCGCCGCCAACACCGCCGCCAACCCACCGACGGCGGCGGCGGCGGTGATCACGCGCCCTCTTTGTGGTTGCCGCAGGGCAGCATCGCACCCCAACGCGGCGAAGGAGGCCAGGACGAAGCCGGGCAGAAGCCCGGCGCGGGGCCAGGTCATGACCCCCAGCACCGGCACTCGCGCCAGGACGTGGGCGAGCCCGGGAAGCTCGAGCACGAACACGGCGGCCCATCCTCCCAGCGCCAGCAAAGCCAGACGATGTCGCCCGAGACGGCGGCGCGGCGGCGCCGCCAGCATCCACACGAGGGGCGCTCCCCCGATCCCTACGAGCAGCACCGAGGCAGGGAACGGGCGGTGCCAGGTGCCGTCGGCTGGATGCCCTTCCCGCCACGGCACGACCAGCATCGCGCTCGCTCTCGCGCGCAGGTTCCAGTCGAATCCCGCCAGCGGATAGGCTGGCGCACGCTCGATCGCCGCGAGCTTGGCCGAGCCCCGCACCGTGGCGATCGTCGGCACCGCCCCGATCCCGGCCACCGCCAACCCTAAAGCCAGAGGCACCGCCAGCCGAGTCAACCGACGCCGGCGCCCCACCGCCAGCACGGCCCCGACCGTACCCACCGCCAGCCACAGGAAGCCGGCGGTCTCGGGGTGGACCGACCAACCTCCGGCCATCCCCAGCAGCACCGCCAGCAACGCTGCCTGCCGTCGCTCCCCTCGCAGCGCGCCGACGAGCGTCCACAACGCCCAAGGCAACGCCGCCACCACCCACGCCAAGGGCACCACCGCCCAGGCCAGCGGGTACAGCCCGAACCCGAACGCCAGGGCACCCGCTGCTGCCGCCGCCGGCCGCAACCGCCAACGGCGGAACAGCATCATCGCCCCCAGGGCCGCCAGCTCGAGCTTCCAGAACACCATCACGTCCGAACCGCGCCGCGCCCCGAGCGCCCAAACCGGCGCCTGCAGCGGGAACGGGATCTGGCTCTGGCCGTTGGCCAGCAGCGGCGCACCACCCCCGATCCGTTCGGAGACCCACGGCGGCTCTCCGGCACCGACGAGACGCCGTGCCTCCTCCCACCACACCTCGAACTGCAGCGGCAGATCGGTCTGGTCGGGAATGCCGGCGACGGTTGGGCTACCACCCCAAACGGTGGCGGCCGGCACCCCGGGGCCGAGGTGCAACCCCTGCCCGATCAGCCTGCCTGGCAGCAGCACCAGCATGACATCGATCAGGAGCTGAGCCCCGAGCAGATCGCGCCGCCGACGCCAGCACACCACGTGAACCAGCCCGATCGGCACGACCACCCACGCCACCACCGCGAGGTCCACGCTCACACCAGATCCGCATCGGCCATCGTCACATACATGCCGGCCGCCAGGCGCTCCACGCCGATCCGGGGATCGCCGCTGCGGGCCACCATCCGCAGCCCGGCTGGGTGCGGCCCGGAGGTCCACCCGAGGTCGGTGAGCACGGCTGCGAGTGCTGGATCCCCCATCAGCCAGGTCTCGACCTGGCAACACCCGTGGCGCCGGGCTAAAGCGGCGATACCACCGTCCAGCACCCGCACCGCCCGCCGATCCTCGCCATCCCAAACCCAATCGCACACCCACAAGGTGTCGGGGCCAATCCGCACCACCCCGGCAGCGTGCGGTCTCCCCCGCCGCCAGGCGGTGAGAAAGCGGTAGCCAACTCCCGGTCGACCGCGGAAGCGGTGCCCATACCACCGGGCACCGCGCACCGCCGCGACGGGAAACCGCTGCCCGGCTCGCGACCACAGCACGTCGGTCGCTTCCGGCGCCGTGCTTTCGCAAAGCTCATGCCCGAGCCACCAGCTCCCTCGGCGGGCGGTGTCGCGGCGCCACACGCGCACCGCCGCCACCGGGCTGCACCCCAGGCGCCGCACCGTAAGGGGGTCGTTGCGGGGACCGGGAAAACCGAGCACCACCGCGAGCCGCTCGGGGTTGAGATACAGCGCGAAAAACGCCCGCGCGGTCTCGAGATAGGCACGAGCGGCGCCGAGCCCGGCCCGAGCCCGGGAAAGCGCGAAGACGTCCACGTTGTGTCCCGCCAGGACACGCTGCTCGCCCACCTGTAGCCACACGGGAATCGCCGCGAAGTGGGTGACGATGGCGCCGGCCGCGTCCTCGCCGACGACGATCCAGCGTCCGTCCGGCTCGGCTGGGAACTTCCACCGCCACTCCTCGAGTGGTCTGGCGAGCCCAAATGCGGCGTTGAAAGCGGCGTTGATCGCCACCTCGTCGCCCTCTCGATACTCCCGCAGGCGCACGCGCGCATCGACGCCGACACCAGCACGCGACGTCCGGGGGCGCCGGCCCGGTCTCTGGCGGGCGTTGATCTCGCCCTCGCGTCGTCGGGCTGGTGTGTCGGCCATCGCCGCTGGCAGTATGCGGCATCGCTCGACCCGGCGCAAACCAGCTCTCGCTCGCTCTTCGCTGCTCGCCGCCGGGCTCTGGTATCGTGCCGGCGTGGACACGCGGCACGACAGAGCTGGAAGGTCCCGGCCCGTGCACCTTCCCCACCGCTTGATCGCGCCGCTGAGCCGGTGGGCCGCCCCCCACGGACCGCTCGCGGGAGCGGCTGGAAGGCTCGTGAGACGCATCACGACCCGTCTCAGCCGGCGGGTCGAGCGAGCGCTCGCGGCCGGTGGCGACCCCTGCCTGGTCGAGCTCCACGGCGTCTCGCTACGGGTTCCGCTGCCCTTGGCTACGGCCCTGCTGAGCCGACGCTTCGACCCGCTCACGATCGGTCGGCTGCGGCAGCACACGCGCCCGGGAATGACCGCCGTCGACGTCGGAGCCCACGTGGGTTTCTACACCCTGCTCCTGGCCCGGCTGGTGGCTCCTGGCGGGCGAGTCGTGGCGGTGGAGCCGGCACCGGCGAACCTCGACCTGCTGCGCCGCAACCTCGCACCGGGCGCCCCCGTTCCCATCGCGGTGCTCGCGGTCGCCGCCGGGGCGCAGGATGGCGACCGAACCCTGCGGCTGAGCGACTCCAGCGATACGCACTCCTTCTATCAGCACCCACTGGTGGGGCGCACGCAGCCCGTGCTGGTCGCTCAGCGGCGGCTCGACCACCTGCTCCCGACCCCTCCCGATGTCATCAAGATCGATGTCGAGGGCGCCGAGCTGGAAGCGCTCGAGGGACTCGAGGGCGTGATCACCCCGAACTCGCCTCGCACCATCCTGGTGGAGGTCAATCCAGCCTGCCTCGCCGCGGCAGGGAGCTCGCCCGCCGCCCTGCTCGGCTGGCTCGATCGCCATGGGTTTGGGGAGCTCGAGCTGCTCGACGAGCTCGCCGGCGTCGTCCACCGGGGAGCCGAAGCGCGGCGCGCGGCGCTCGACCCGGAGCGTCCCAACGACTGGTTCGCCAACCTCCTGGCGGCACGACGGTGACGCCCCACGATCGCGCCGAGCCCTCCTTGTCAGCACCGCGAACGTGCGGCGTCGAAGCCTGGCTCGCAACCGCACTGTTCGGTATCGCGCTCGGGCTCGTCATGGCCTCGCACGAGATGTGGCGGGACGAGCTGCAAGCGTGGCTTCTGGCGCGCGACTCGAGCTCGCTGGCTGACCTGTGGCGCAACACCCGGTACGAGGGGCACCCCCTGCTCTGGCACCTGTGCTTGTGGGCGCTCGCGCGATTCGGCGCTCCCGTCGCGGCGATGCAGGTCTTGCACTGGGCGGTCGCCACCGGGGCGGCGGCGCTGCTGCTGCACCGTGCCCCTTTTCCCTTCGCGGCACGGGTGGCCGTCGTCTTCTCGTACCTACCGTTCTTCGAGTACGGCGTGATCAGCCGCAACTACGCCGCCACCGTCCTGAGCCTGCTGCTTTTTGCCCATCTGCTCGCACGCTCCCGGCTCTGGCCGGCCGCCGGCGCGGCCGCGGTGGCGGCCAACGCTTCGCCGATGGGAATGGTGCTCGCGCCTGCCTTGACGCTCGGCCTCTGGGTCCAGGGACGACGCCGCGCCCTCGGTCCCGCCGTGCTCGTCCTGGCCGGCGTGGCGGCCTCGGTCGCCCAGTGTCTTCCTCCCCTCGACTACGAGCACGCGCGCGGTTGGCACCCGGGGTGGGACGGCGCACGCTTCGGGTACACGGTGCGCAACTTCGCGGCTGCCCTGCTGCCGCTTCCCTCCAACCAGCTCCACTTCTGGAACACCTCGGCGCTGTTCCACACCGGCACGCACCCGTTCGAGTGGACGCAGCCCCGCGACCTGCTCGCCTGCCTGCTGCTCCTGTCGGCGTTGTTCGGTGTCGCCTGGCTGGCGTGGCACCGGCGGCCGGCCGCGATCGTCTGGCTGGGAGGCAGCGCTTCGCTCCTCGCGTTCGCCTACCTCAAGTTCCCCGGGGCCGTGCGCCACGGAGGCTTTCTCTGGATCCTCGCCCTGGTCGCGCTGTGGCTGGCGTGGTCGCACGCTCGCCTTGGCCGGCGCGTGGCGGCGCTCGCCGTCGTGGCTGCCGTCGCGGTCGCCGATTTGGGGACGCTCGTGGCGGTGCGTTGGGAGCTCGCCGCACCGTTCTCGGGCGCCGCGTGCGCGGGCAAGGGGTTGCAGGCTCTCGGGCTGGCTCGGCTGCCGATCGTCGCTGGGTGCGACTTCGCCGCCTCGGGTGTGAGTGCGTACCTGGGGGGCGGCAAGATCCTCTTCCCGGCACTCGGAACGCGCGGCAGCTTCGTGGTCTGGAACCTCGACCGGCTCAGGCAGGACACGCTCACCGACGGGCAGTTGCTGGAGGCCGCGGCCGCGGTCGACAAGGGCGCAGGGGTGATCGTGCTGCACAACCGCCCGCTCGAGCTCGGTGCGGCCCACCCACCGCGCTGTGAGCTCCTGCTCAGCTGTGGGCCGACGATCGTCGCCGACGAGGCGCAGCTCGCCTACCTCTGCCGGGCCCGACCGTGACCCTACAACCGGATGCTGCCACAGTGCTAGGCTTCGCCGTCGAGGACACGGGTATGGACGTTCCCACTACTGAGGCGACCGTTGTGCTGACGGGGATCCACAAGCGGTACCCGATGTTCCGCCGCCGTCTCGATCGCCTGCGGGCGCTCGCCGGGCGGGTTGGCGGCCTGCCGGTCAAGGTCGCCTTGCGGGACGTGTCGCTGCTCGCCCGCGCCGGCGAGGCGGTGGGGATCATCGGCGAGAACGGCTCCGGCAAGAGCACGCTTTTGCGTATCGTCGCCGGGATCTCGGAGGCGAGCGAAGGAAGCGTTCGGGTGGCCCCGCCGGTGGCTGCCATCCTCGAGCTCGGGCTGGGGTTCCACCCCGAGTTCAGCGGTCGCGACAACGCCCTGCTCTACGGGGCGTTGATCGGGGTAGGAGAGGACGTCATGCAGGAGCGGCTGGACGAGCTTCTCGCCTTCGCCGAGCTGGGCGAGTTCGTTGACCAGCCGGTCCGCACCTACTCGTCGGGCATGGTCGCCCGGCTCGCATTCGCGGTCGCGACCCATGTGGACCCTCGGGTGCTGGTGGTCGACGAGGCGCTCGCGGTCGGCGACGGAGCGTTCCAGCGCAAGTGCGTGGAGCGCATGGTGCGGTTCAAGGAGGAGGGGCGGACGGTGCTGTTCTGCTCGCATGCCATGTACCTGGTGGCAGGTTTCTGCGAGCGGGCGCTGTGGCTGCGAGACGGCGCCGTGGCGGCGGCAGGGCCGGCCGCGGAGGTGATCCACGCCTATGAGGACTACCTGCGGCACCGCGGCAAACGCGAGCTGGAGGCACCACCTCCCGCGGCCGAGGGCACCTTGGCTCGCATCACCGCCGTCCAGATCGAGCCCGCAAAGCACGTGGCCACCGGGGACACAGTGACCGTGACAGCGCGGCTGACGCGGGCGTGTCCGGGCCTGCCGGTCCACATCGGCGTCTTCTTCGAGGACCAGCACGGGGTCTGCCTCCTCGCCGCAGCCACACGCTGGGACGAGCTCCCCCCACTACGAGCCCGCGACGAGCAAACCGTTGTCCTGCAATTCGAGCGCTTCCCGATTCGGCGTGGGGAGCTCGACCTGACGGTGGTCGTGGCCGATGAGAGCACCCTCCAGGTCATCGACCAGGTGGTGGTGCGCCACGCCCTGGCAGTGGACGCCACACGCTGGGAGCCGGGGCTGATCGACAGCCCGCACCGCTGGGAGTTCCGGTAACCGAGCGACGCACGCAAGACGGCCCGCGTCACCGCGGGCCGCTCGTGCGCACTACCGCGAGCTGAGTGCTACTCCAACCCCTGCGTCGGCACGAAGATCGGGGCGTTGGTGTAGTTGTTGATGAGCGAGCAACCGAAAGCGATCGACGCTCCCGGCTCGATCTCGATCTTGAGGATGACCCGTCCGAGGTCGTCCTCGACCGTGAGATCGGAGAACAGCTCATGGAGCGGCTTGTTGGGCCAGTAGCCGTACTTGCCGGCCCCCCAGAGCTGCCGCTGCTTGACGAATTCGGGGTCGTCCACCTTGTACAGCGTGAGCTTGACGTCGTTGGCACCCCACTGCCCGCCGCCCGGCTCGATGATCGTCAGGTTCGAACGGAACCCCCATCCGGCTTCCTGCGCCGCCTTGCCGTTGTGCCGCAGACCCGTGATGTACAGCGTCTGCTTGACCTCGGTGGCCGCGAAGACTGGGTAGACCATCACGAACTGGCCGTAGTCGTCGTACGGCGGCACCGCGCCGGTGTGGGTGCGGGCGGAGATCACCGGCAGCGGCTTCATGCCGCGGTTGATCGGATCGGCCTGATAGAACCACAGCGAGGCCTTCTGGAAGTCGAGCTGAACGTAGGTGAGCACCTGCTCGAGCGAGAGCGTCTCCCCCGCCAGCAGCGAGAACGTCCGGGACTCCTCGCGCGGCGAGCCGTCGGGCTTCTTCATTGCCATCTTGAGCATCATCTCGTCGGCCGTCGGGTTGTACAGTGTCAGGTCGGTGTTCCACAGCGAGTCGTTCTTCCCCGGCTGGTTGCGCACCACGTCCACGACCAGTAGCGACTGCGGCGAGCACGACGGGCCCCCCACCCGCACCTGCTGGGTGAGCGGTGACGAGGAGATCGTCGAGCCGCTCTTGCGCCGCGTGGCCGTGAGCTTCACGGCGAACGTCGCCCCGCACTTGTAGGTGTGGACGACCGTGCCCTTGTCGCTGCCTGAGGCCGTGGTGCCGTCGCCGAAGTCCCAGGTGAAGTCGTTGGGCTCACCCTGGTTGACCCCGGTGGCGGCGGTGAAGGTGACCTCCTGCGGCCGGTTGGGGTCGGCGACCGAGGCGACGAAGCTGGCCGTCACCGGCCGCATGTCCGCGTAGACCGTGACCGTCTTCGTCACCCACTGCGAGCTGCCGATGCAGTTGGTGGCCTTCAGGCGCACGGTCTTGTTCCCGGGCGTCGTCCACACGTGGGTGGGGTTCTGGACATCGTAGTGGATCCACGGCGCCGGGGTGTTGAAGTCGGTCCAGTCCCACGCCGTCGGGTAGTTGGTCGTCGCGGCCGGGTCGAAGCTGACCGTCTGCCCCACGTACGGCTGCTCCTGGAGCACGCCGCCGATCGTCACCGGGTCCTTCGGCGACCAGGTGAAGTCGGCGACCGGCACCGCGCTGGCCTGGCACACCGAGAACGTCCAGGTGGCGCTTTGCACCCCGCCGGGTGAGCAGGCGTTCTTGGCCTTGACGAACCAGGAAAACGTCCCGGACTGGAGGTTGTTGACCACGCATTGCGGGGTGGCGGCGTCGGAGCAGGCCTTGAGGCTGCCGAGGTACACGTCGTAGGAAAACGGCGTGGTTCCCGCGGTCGGTGCCGACCACTTCAAGGTCACGCTGCCCGGAGCGACCACGCCGCCGCTGGCCGGCGTCGGGTTGGCGGGCGCCCCCGGGGCCACGCACGGGGTGCCGATCACGAGCGTCCGCGTCTCCGACTGGCTCGAGCCGGCGGCGTTTTTCGCGGTCACCGACCAGGTGTAGGTCCCGGCAGCCGAGATCGTCGCCGTGCACGTCGTGCCCGCGACGTTTCTGCAGGCCGGCACCTGCGACCCGAGGATGACGTCGTAGGTGATCGGCGAGGAACCGGTCGAGGCGGCCCAGGTGAACGTCACCGAGCCACCGGGTTGGTTGTAGTTATTGGCCGGGCTAACGAGCGCCGGCGGGCTCGGCGGCGTGCCGGCCGAGCCGACCGTGAAGCTGGTGGCGGTCGACGTCGCCCAGCCGCAGGCGTTGCTGGCCTTGACGGTCCACGAGTAGCTGCCGGCATTGCTGATGGTCTGGCTGCAGGAGGTCGTGCTCGAGCTGCAACCGGCCATCGGCCCCAGGTACATCTGGTAGCTGATCGGCGCCGTGCCGGAGGACGCCGTCCACGAGAACTGCACGTTGCCGGCCGTCGCCTGGCCGCCGGGCTGCGGTACCACGTTGTAGGGCGCCGAAGGCGGGGTGCAGGTGACGCACGAGCCAGCGAAGTTGACGTTGAGCTGGTGAGCGGCCACCTGCGTGAAGTTGACCGAGTCGGTGGACGCCGACAAAACGACGGTCTTGGAGCCGCCGAACTTGAACTGGAAGGGCGCTGCAGCACAGGTGCCCATGAGGCACGGGGCCTCGATCGTCGCCGGGTGGGCAACCGGGTCGCACCCCGCCTCCCCGAACGTCCACTTCAACCTCTTAACATCCGACGGCAGGTTCTGCGGGGTGAACGTGACCGTTTGGCCGATGTTGGGGGTGGGCGGCGACCACGAGAAGTCGCCGGTGATCTCGGTGGCGGTGAACGTCAACGTCGCCACGGCCTGGTCGGGGATCGGGCTCGTCGTGGCGGTGAGCGTCAGCGTGTACTGCTGGTTGGCTTGCAAGGTACCGGCGGGAATCGCTGGCCCGGCCACCGTACAGCTTTGCTGGACCCCGGGCCAATGCGGCGGGCCCAAAGCCCAGCTACAGGTGGCGGTGGTTCCGGTCGCCACTTGCCCGGTGAAGGTGAGCGCGACGGGCTGCGACACGGTGACCGTGCCGTTGTTCTGGATCGGCGTGCTGCCTTGCGTGGCGCTGAAGCTCGCGGTCACCGCACCGGAGTGGAGCGTGGTGTCGCCAGTCGCCACCGGCGGCTCCCAGAACGGGTAGGTCACGGTGGCCCCGACCTTGTAGTCGCCCGTGCTGTTGAGGGTGAGCTCGAGCGTGCCGTTGCCGGGGTTGACGTAGTCGCTCGCGGGCGCCGGCTGGCAGCCGGCGCCGGCCGGGCAGTGGCGGACATTCCATACCGGGTTGTCGGGGCCCCACCCGGGGTGACCATCGGAGGAGGCGGCCGACAGCCGCACGCTGTAACCGGCGAGCCACGAGCAGCTCGTGCACGCCGCCCAGTTACTTCCGGGAGCTTTTACGTGGGTGATGGCCAGGCGCGCATGCGGGTCGCCACAGAGCTGCACGTACGCGGTGGCGGTGAGCGGGGCTAGCTGGGCATCCCGCATCGTGAGGGTGAACGTGTACTCGCCGAGTGGCCCTGCCGGCGGCGAGGTCCAGTCGAGCTGGCCGCTCCCGAAACTGGGCGTGAGGTCCGCGAAGTACTGGTCGGGCCCGGTCACCTCGAGCTTGTAGAGCGTGAGGCCGCTCGAGGACTGGTTGCTGAGGGTGAAGATGTCGCCGGGGAAGCCGAGCGCGGCACCGGGGTGAGCCGGTTGACAGGTGGGAGTACCGCTCTGACCGGGCTTTCGCACCGCCCCCAGCCTGGCGGTCGGGGTGGTGCTCAGGCAGCTCGCCTGCACCGTGCTCTGGTAGGCGCGGATGCGCGAGGCGACGAACACCTTGTAGGTCGGCGAGCCGGGAAACAGGGCGATCTCTGCGGCCGAATCCTCTCCCATCCGGTCGCGCTCGGCGAGCCAGAGAAAGCTGGCCGGGATGTCGACGAACGAGTCGGTGCCGACGGAGTAGTAGTGAACTTGCGGGGTCGGCAGCGGCGGGGCCACCAAAGCGTGCGCCACCAGGAGCTGGCCGTCGGTCGCCACCGCCGTAATCCCACCGTCGCCCGGCGGCGTCGTCGCGGCGAGCTGGATCGGGGCTTCCGGGTTGTTGAAGTCGTAGATGTACACCTGCTTGCCGCCGCCCTTGAAGGTGTAGGCCCGCCACTGCGGGTTGTTGTCGGTGCCCTTGTTGATGAGCGTCGGCCCCCACACGTACGACGGCCCGTAATCCCGGATGTTGGCCTTCAGGCCGGCATCCTGGTGGAAGGCGACCTGGATCGGCGAGGCGGGGGTGCTGACGTCGAACAC
>JAAYVZ010000293.1 GCA_012516935.1 Holophagae bacterium
CTACGACTGGTAAAGCGACGTTCCGGCGGTTCAGTAAGTAGCACGTGTATCGTGGTTTCGTGGCGGGGGGGGGGGGGGCCCCGCGCCCCGCCCGCCACGAAACCACGATACACGTGCTACTTACTGAACCGCCGGAACGTCGCTTTACCAGTCGTAGCTGTACGCACCCCAGTGCGGGTAGTTGACGCCCAGCCAAGGCAGCCGCTGATCCGGGAAGCAGTGGGCGTTGGCCATCGTCGCCGCCTCGAGACCCATGGAGTAGGTGCCGTACTCGATGCGGGTGCCGACCCACGCCTGGTAGTCGCGGTTGAGCAGGACGGCGTTCGGCGTCGGATCGCCGTTCGGAGCCCAGAAGTTGGCGTCGTACGACGGCGGGAACACCAGCAACATCCACCCAGCCGTCGCCGGCAGGTCGAAGTTGGCCGAGCTGATCGGGACCATCTGGGTCTCGAACGGGAACTCGTTGGGGTCGATGTCGGCGCCCTGGCACGGCGACACGGGGCAGATCTGGCCACGGGTGATGACGTGCTCGTCCTCGTCCCACGCGTAGTACAGGTAGGCGCCGCAGTCGTTCACATTCTTGAGCGGATTGTCCAGCGGGATCGAGAACTCCCAGAAGTTCTTCCAGACGATCGCCGAGGAGGTCACGCCGCCACCGTTGTAGTACTTGAAGCCGAAGGCGGTGGCCAGCGGCTCGAGGTAGGTGGCCGGGTCTACGGTCTTCTCGAGGTAGAACTCGCTGGTCACGTCGGCGAGCTCGGAGTTTACATCGGACTCGATGTGGACGGCCGGCGTCCCCTCGGAGTAGTTATGGGCCGCATCGACCCAGTAGATCTCGCCGATCAGCACGTTCTCGTAGTTGTAGCGACCCTCTCGGCCGAAGTAGTTGATGTCCCCGGGGAAGACCAGGTCACACCGCTTGAAGTTGTCGACCGTGACGTAGAAGAACAGCGGGTTGTCAGTCAGGCTCGACAGCCAGTCGTCCTTGTGACGCGCCACGACCTGCGTGCCGCAGCCCAGGTGGCCACGAGCGAACAGGGGATCCTGCAGGGCCTCGACCACGAGCGGGGCGTACACAGCGCCGACCGTGTTGCCGAACGGCATGTTGCAGTTGGTGGCCGGCAGGACGTCGGTCTTCTGCGGCACGGGCAGCCCGCGGGACCACGGCGAGGTGAACGGAGCAGGCACGCCGCCGTACGCTGAGCGGCCGTCCGGGCCCCACTCGAACGGCGTCCGCTTCAGGACCCCGGGCTCGGTGTTCGGGTAAGCCGTAGACGCGCGCGAGGTGTCGAACGCCGACCAGTTGCCCGACAGCAGGTCACGGAAGTTGATGACCCACACGTCGTAGCCGGACAGGACCTCGTCGAAGTCGAGGATCGGCTCGGAGATCGCGTTCCACACCGTGACGTGGATGATCGTCGCCTCGTACGAGGTGTTGGTGACCGACAGCAGGGTGGTCGCCCCCGACGGGTCAGGCACCGAGCCGTTCATCGACACCGCCACGTACGGCACCAGCAACGTCGAGGCAGGCACGACGTCGCGGGCGCAGAAGTTGGCGTACGCCGAGCCCGCGAACAGGGCCAACGCCGCCACCAGAGTCACAGCAAAAATCTTCTTCATGCCATCATTCTCCTTCCTAGCAGTAACTTCGAGTTGAGTCGGAACGGCCACGCCACGACGCTCTCTCCGCGATGCCATCACCTCCCCGCAGTTTTTTTCGTCCATCTTCACGTTGGCCTTGCCTCTCTATGCTGCCACAGCATATAAGCTAGTACGCCCCAACCCTCCTGTCAAGCCCTGCTGGCGGCGCACCGTGACCACGGCACACGCTAGCGCGCCACCGTCGCCCGTGTCAAGGGTCCCCGGCGAACCGCGAACGCCCGCACCGAGCCCGCTGTGGACTTGCCGTCGGAGGACACCACGATCAGCATCCGCTCGCTGCCGCTGCCCGGGGCGGCCACCGCGAGCGCATTGATATAGGCGTCGCCGAAATCGAGCTCCGGGCTGTACTCGCGCACGAGCTGTCCCTCCAGACCCTGGAGGTAGATCTCGACGGTGCCGTTGCGGCGCCCCATCACGAGGTCGTTCCGGCCGTCGCCATCCACGTCCGCGACCAGGGCCGAGACGTAGGCGTCGTACTCGCGCCCATCCACCGCCACCACGGTGCGCGCCACCGCCGGCTCGTCCTCACCCGGGCCCAGCGTGTAGACGATGACGCCGTTCATGGGATGCTGCTGGCTGCCGGCTCGCACGCTCTGGAACGCTCCGACCACCGCCGCGTCGCCCCGCGTGCCGTCCAGCTTCCCGGCCGCCACCCCGAATACGTAGCCGAGATACGGGAACTCACGGCTGCTCACCGGACGGAAGCTCCGCCCGTCGCCGCGGTTTAAGAAGATCAGGTGGCGGTTCGAGTTCTTGTGCGAGGAGACGAGCAGGTCGGGCCGCCCATCGGCGTTGAAATCGCCGACCGCGAGGTGATCGCCGTAGACGTCGCGGCCACCGCCCTCGATCTCGAGCGCCTGCCACCCCTTGGGAGTGTTCAGCAGCACCTGGACGAGGGCCCCGAGATGCTGCGCGTTGGTCGCCAGATCGACGTCCAGCTCGGCCAGCGTTGCCAGGTCCATGCGCCCATCACCGTCGAAGTCGGCCTTGACCAGCGCCCGGGAGGTGATCCGCTCGCTGGCCCGAGGCAGCTCCGTCCAGCGCGTGAAGTCGCCCTTGCCGTTGCCGTACAGGACGTAGTTGCGCAGAAAGTGGCACGCCAGGGCGATGTCGAGGTGACCATCGCCGTCGAAGTCCGCCACCTGCACGTCGCCGTAGTCGAGCTTGATCTCCGGCCACTGCACCGCGGTCCATTCCTGCCACCCGGTGCTGGTCTGGAGGAACACCGTCGGGTACGGCTTGCCGAGACGGACCGGCGGCAGCACCAGGTCGACCAGCCCGTCGCCGTTCATGTCGGCGACCGCGACACCGAGCCCCCACCGGCCCTGGATAGGAAGCCCACTCGAGCGCTCCTCGAGGTGGATACGGTCGGAAAAGCCGGGCAACGGGTGCTCGACCGCCGGGTCCATGACGAACTGCTCCGCGGCCGCCTCCTGCCGCATCAGCTCGCGAACCTCGATGGTCTGCCGCATCACCCAGGTCCGGTGAGCGCGCGAGTCGGGGTCCTCGATCGGCAGGTTGCGCAGGTAGACCCACTCGGCATCCTCGTCCACGATCTCCATCTTGTGGCGCATGAAGATCGCCGGGTAGGCCAGGTTGGGGCTCAGCTTGACGACCAGATCGCGCGGATACTTGCGGACCTCCCGGTAGCGCTTCAAAAACGCCTCCCACTGGTCGTCACTCGATGCCGCCAGGACGGCGTCCTCCGCCCCCGGCTGCGCCCCAGCGGCCGGCGAG
>JAAYVZ010000003.1 GCA_012516935.1 Holophagae bacterium
CACCCCGAAGGAGCGAGCCCCCCCCGGGTCGAGGCTCGCCATCACGGAGGCCTCGACCTCGGCCAGCGTGCGACCGGCCATGATCACCGGAGCGAACCAACTCAAGCCGAGCACACAGGAGAGCCGCTCGGCGACCGCTGCGAACCTCACGGGCTCGGAGAACCGTATGACGATGCGCCCGCGAACACCGAGCTCGGCCACAGGGAGGCCGGCGAGCGACGCCAGCACATTCTCGCGCAGCCGCCGTTCGAAAAACCCCCGGTTACCCCTCTTGAGGGCGACCTCGGAGAACGCCGCCAGAACCCAGGACGTATCCACCGTCGACCGAGCCTATCACGGTGCCAGCAACGGCCGGGGCGGTCGCACCGTACACCGGACGAGGAGGCACCATGAAACGCCTGGCGGCCGGCTCCGCCCAAGCTTTCTCCTCCGCCGGAACACGGACGGGCGGCCTCGAGGTGCTGGCAGCGGCACTCCTGCTGTTGTTGCTCGTTGCCGGATTCCTCTGACCACCGCTGCCCGATCGGTTGAGGGTCAGAAATCCGTGCGCAACCGCCCACCCGGATGACACTCGAGAGCTGAGGGGCTCGCCCTTGCCCCCAACACAGCGCCGCCGTCCGGCTACCCTCCCCCACCCCCCCAGCAATGAAAACCTGGATGTGGGCGTGGATCCGGACGGCGTCGGGACGGGCATATCTGCCCCGACCGTCGGTCGGCTTTCAGTCCGTGAGCTCGACGAGGGTGGTGATGGCGCAGTCGGGGCGCAGAGAGCTGATGGCCGAGCAGTACGTCGTGCGGGATAGCTCGATGGCCCGCTCGACGCGTTCCCGATCGACGCCGGCACCTCGCACCACGAAAGTCAGCTCGATGCTGGTGTAGTACTTGGGGTGGTTCGGGCTCTGCTCACCGTGCAGACGGACCTCGAGACCGGTTATCGGCTGCTTCATTTTCTGCACGATCGACACGACATCCATCGCCATGCAGCCGCCGATTCCGATCAGCACCAGCTCCATCGGTGACGGCCCCTGATGCCCCTCCTGCTTCGGCGAGTCCACGGTCACGCTGCGTCCCGACCCCGCGGTCGCCTCGAACCGCAGCCCCTCCTGCCACACCAACCTCGCGTTCGCCATGCTTCGGCCTCCTCTCCCCTTGCCCCCGATACCTAACCATCAACCGCGAAAGCCACCAGCCACTATTCCCCATCCGCCTCGAACACCGGATCCACGTCCACCGGCACGCTCTCGAGGTGCGCGAGGAGCTTGGCCATCTCCGGCCGCACCTTGCCGTACCGTTTGACGAGCGCCTGCGCCTTCACGTACGACCCCTCCGCCTCGATCATCAGGAGCTCGGTCGCCAACGCCTTGAGGGCGCCGGAAAACGCCTTGGGCGTCGCCAGCTCGGGCGCGAACCGGCCGTCCTTGTCGATGACGATGGCTCCCTTGTCGAGCAGGTAGTTGGCTTGGATGACGACACCGAGGCCGTGCGCCTCGGTCGTGCCGAACCGAGCCGCGCGGAACAGCCCGGCGACGTAGCTCCAGGGCAGCGCCCGGACGACCGAAACCGGCACCACCTCCTCGGCGGCGAGCCGACCCAGGGCAAACACCGAGAGCACGTCGGCCTTCGCTTCCTCGATCGCCGGGTACAGCTCCTTGAGCTCCAGCCGGGCCTCGGTCTGCCGTCCCTTGACCGTGATCCGCCCTGGCCCCAGCCCGTGTGACAGCTCATGGAAGAGGATGAAGTGGAAGTACGACTCGAAATCCACCTGCAAGTTGGGTTTGACCGGCAGCACGCGGCTCGCGATCGGCATCAGGATCGCCTCGTACTTGGCCAGCATCATGTTCTTGAGCAGGACTTTCTTGGAGCCCTTGGCCTCGCGCACGCGCTCATCGTTGGGAAGGTTGAACGCCAGCGTCTGCACCCCTTTGCGCGCATCACCCGCCGAGAACACCAGATCTGCAACGCGAATCGGCGACTCACCGCCGCGCGTGGTGTTCTTGTGCTCGTCCGGGATCGGCAAGTGGGACTCGAGGAACGGCAGCCACTTCTTGAACACCGCAAGGCGCTCGGAGTCGGTCGGCTGCGTCACGCAGATGAACGCCTCGAACGCCGCTTTGTAGCCCATGAGGCTGTCCTCGTACGTCTCATAGGGACCGATGACCACCTCGATCGCCGAGTCGAGGTCCATCCACGCCATGTCGGAGTCGAAGTAGTCGTTGCTGGCGAACGCCGACGCCCGCAGCTCGGCGAATCTCTTCAGGCTCGCGTTGTCGGTGGCCGCCGCCGCGGCCCTGAGCGCCGCAGCCGCCCTGTCGAGAAGCGGCTTGTAAACCTCGCTGTAGGGCTTTGCGACCAGCTTCCGGCCTTCCCGTTCGACGACCGAGAACGACGAGGTCAAAGCAGGCTGATCGCCAGGGTGCGTTTTGATCCAACGTTCGAGCTCGTCCTGGCTGAGGTCTTCTGGGTAGAAACCGACTCCAGCCGGGCGCTTCGCTGTGCCCAGGAACGGTTCGTACGCCTTGAGGCGGTCCCACGGCCCACCCATGATCCGGTAGTAGTCCTGGGCCGGGGCGGCTAGCGGCCCGGTGAGGGCAGCCACGCGTTCGGCAAACGCCGGGTTGTCGCGCCACGCCTGCAGCAGGAACACCTCGTCGATCACCTTGGCTGCCGCCACCAGATGGTCGAGCGCCTTGCGTTCGCTGTCCGGCAAGCTCCCGAGGTCCACCGTCAGCGGCTTGCGCACGAGCTGAGCCCGGCGCGCCGCGATATCCGGCACGATCGCCAGCGCGCCCGTGGCGGTCGGCGCCCCACCGGCGGTCGAACTGCTCGCCGGCGCCCTGCCACCGCTCTCGCCCCGGGCGCAACTCGTCGAGCACACCATGCTGACCAGCACCACTGCGAGCATCAGCCACGACCCGCGCATTCCCACCTCCTTGGTCCGGGCAAGCTTACCTCCGCGGCCGGCGCCGGTCGAGATGGCGGTGTGCTATCGTCGCCCACATGGCGATCCGTATCCTCATCACCGGCGGGACGTTCGACAAGGAGTACGACGAGATCAATGGGCGCCTTTTCTTCCAGGACACACACGTACACGAGATGCTGCGCCTCGGCCGCTGCCGCGCCGACGTCGTCATACGTACCGTGATGATGGTCGATTCGCTCGAGATGAGCGATGCTGACCGGGGCATCATCTTGGAGAACTGCCGGCAGTGCCCGGAGGAGCGCATCGTCGTGACCCACGGCACCGACACCATGGCCGACACTGCCCACCGGCTCGGCGAGGCCATCAGCGACAAGACCGTGGTGCTCACCGGAGCCATGGTTCCTTACGCATTCGGCAGCTCCGACGGCCTGTTCAACCTGGGCTCGGCGATCGCGTTCGCGCAGGCGCTCCCGCCCGGCGTCTACATCGCCATGAACGGCCGCTGTTTTGCCTGGAACAACGTGCGAAAAAACCGCCAGCTCGGTATCTTCGAGGCGATCCGCTGAGCGCCTTCGAGCCGGCGAACCACCCCACACCCATCAACCAACAACCGTCACTTGGCGGCCTACCACTTCCGCCACCACCACCAACCCAGAAATCCGAGCATCGCCGAGAACGCCATCCCCATGGCTATCCAAAACGCCCAGGGATGATGCTGGAGCGGCAGGCTGACGTTCATCGAGAACGCCGACACCACGAACGTCGGCACCATGATGCCGATGGTGATGATGTTCAATCTCTTCATCAACATCGAGATATTGTTGTTGACGATCGAGACCCGGGCGTCCATCAGGCTCGAGAGAATGTTCGAGTAGATCTCGGCTTGCTTGTAGCACTGCTGGTTCTCGATCGCCAGGTCCTCCATCGCCTCTTGGTCCTCGGTGGAGAAACCCAGGCGCGAGGAGGCCGCGCGGATCTTTTCGAGCACGTTGGCGTTGGCATTGATGGCGTTGAGGTAGTACACGAGGCTTTTCTCGAGCGTGAACAAGCTCAGCAAGTACCGGTTCTCCATCGCCTGGCTGATCTTGTTCTCGAGCGAGTCCGACAGCATGTTGATGACCCTGAGGTGCTCGACGAAATGGAACACCGTCCGGTAGATGAGCTTGATCATCGCCGAGGCGACGGTCGCGGTGCGCTGGAAGAGCTTGCCGTCGAACAGCGGTACGTCCTCGGAAAGCACCACCACGAGCCGGTCCTTGAACAGGAACGCCCCCGCCGACAGGACCTTGAACAGGAAGTTGTCCTCCGCCGTGTAGCTCTTGGGTCGCTTGAAGATCAGTGCCAGGTGCTCGGGCTCGAACTCGAGACGCGACACCTCGTCGGGATCGAGCGCCGAGTTGAGGGTGTGCTCGTCGACCTTGAGCGTATCGACCAGCATGCGTTTCTCGACCTCGTCCGGGCACACCAGAACCCAGATCGGCGCCGGCTCGGCGTCGGTCGGCACGATCCTGCCTTCGACCATGTGGTACTTCTTCAACATCGGCCGCCTCCCGCCCGCAAGCTCTGTCCCAGGATCACCCGCCCCGGTGCGGAGCGGGTGAACGCCGAACGATACACCCGCGAACACCGCGCGCCAACCCCTGCGGGTACGGAGGTCTTTGCGTTGTAGGGGTCGGGCGGGGTGACGGAGCCGGGCAGGGCGGGTGGTTGGCGGGCTGGGAAGCCGCCAGGGCGGGCGAGGAGGCCGGCGAGGCGGTGGGGAGGGGGAGCGCGGGTGCGGTGGAGGAGGGCTACCGCTGCCCGGCGGTGCCGGCGGGATGGGCCAGCGAGGCCGCGGCGGGTCAGGCGGCTCGGCGTCGTGGGCTCCCGACGAGCGATCGCATGAGGTCGGGGCGGTTGGCGTGGATGGCCGCGACGGCGAGCGCGAGCATCACGACGAGGGTGAGGCCGAG